>JBKHEO010000014.1:0-41958 GCA_046540755.1 Halomonas sp. | reverse complement strand
TCCTGGTTCTCGGTCCTTGGCGGTGGCCTCGAAGCTCGAAGCTCGAAGCTCGAAGGCAACAGGTCGACTAGCATACCAAAGCAACAACCCCCGTGGGGCCAGCTCACGGGGGTTGTCTTCCAGCTTCAGGTTTTGGGCTCCGGGCGAGGCCCGCAAAGCATGCGGCTTCAGGTGGCCTGGTAACGGTGCAGGCGGTTGCGGCGCACGAACTCCTGCACGCGCTGGCGGGCGAACTCCACCGTCTGGGCGGTCATCACGCTGTGGTGCTCGTCCTTCAGCTCGCCGCCCAGATGGCGCACGATCACCATGGCGGTCTCGACCATGGCCTCGAAGGCGGCGCCGCAGTCCTCGGCTCCCGGCAGCGGCATCAGCAGGGTGATGCCCGGGGTCTGGAAGTCGTCCATGGCCTCGATGGGGAAGGTACCGGGCTTGACCCCATTGACCATGGAGAACTGCAGCCGGCTCTCGGGGTCCTCGGTCTCGAAGCGGTGGAAGACTCCCATGTCGCGATCGTAGCGCAGCCCACAGGCCATCATCAGATCGAGCAGGGCGGTGCCGGAGAAGCCCTCGTGGTCACGGGCCATCACCGAGATCACGATGATCTCCTCGGCCTGGCTCAGGGTGAGGCGGGCATGCTCGGCGCTGACATCGTGCCGGAGCGCCTTCTCGAGCACCGGATGGACCCGCACCTTGTCGCTCTGGCGGGACGCCTCCAGGGCCGCCTCCTCCGGGGCCAGGGCCGCGTCGGCCTCCCTGGGCGCCGGACGCGCGGGGGCAAACAGCGGATCGCCATCCTCCTCCTCGCTGGCGGCCTCGAGCTGCCTCTGACGCTCGGCCTCCGCGGCGGCCCGCGCCGACGCGGCGTCGGACTGGCGCCGCTGCTCGGCCTGCTCGGCCGCGCGAAGCGTCCTCTCCTCCTCGCGGCGGGCCTTTTCGCGACGTTTCTGCTCGCGCCGCTCGGCCAGGCTCTTCTGCAGGGAGGCGCCGAAACGCTGCACCGAGGCACCCACGCGCTTCGAACCGCTCTTCAGGGAGTCGCCCATGCCGTCGAGGTCCACCAGGCGGTAGCGCTCGACGTCATCGTACTCCTCGTGATCCCGGGGATCGGCGGCGAGGGTCGGGTCGGTCGCCTCGCCGGCACCCGGCGCCGGGTCCACTGCCGCCTCGTCATCCTCCAGCGCCGAGAGGGTCGGCTCGCGACGCGCCTCCTCGGCGGCCTCGGGACGAGACTCGGCGGGCGATGCCGTCCTCGCCTCGCGCTCCGGCGCTTCTTCTTCCGCGGGGTCGGCCACCCGGGTCACGGGCTCTGCGGCGGCCGAGTGGTCGGCGGTCGGGCGCGCCTGCTCGTCGGTTCGACCGGAAGAGGAAGCCACGGCGCTCGCCGACCGGCCGGCAGCGGCCCCGGAGGCCGCCGGCTCAGGCGTGGCGTCGGACTCGCCGGCGCTGGCCGCCTTCCAGCTGGAGAGCACACGCGAAGGGCCGGGATGCTCCTGACGCTGCAGCTTGGGCTTGGATTGCACGCTGCTGTAATCCGCGGGCCTGACGACTCGCGCCCCTCCGTTGGGCAGCTCCCAGTTGATTTCGGCCTCGCGGGCCGCCGCGTCGGGGTCGATGCTGTGGGCGTCTTCCGCCACCTCATCGAGACGAGGGATGCGTCGCTGGCGCTGCAGGCGACGCACTCCATCCACCACGATGAGGGTCACCAGCGCCAACCCCAGGATGATCAGCCACTCTCTAAGTTCCATGGGTCGTCAGCCTTTGCTAGGGCGCCATGCCTGATGGTTGTCCGTCACCAGCATAGCGCGATTGCCGAAAAAAGGGCCACTTTTTTGTTTGTCAAGCCTTGGCGTTTCGTCGCGCAAGGCGTCGAGTACCCTTCGCAATCGCCCTTCGATGATCCCCCTGCTTCCATGCGTTGCAGCATGTCACGCTTCCTTGTTACCCGTTTTCGGGCCTTCCTTCAAGCGTTCAGGCCTCTGCCAGGGCGGCGGCCTCCTCCACATCCACCGCCACCAGACGGGAGACCCCCGGCTCCTGCATGGTCACCCCCATCAACCTCTCGCCCGCCTCCATGGCGATCTTGTTGTGGGTGATATAGATGAACTGGACGCTCTCGGACATCTCCTTCACCAGCTTCGCATAGCGTCCCACGTTGGCATCATCCAGCGGCGCATCCACCTCGTCGAGCATGCAGAACGGGGCCGGGTTCAGCTGGAAGATGGCGAAAACCAGCGACAGGGCGGTCAACGCCTTTTCGCCTCCCGAGAGAAGGTGAATGGTGGTGTTCTTCTTGCCCGGCGGACGCGCCATGATCGCCACCCCGGTCTCCAGCAAATCGTCGCCGGTCAGCGTCAACCACGCGGTTCCCCCACCGAAGACTCGCGGGAAAAGCGACTGCAGACCCGCGTTGACTCGCTCGAAGGTGTCGCGAAAACGGCTGCGGGTTTCCTGGTCGATGCGCCGGATGGCCCGGTCGAGGGTCTCCAGCGCCTCGCTGAGCTCGGCGTGCTGGGCCTCCAGGTAGTCGCGCCGCTCGGCCTGCTGGTCGTACTCCTCGATCGCCGCCAGGTTGATGGCGCCCAGCCGGCGGATGCGCTCGCCGAGCTCCTCGAGGCGGCCCTGCCAGGCCGATTCGGTGGCGTTGGGATCGAGCGCCTCGACCAGCGCGTGCTCGTCGTGGCCCAGCTCGCGCAGCTGCTCGTCCTGCCCCTCGGCCTTGAGGCGCAGCGCCTGGACCTGCAGGCGCGACTCCTGCAGCCGCTCGCGGATGCCCTCCAGGGTGCGCTCGTGGGCCTGGCGCGCCTGCTCGTCCTCGCGCAGCCGCTCCACCAGCTCGGCGGCACGGGCGCGCACGGCGTTGAGGCTGCGCTCCTCGCGCTCGCGGCGGTCGAGCAGCGCCTCGAGCCGCTCGCGACGCTCCTCCTCGGGCTCGCGCAGCCGCTCGCGCTCCTCCTCGAGCTCCTCGAGGCGGCCCTCAAGGCGCTGGCGCGCCTCGCCGGCGCGCCCCTGCTGCTCGGCCAGGCCCGCGCGCTCGGCGGCCAGGCGCTCCTGCTCCAGGGCGAGGCGCTGCATCTGCTCGGCCAAGGGACGCTGCTGTCCGCGTAGCTGGGTCAGCCGCTCGCGGGCCGCCTGGCGCTCGCGCTCCAGGCGCTCGCGCCGCTCGGCGCCTTCCTCCAGGCGGGCCATGGCGGCCTGCCAGGACTCCCGCGCCTCGTCGATGGCGAGCACCGCCTCCTCGCGGGACTCGGCGAGGTCGGCGAGCTCCCGGTCGAGTTCCTCGGCGCGGCCCTGCAGATGCTCGAGGCGGCTGGCCAGGCCGCTGTCCTGGACGGCGAGCTGCTGGTGGCGCCGGTCCAGCTCACGCTCCTGGCCGCGACACGCCTCGAGGGCGTCGTCGGCCTGCGTCACCTGCTCCCTGGCCGCCTCCAGGCGCGCCTCCTCCTCGGCGAGCCGGGCATCTACCGTCGCGAGCTCGTCGCGCACCTCCTCGGCGCGCCGCCGGCTGACCAGCAGGGCGTCCGGTCCCTCGCCGCTGCCCCGCCGACGCGCCCAGCCGCGGCCCAGCCAGAGGCCGTCCGGGGTGATCAGGCTCTCGCCGGGCGAGAGCGACTCGCGCAGGGCCCAGGCGTCCTCCTGGCGCTCGACGCAGCGAATCGCCGCCAGCCAGCCCGAGGCGGCGCCGGCGCCCGAGACCCGGGCGGCGAGGCTCGCCTCGAGGGCCTCGCCCTCGCGCGCCTCGACCAGCCCCAGCTCCGCCGGCGCCGCGGCCAGGGCCGCGGCGCGTCCCTCCAGGGGGGCCACCCGTGCGCGCAGCCAGGGGGCCAGCACCCAGGAGACGGCCTCCTCCCAGCCAGCGGCCACCTCGAGGCATTCGCCCAGACGCGGCGAATCGGCCAGTTCGTGGTCGGCGAGGTGGGCGTCGAGTGCCTCGTCGTGGTCGGCGAGCCCCGCCTCGACCAGCGCCTCCAGCGAGGCGAGCTCGCCGGCCAGCTCGCTGCGACGCTGACGGGCGGCCTCACGGGCCGTCTCCGCCTGCTGCACCGCCTGGCGGGCCTTCTCCCGCTCCAGCGTCAGGGCCTCGCGCCGCTCCTCGAGGGCCTCGCGCTCCAGTGCCAGCTCGGCCAGGCGTTCGCCGGCTTCCTCGCGCTGGGCGGCGAGAGCGCCGAGGTCGGGCAGTTCCTGCTGCTGCTGGCGCCGCCGGGCCAGCTCCCCCTCCAGGCGCTCGAGCCGCGACTCCAGCTCCCGCAGCCGGTCCTGGCCGCGCTCGGCCTCGCGGCTGGCCTCCCGCCACTGCTCGCTGAACGCCTCCCAGGCGGCATCGGCCTCCTCCGCCTCGGGCTCGGCCTCCTCCAGCGCCGCCTCCAGCTCCTCCAGGCGCTCGGCCAGCGCCTCGCGCTCGGGCACCAGGGTCGCCAGGCGCTCGTCGAGGCCCGCCAGGCGCTCGCCGTCGTCCTCGCCCAGGCGGTCGAGCTCGCCAAGCTCGCGGCGGGCGGCCTCGAGGTCCCGGGCCAGCTGGGCGTCGCGGGCGCGGGCGTGCTCCAGGTCCTGCTCCAGGCGAGCGATGGCGGTGGTGGTCTCGAAGAAGCGCGCCTGCTCGGCGTCGAGTTCGGTGGCCAGGCGGTCGTGGTCGGCGCGGGCCTCCTCCAGGCGGGTCTCGCACTGGCGCAGCCCCAGCACCTCGCGCTCCACCGCGGTCTCCAGCTCGGCGACCCGGCCCTCCTCCTCGCCCTGGCTGGCGCGCAGGGCGCGGGCCCGCAGCAACGCCAGCTCGCCCTTGACGCGGTGCTCCTCGTTCTTGAGCTGCTGGTAGCGGCGCGCGGCCTCGGCCTGGCGCTTGAGGCGCTCGAGCTGCTTGTCGAGCTCCTCGCGGATATCCTCCAGGCGCTCCAGGTTCTCCTGGGTGCGACGCATGCGGTTCTCGGTCTCGCGGCGCCGCTCCTTGTACTTGGAGATGCCGGCGGCCTCCTCGAGGGTGGCGCGCAGCTCGTCGGGGCGCGCCTCGATCAGGCGCGAGATCATGCCCTGGCCGATGATGGCGTAGGAGCGCGGCCCCAGGCCAGTGCCCAGGAAGAGGTCGGCGATGTCGCGACGGCGACACTTCTGGCCGTTGAAGAAGTAGCTGGACTGCCCCTCACGGGTGACCAGGCGCTTCACCGCGATCTCGGCGTACTGGGCATAGGGGCCGCCCATGGTGCCGTCGCGGTTGTCGAAGCGCAGCTCGATGGCGGCCTGGCCCACCGGCTTGCGGCCGGTGGAGCCATTGAAGATGACGTCCGCCATCGACTCGCCGCGCAGGGTCTTGGCGGAGGACTCACCCATGACCCAGCGCACGGCGTCGATGATGTTGGACTTGCCGCAGCCGTTGGGCCCGACGATGGCGGTCATATTGCCATCGAAGGGCACCGTGACCGGGTCGACGAAGGACTTGAAGCCCACCAGGCGGATCGAGGTCAGGCGCATCGGGGGCGGTCCACTCCGTTCAGTCGACGATGCTGTCGATCACGACCTCGACCGGTTCACCGTCGGTATCGCCCACGGCGACGCCGTCACGCTGGCCGAACATGTCGCCGGGCTCGGGCTGGGCCTGCCCCCCCTCGGAGACACGCACCACCAGGCGCGCCTGCTCCACCTGACCGAGGTCGGCCTCGTCGGACATGGCGTGGCGACGATCGATGACCAGCTCGGTGGGCAGGTCCCCCAGGGTCAGGCGCGCCACCGCCAAAGGCGGCAGTTCGCCGTTCATGTCCCGGGCGACCAAGAACACCGGGGTGTCGTCGTCGAGACGCCCGGCAAGCTCCTCGTCCAGGCTGACGCGGGCGCGGATGCCGGGCCCCTGGGGCTCCTCCTCCACCGCCACGTCACCCTCGGGCTCCTGGCCCAGGCGCTGCTGGGCCACCCGGATCCCCTCGCGCAGGGCATCGCCGGAGGCGGGGTCGTCCATCCCGGCGATGGCCCGCCGCCACTGGTCGATCGCCTCCTGGTAGGCGCCGCGATCGAAGGCCTCGATACCCAGCAGGCCCAGCACCGTGGGCTCGCTGGAGTCCTTCTCCAGGGTCTCGTCGACCAGCGCCTGGACACGGTCGGTGAGGCGGCGACCGGCGACGAAGAACTCGAGCTGCGCCAGCTCGGCCAGCAGCTGTGGTTCGCGCCCCTCGATCGCGATCAGCCGCTCCAGGGCATCGATCGCCTCGTTCCCCTGGCCACCGTCGCGGTAGAGCGGGAAGAGCATGCTCCAGACGTTGGGGTTGTCCGGCTGCCGGGCGGCCTGCGTCTCGAGACGCTCGATCAGCATCTCGGCGGAGCCGTCGGGGTGGTCGCGCACCTCCTCGCGCACGGCCATCAGCGCCAGGTCGCCCTCGGCGCCCTGGTCCTGGTACCAGAAGACGCTGATCGCCACCAGCGCCAGCATCACCAGCGGCACCGCCAGCCGGCCGGAGGCGGAGGGCTTGAGCGGGGCGCGCTTGAAGCGCTCGGTGTCCTCCAGGAGGCTGCGCTCGAGCTCGAGGCGATCCTCCTCGAAGCGTGCCGGATCGATGTCACCGCGGTCCCGGGCGGCCTCCAGGGAAGCGAGGCGACGCCGGAAGATGGCCACGTTCTGCTCGTTGGTACGGTCGTTGGCTTCATGGTCGCGCTGGGCGTCATGCACCGCACGCGCCCGCTTGAGGGGGGCCACCAGCAGCCACAGGGCCGGCAGCAGCAGGAGGGCGAAGGCGATCCACAGCAGGGTCATTCGGTTCTCTCGCGGTTGATCAGGGCATCCAGGCGGGCGCGCTCCTCGTCGGAGAGCGCCCGGGCCGAGGCGTTGCGACGGGAGCGCACCAGCAGCGCCACCAGTACCATCCCCAGCAGGGCCAGGCCGGCAGGCAGCCCCCACAGCAGGAAGGTGCGCCCCTCCAGCCGCGGGTTGTAGAGCACGTAGTCGCCGAAGCGCTCCATCATGTGATTGCGGATCTCGATGTCCGAGCGGCCGTCCTGGAGCAGCTCGTAGACACGGTCGCGCATGTCGCCGGAGACCGGGGCGTCGGAGTCGTCGATCGCCTGGTTCTGGCAGGTGGGGCAGCGCAGCGAGGCGGTCAGGTCACGGTAGCGCTCCTCCAGCACGGGGTCATCGAACTCGCGCACCTCGATGCCGGCAGCCTGGGCGGTGCCTGCCAGCACCAGCAGCAGCAGGGCCGCCAGGAACACGAGTGAGGGTCGCATCAGCGCCATTTTTCCACCTCCGGGAGGATCTTCTCCTTGACGTCGCCCGGCGCAATATAGCCGGTATGGTGATAGCGGATCACCCCGTCGCCATCGACCAGGAAGGTCTCCGGGGCACCGTAGACACCGAGCTCGAAGGCCAGCTCGTTGTCGGGATCGAAGATATTGACCTCGAAGGGGTCGCCGAACTCCTCCAGGAAGCCCAGCCCCTTCTCCCGGGTATCCTTCCAGCTGATTCCGACCATGCGGATATCGTGGCGCTCGGCCAGGTCCAGCAGCTGCGGCATCTCCCGCTTGCATTCGGGGCACCACTCACCCCAGACGTTGACCAGGGTCAGCTCGCCGGTCTTCAGCAGGCTGCGGTCGACCCGGCGTTCGGGCTCCTTGAGGGTGGCCAGGTCGAACTCCGGGAAGTCGCGGGCCATCAGCGCGGAGTCGCGCTGGAAGGGGTTGAGCGACAGCCCCTGGTAGAGGAACACCGCCAGCACCAGGAAGCCGACCAGCGGCAACAGCAGCAGCAGGCGTCGCTTCATGCCGTCGCCTCCCGAGCCGCCCCGCGGGCCCCCGTCTCCTCGGGATCCGGCGCGGTGGCCAGGCGCCGGTAGCGCCGGTCGGCAACGGCGAGCACACCGCCGCCGGCCATCAGCAGGCCGCCCAGCCACAGCCAGCGCACCATCGGCTTGAACTGCACACGCAGCGCCCAGCTGTCGTCGCCGAGATCCTCGCCCATGGCCACGTAGAGGTCACGCAGGAACCCCGGGCGCAACGCCACCTGGGACATCGGCATGCGGGTCGCCAGGTAGAGGCGCTTCTCGGGGTTCATGGTGAAGCTGCGGCGGCTGTCGCCACGCTGCACCGTGATGTTGGCCCGGTCGGCCAGGAAGTTGGCGCCCTGGCGGCTGGAGAGTTCGTTCATGGTGAAGGTGTAACCGGCTACCTCGACGCTGTCGCCCGGCGACATGCGCACGTTGCGCTCGATGCTGTAGTTGGAGACCACGGCCACGCCGACGATGGTCACCGCCACCCCCAGGTGGCCGAGCTGCATGCCCCAGTAGGCCAGCGACAGCTTCTTAAGCCCGGCGCCGATGGAGCTGGCATTGCGGGTCTTCTCGAACAGGTCACGCAGCATGGGCAGCACGATCCACAGCGCCGCGATCAGGCCGATCGCCACCGCGGGACTCCAGCGCTCGGCGAAGAGCAGCGGCAGCCCGGCGCCCAGCACCACGGCGCCCACCGCGGCCAGCCACAGTCGCTTGACCAGCAGCATCACCGGGGTCTGCTTCCAGCGCGCCACCTGGCCGAGCCCCATGAACAGCGCTAGGGCAAGGGTGAGCGGCACGAACAGGGCATTGAAGTAGGGAGGGCCGACGCTGATCTTGCCCAGGTCCAGGGCATCCAGCAGCAGCGGGTAGACGGTGCCCATCAGCACGGTGATCGTCATGATCACCAGCAGGATGTTGTTGATCATCAGCAGGGCGTCGCGGGAGAGCCAGGTGAAGCCCACCTTGTGGCTGACCCGGGGCGCGCGCAGGGCGAACACCAGCAGCGAGAGCCCTACGGTGATGCCCAGCAGCACCAGGATGAACTGGCCGCGCGAGGGATCGTTGGCGAAGGCGTGCACCGAGGTGAGCACCCCCGAGCGCACCAGGAAAGTGCCCAGCAGCGACAGCGAGAAGGTGAAGATCGCCAGCAGCAGGGTCCAGCTCTTGAAGGCGCCACGCTTCTCGGTCACCGCCAGGGAGTGGATCAGGGCGGTGCCGGTCAGCCAGGGCAGCAGCGAGGCGTTCTCCACCGGGTCCCAGAACCACCAGCCGCCCCAGCCCAGCTCGTAGTAGGCCCACCAGCTGCCCAGCGCGATGCCCACGGTGAGGAAGGCCCAGGCCAGGTTGGTCCAGGGACGTGCCCAGCGTGCCCAGGCGGCGTCCAGCCGCCCCCCCAGCAGGGCGGCGATGGCGAAGGCGAACACCACCGAGAAGCCCACGTAGCCCATGTAGAGCATCGGCGGGTGCAGGATCAGGCCGACGTCCTGGAGCAGCGGGTTGAGGTCTGCGCCATCCGAGGGCACGTTGGGCAGCAGCCGATCGAAGGGGTTGGAGGTGAACAGCACGAAGGCCAGGAAGCCGGTGCTGACCAGGCCCAGCACCCCCAATACCCGTGCCACCATGTCGCGGGGCAGCTCGCGGGAGAAGTGCGCGGCGAAGAAGCCCCAGGCGGCGAGCATCAGGCTCCACAGCAGCACCGAGCCCTCATGGTTGCCCCATACCGCACTGAGCTTGTAGTACCAGGGCAGCATGGAGTTGGAGTTGTTGGCCACGTTGGCCACGCTGAAGTCGTCGAGCATGTAGCTCGCGCTCAGACAGACGTAGGCGACGGCCACGAAAAGCAGTTGCCCGGTCGCCATGGGTCGCGCATAGGCCATCCACAGCGGGCGACGGGTGGCCACGCCGGCCAGCGGCATCACCCCCTGCACCGCGGCCATCAGCATGGCGATGGCCAGGGCGTAGTGGCCGATCTCGGGGATCATCAGTATCTGCATGGGCTCTCCGCTCGATTACTGGCTATCGCCACTCTGCTGGGCTTCCATCTTCTCGCCCACCTCGGCAGCCTTGGCCTGGTAGTCCTCCGGCGAGTAGCCGGCCTCCTCCAGCGCCTGGGCCACCTCCGGTGGCATGTAGTTCTCGTCGTGGCGCGCCAGCACCTCGTCGGCGCGCAGCGTGCCATCCTGCTGGAGCTCGCCGACCACCACCACCCCCTGCCCTTCGCGGAACAGGTCGGGCAGGATGCCGCTGTAGCTCACCTCGAGCTCATCGACGTAGTCGGTGACCACGAAGCCGACGTCCAGGCTGTCGGGGTCGCGCTCGACGGTGCCCTCCTTGACCATCCCGCCGGCGCGGATCTGGCGTTCGAAGGGAGCGTCGCCGGCGGCGATCTGCACCGGGCTGAAGAAGAGGTTGATGTTGCTGCGCAGGGCATAGAGGGTCAGGCCCACGGCGACCACTGCCAGGGCGATAAGCCCCAGGATCACGTAGAGCTTCCGCTTACGTTTCGGTGTCAGGCTAAGTGTCATGACAATTACCACCCGATTGATGTGAAACTCTCGCCACCCCGCCTGGCTCGGCATCCCGCCGCTGCTCGCGACGGGCCCGCCGCTTCAGGCCGCGCAGCAGCCGGCGCCGCTCCGCTCGGGCATGCAGCACAGTGCCGATCAGCAAGGCAGCAGTGGCCATCCAGGCCGCCCAGACGTAGGGGGCATGCCCCCCCATGGCAATAAAGGCGTTGAATGAATCGAAGGCCATCAGCACTCCTCTCCGGCCAGGTCACGCACCCAGCGCTTGTTCGATTCACGGCGCAGGATCTCGCTGCGGGTGCGCATCAGGGTGACAGCGATGAAGAAGCTGTAGAAGCCCAGCACCATGATCAGCAGCGGTGCCCACATCTCCATGGGCATGGCCGCGCGGCCGGTAATGGAGAAGGTGGCCGGCTGATGCAGGGTGTACCACCAGTCCACCGAGTACTTGATGATGGGGATGTTGATCACCCCCACCATGGCCAGCACCGAGGCGGCCCGGGAGGCATTGTCGCGACTCGAGAAGGCGCCGCGCAGGGCGATCACCCCCAGATAGAGGAACAGCAGGATCAGGTTCGAGGTGAGACGCGCATCCCAGACCCACCAGGTCCCCCAGGTGGGCACGCCCCATACCGCCCCGGAGAAGAGCGAGATGAAGGTCATGGCGGCGCCCAGCGGCGCCATCACCGCCGCGGCCATATCGGCGATCTTGATCTTCCAGACCATGTAGACCAGGCCGGCCACCGCCATGCTGACGAAGATCGACTGGGCCAGGAAGGCCGCCGGCACGTGCACGTAGATGATGCGGAAGCTGTTGCCCTGCTGGTAGTCCGCCGGTGCGAAGGCCAGGCCCCAGACGCTGCCCACCAGGATCAGCACGGCCGCCGCCGTCCAGAACCAGGGCTGCAAGCGAGCACTGATGGCATAGAACCACTTGGGAGAACGCAGTTTGTTAATGAAGGCCCACATGATGCCTCGTCCCCTCTCAACCGTTGATACTGATACGCAGTGACGCGGCGATGGCCCAGGGGGCCAGCATCAGCGCCAGGGCCAGCAGGGCCCCCAGGATGGCCAGGTGGGCCGCGGCGCCGCCGCCGAGGATCGCCGCCTGGACGGCACCGGCGCCGAAGATCAGCACCGGGATATAGAGCGGCAGCACCAGCAGCGACAGCAGCACCCCGCCGCGTGACAGGCCCACGGTCAGCGCCGCGCCGATGGCCCCGATCAGGCTCAGGCTGGCGGTGCCGAGCGCCAGCGAGAGGGACAGAATCAGGTAGCTGCCCGCGGGCAGCGCCAGCATGATCCCCAGCAACGGGGCCATCAGCGCCAGCGGCAGCCCGGTCAGCAGCCAGTGCACCGCCACCTTGGCCAGGCCCAGCATCGCCAGCGGGTGCGGCGCCAGCAGCAGCTGCTCCAGGGAACCATCGTCGTAGTCGCCGCGGAACAGGCTATCCAGGGAGAGCAGCGCGGCGAGCAGGGCCGCCACCCACAACAGCCCCGGCGCGATGGTCGCCAGCAGGTCGGGATCGGGCGAGATGCCGATCGGGAACAGCGTGATCACCAGGGCAAAGAACACCAGCGGGTTGAGCACCTCGCCGCGGCGGCGCAGCAGCAGGGTCAGGTCACGCTTGAGGGTGGCCCACACTGCGACCCCCAGGCCGCCGCCGGGTTCCCCGGCGGCGGCCGGCCGAGCCGCGTCGTGCCGCCAGGGGGCCTCAACCTTCGACATCCTGCCCTCCCGATCCGAGACGCACGCGCCGGAGTTCCTGCGCTGCCTTGAGTTCATGGTGGGTGGTGACCAGCACGCAGCCCCCGGAGCGGGCGTGGATCACCAGCCGCTCTTCCAGCGCCGCCACGCCCTCGCGGTCGATGGCGGTGAAGGGCTCGTCGAGCACCCACAGCGGGCGCGGCGTCAGCTCGAGCCGCGCCAGTGCCACCCGACGCTGCTGGCCGGCGGAGAGCTGCCCCGCGGGGACATCCTCGAAGCCGGCCAGGCCCACCGACTCCAGTGCCGCCAGGCGCAGCGCCTCGTGGACCCTCTCGCCGGCCAGCGCCTGGTACCAGGCGAGGTTCTCCAGGGGCGTCAGCGCAGCCTTCACCCCCGGGGCGTGCCCCAGGTAGAGCAGGTTCTCGAGGAAGGCCTGGCGCGCCTGGCGCATCGGCTGCCCGTCCCAGAAGAGCTCGCCCTGGTAGTCGGCCAGCTGGCCGGAGAGGATCTTGAGCAGGGTGGTCTTGCCGCTGCCGTTGGGGCCTTCGACGCGCACGATCTCGCCGCCGCGAATGTCCAGGTCAAGATCCTCGAACAGCCACCGATCGTCACGTTCACAGGCCAGGCCTCTGGCTTGCAGGCGCAGGGTCAAGACACTCTCCGGCATGGCTAATTTGGCTCGAGACTCTACACGGAAAGGCCTTTTCCTACCAGAGATGCCGGATGCGTCAGCCGGTCGCGGTTGACTTGCATCAAGCGGCGCGCGAATAGGGCGCCTTGCCAGATTCGAGCACCCTGCTATGCTCAGCAGACACTGTATGTTTCAACAGGAGATGCAGCATGCCCGAGGTCACCACGCGGTTCATGATTCGTCGCCCCAACCTGCCCCTGGCCGAGGCCTGGCATCCCTGCCCCGCTCTCGACGAGGCGGAAGCGCTGGTCGAGGTGCCGCTGCTGGGCAGCGTCGCGGCGGGCCTGCCCATCGAGGCCTGCCAGAGCGTCAGCCATATCCATGTCCCGCGCAGCATGGTGCGGCGCAACACCTATGCCCTGCGGGTATGCGGCGACTCCATGATCGATTGCAACATCTTCGATGGCGATGTGATCATCATCGAGCAGTGCGAGAGCGCCGAGAACGGCGAGACCGCGGTGGTAATGATCAACAATCAGGAGGTCACCCTGAAGAAGCTCTACATCGAGAAGTCCGGCGTTCGCCTGCAGCCGGCCAACGAACGCATGGCCCCCATCTTCCTGAAGAACAGCGACATCCAGGTACTGGGCATGGTGATGGGCGTGGTGCGTCAGGCCGGGATGGCCGCCTGATGCGCTACCCGGTGCCCGACCTGCCGCGCGGTCAGCGGGCGGAGAGCGAACTTGAGGTGGAGAGGAGCCGCTTTGTCACCTGGGTGTGCCATGCCCCCGACGTCGCCGCCTTCGAGGCGCTGCTGGCCGAGGCCAGGCGTCGCCATCCCGACGCCAGCCACCACTGCAGCGCCTTCATCGCCGGCCCGCCGGGGGAGCAGGCCGCCATCGGCTTCTCCGACGACGGCGAACCCGGCGGCACCGGCGGCCGCCCCATGTTCCAGGTGCTCGAGGGCTCGGGGCTCGGTCAGGTGGGCTGCGTGGTCATTCGCTACTTCGGCGGCACCAAGCTGGGGACCGGCGGCCTGGCCCGCGCCTATGCCCAGGCCGTGGCCCAGGCCCTGGAGGCCCTGCCCCGCTGCGAGGTGGTCGAGCGCACTCCTCTCCGCCTGCGCCTCGACTTCGCCGGGGAGGCCGAGGCACGCACCTGGCTCGCCGAGCACGAGATCCCCGTGGAAGCGGCCGACTACGACGCCCGGGGCGTGCGGCTGACCATCGGCTGGCCCCGCGACCTCGCGGTCGACCTGAGTCCGCTGACGTCTCGCCTGCGCGGCCACCTCGAGCTGCTCGAGGCCTGAGGCTACGACGGCGTCCCGCCCACATCGAGAGCTTCGACACGACGAAAGGCGCCCGCAGGCGCCTTTCGCTTCGGGGGACGTCACCGCGGCGATCAGCCCAGGTACTTGATCATCACCCCGGCGGCCACCGCCGAGCCGATCACCCCGGCCACGTTGGGCCCCATGGCGTGCATCAGCAGGAAGTTGTGGGGGTTGGACTCCAGCCCCACCTTGTTGGAGACCCGCGCCGCCATGGGCACCGCCGAGACGCCGGCAGAGCCGATCAGCGGGTTGATCGGCATCTTGCTCATCACGTTCATCAGCTTGGCCATCAGCACCCCGGCGGCGGTGCCGATGCCGAAGGCGACGATGCCCAGCGCCAGGATCCCCAGGGTCTCCACCGCCAGGAAGCTGTCGGCCATCAGCTTGGAGCCCACCGAGAGGCCCAGGATGATGGTGACGATATTGATCAGGGCGTTCTGGGCGGTGTCGGAAAGGCGCTCCACCACGCCGCACTCGCGCATCAGGTTGCCGAAGCAGAACATCCCCAGCAGCGGCGCGGCGTCGGGCAGGAACAGCGCCACCAACAGCAGGATGGCGATCGGGAAGACGATCTTCTCGAGCCGCGAGACCGGCCGCAGCTGGGTCATGGCGATCTCGCGCTCCTTCCGGGTGGTCAGCAGCTTCATGATCGGCGGCTGGATCAGCGGCACCAGCGCCATGTAGGCGTAGGCGGCCACGGCGATCGCCCCCAGCAGCTCCGGCGCCAGCACGCTCGACACATAGATCGAGGTGGGGCCGTCGGCCCCGCCGATGATGCCGATGGCCGCTGCCTGGTTGAGCGAGAAGTCCATCACCCCCAGCGCCGAGAGACCCACCGCCCCGAACAGGGTGGCGAAGATGCCGAACTGGGCCGCCGCCCCCAGGAAAAGCGTACGCGGGTTGGCCAGCAGCGGGCCGAAGTCGGTCATCGCGCCCACGCCCATGAAGATCACCAGCGGGGCGATGCCCGAGGCGATGGCCACAGAGTAGAAGCTGTAGAGCATGCCGTCGCCGTAGCCGGCCTCGTTGGCCAGGGCCCGGGCGGCGACCAGTTGCTCCGGGGAGGCCTCCGGGAGCGCGGCGGCCAGGGCCTCGCGGCGCGCCTCCAGGCCGCCCTCCAGGGACGTCCCCAGGGCCTCGGCGAGACGCTCCAGCACCCCGGGCCGGGCCACCTCGATGGCCTGCTCCAGGGCCGGGAGCGCCAGGCCCGCCTCGGGGATGTTGGCCAGTATCCCACCGAAGCCGATCGGCACCAGCAGGAGCGGCTCGAACTTCCTGGCGATGGCCAGGTAGAGCAGTAGCATCCCGACCAGGATCATCACGGCCTGTCCCGCGGTCAGGTTATAGAGCCCCGACCCGGTCCAGAGGGTAAGCAGTTTCTCCATGACGAGGCCCTTAGAGTTCGATCAGCACGTCGCCGACGGCGACGCTGTCGCCGTCGGCGACCTTGACGGCGGAGACGGTGCCGGCACTGCTGGCACGCACCTCGGTCTCCATCTTCATCGCCTCGAGGATGACCACCACGTCCCCCTCGGCGACGCTGTCGCCCTCGCGCACGTTGACCTTGAAGATGTTGCCGGCCAGCGGCGCGGTGATCGCCTCGCCGCTCGGTGCCGGGGCCGGCGTGGCGGCGGGCTGGGCCTCGCCCCGGGCCTGGACCTCACCGACCTCGCCCCCCTCGGCGACCTCCACCACGTAGGCCTTGCCGTTGACCTTGACGGTGTAGGTCTCGGAACCTCCCCGGGGGGCGGGCGCCGTGGCCTCGGCCTTCGCCAGCGGCTTGGTACCGGCCTCGTCCTTTCCCGGCGCCTGTGGCGCCGGCTCGAAGGCCTCGGGGTTGTCGCGGTTCTTGAGGAACTTCAGGCCGATCTGGGGGAAGAGCGCATAGGTGAGCACGTCGTCGATCTCGCGCTCGCCCTCGGCCAGGCGGATGCCCTCGGCCCTGGCCTTCTCCCTGAGCTCGGTGGCCAACTTGTCCATCTCGGGGCTGAGGTTGTCGGCCGGGCGGCAGGTGATGGGCTCGCCGCCCTCCAGCACGCGGGCCTGCAGCTCCTTGTTGAGCTCGGCGGGTGCCGCACCATACTCGCCCTTGAGCAGCGCCTGGACCTCCTTGGAGATCGACTTGTAGCGCTCCCCCATCATCACGTTCATCACCGCCTGGGTGCCGACGATCTGGGAGGTGGGGGTGACCAGCGGGATAAAGCCCAGGTCCTCGCGCACCCGCGGGATCTCCTTGAGGACGTCGTCGAGCCGGTCCCCGGCGCCCTGCTCCTTGAGCTGGCCTTCCATGTTGGTGAGCATGCCGCCCGGCACCTGGGCGACCAGGATGCGCGAGTCGATGCCCTTGAGGGAGCCCTCGAAGGCGGCGTACTTCTTGCGAACCTCGCGGAAGTAGGCGGCGATCTCCTCGAGCAGCTCGAGGTCGAGGCCGGTGTCACGCTCGGTGCCCTGGAGGATGGCCACCACCGACTCGGTGGGGCTGTGTCCGTAGGTCATGGACATCGAGGAGATCGCGGTGTCGACGTTGTCGATGCCGGCCTCGGCGGCCTTGAGGGCGGTGGCGGTGGACATCCCGGTGGTGGCGTGGCACTGCATATGGATGGGAATATCCACCGCCTTCTTGAGCTTGGTGACCAGCTCATAGGCGTCATAGGGCTTGAGCAGGCCGGCCATGTCCTTGATCGCCAGGGAGTCGGCACCCATAGCGGCGATGGTCTTGCCGAGCTCGACCCAGCCGTCCAGGGTATGCACCGGGCTCACCGTGTAGGAGAGGGTGCCCTGGGCGTGGCCCTCGACCTGCTTCACCGCCTGGATGGCGCGCTCCAGGTTGCGCGGGTCATTCATGGCATCGAAGACGCGGAAGACGTCGACGCCATTGGTCTTCGCCCGCTCGACGAACCTGTCCACCACGTCGTCGGCGTAGTGGCGATAGCCGAGCAGGTTCTGGCCGCGCAGCAGCATCTGCTGGGGGGTATTGGGCATGGCGGCCTTCAACGCCCGTATCCGCTCCCACGGATCCTCGCCGAGGTAGCGGATACAGGCGTCGAAGGTGGCCCCGCCCCAGGACTCCAGCGACCAGAAGCCGACCCGATCGAGCTTCTCGGCGATGGGCAGCATGTCGTCGAGGCGCATGCGGGTGGCGAACAGTGACTGGTGGGCGTCGCGCAGGACGACATCGGTGATGCCCAGCGGGCGTAGGGTGTCAGACATGGGGGTGACCTTGTCGTGATGAATGGACGTAAGGAGAAGGGGAAAAGGAGGAGGTCGCGGCAAACCGCCGCTCAGCGGCGATGGCGGCGGCGGTAGCGATGCACCGCGGCGGTGATGGCCACCATGACGTCGTCGTCCTGGCTCGGCGCGGCGGCGCCACGGCCGCGGGCCGGCGGTGCGGGGGCCACGGGCTCCGGGAAGAAGCGGCCGATGACCTTGGACATCAGGGTGGTGACGATCACCAGCAAGGTAAGAAAAACAAAAACGAAGCCCATGCCCAGGGCCATGAGGGAAAGCCCCTCCTCTAGAAGCTGCATGTCCTGCATCGGGCGCCTCCTGCCTCTATCTCGCCACCACGCGCCCTATTTTGCGGACATGGCGGCTTGTGAAGGTTGATTGTGGTATAAACTGCCAGATTGTCGACAAATTGCAATGGATTCATGGTGGAAGTCAGCGTTGTTAATTTACTACAAGAGTCACCCGGTTTCATCGGCCTGGCTCCGATGGAGGGCGTCATCGACGCCCACACCCGGGACCTGCTGACACGCCGAGCAGGGTTCGACTGGGCCGTGACCGAGTTCGTGCGTGTGGTGGATGCGCGCCTGCCACCGCGGGTCTTCCACAAGCACTGCCCCGAGCTGCGCGAGCCCCGCCTGGCCACCCCTGCCGGGGTGCCGGTGCAGCTTCAGCTGCTGGGCTCCGACCCCGCGGCGCTGGCCGCCAACGCCGAACAGGCCCGGCGCCTGGGCGCCACCGGCATCGACCTCAATTTCGGCTGCCCGGCCAAGCTGGTCAACCGCCACGACGGCGGCGCCTCGCTACTGCGCGACCCTGGCCGCGTCCGGGCCGCGGTGGCGGCGGCCCACGACGCCGTGGGACACGCCATCCCGGTCACCGCCAAGATCCGGCTGGGCTTCGCCGACCGGCGCCTGGCGCTGGCCTGCGGCCGCGCGGCCCAGGCCGGCGGCGCCCGCCACCTGGTGGTGCATGGCCGGACCCGAAACGAGGGCTACCGGCCTCCCGCCCACTGGGAGTGGATCGGCCGCCTCAGGCGCGACCTCGACATCCCGGTGGTCGCCAACGGCGACATCTGGACCCTCGAGGACTACTGGAAGGCACGCACCCTCTCCGGCTGTCGCGACGTCATGCTCGGCCGTGGGGCGCTGGCCGACCCCTGGCTGGCGGCGCGCATCCGCCACTGGCAGCTCACCGGCGAGCGCCTGGCGCCCACCCCTTGGTCGGCGCGGGCCGAGATCCTGAGCCAGTTCGCTGCAATGCAGCGTAGCACACTCCCCGAACGCGTGGTCACGTCGCTGGTCAAGCAGTGGCTCAACCATATGCGCCAGGGCGACGCCGAGGCGGCACGGCGCTTCCAGCGCCTCAAGCGCCTTACCGACCTTGACGAGCTGCTGGCGGGCCTAGGGGCTGACGCGGGGACGGGCGCCCCGCCGGTGGCCGCCAGGATGGCCGACCAGGGAGCAATGGCAGGATAAAAAGGAGGCGCACGTCGTGGGAGCGACGGCGCCTCAAACGATCGCTGGGGCGCCCACGGACGGCGCCCCGGCTAGCAGAACCGGGCAGGGACAGCAGGGACAGAAGGCCCCAAAGAGAAGACCCGCCCCCGGAGAGGACGGGTCGAATTCTGGCGCGCCCGGGAGGATTCGAACCTCCGACCACCTGATTCGTAGTCAGGTACTCTATCCAGCTGAGCTACGGGCGCGAAGTGCGGTGTTGAGGGGGTGACCGCCATCACCTGTCTTGCCTTGGGCGGAAGCTGGCGCGCCCGGGAGGATTCGAACCTCCGACCACCTGATTCGTAGTCAGGTACTCTATCCAGCTGAGCTACGGGCGCATATGCTTCGCGGTGTCGCCGTGGCGGAGAGGGAGGGATTCGAACCCTCGATGAGGCTATAAACCCCATACTCCCTTAGCAGGGGAGCGCCTTCAGCCACTCGGCCACCTCTCCCTAACGACACGGCGCATATCCTACCGTTACCGAAGGGGTTTGTCCAGCCTAGCCGCGTTTTTTTGCATCGCGGAAACGCTACTCCTGGTAGTCACCGGCATCATCGTCGCTCTTCTCGCGCTGGATGCGCTGGTAGATCTCCTCGCGATGCACCGCCACATCCTTCGGCGCATTGACGCCGATACGCACCTGGTTGCCTTTCACACCCAGCACGGTCACGGTGATGTCGTCTCCGATCATCAGGGTCTCGCCGACGCGGCGGGTCAGGATGAGCATGGCTGATCTCCTTCTCAGGCTTTGTTCTCTGGCTGGCAACGGGATGTTGGCCGGCGGTACCACGCCACCCCATTATGTGGCAGAACGTCCTCCGTGACCAACACGGCAGCCCATCAGACATGGGCCGCCCGTTGAAGGGAAGCGCCGCGGCGTGAGGCCCGGCGCCTCCCCACCAGCGTAGAAGGTAATCCGCCGCCGGGGTCGGGTTATTCCTCGCTCTCGATGTCCCTCTTGTCGAGGCCGAAGGCCTTGTGCAGGGCGCGCACGGCGAGCTCCATCTGCTTCTCGTCGATCACCACGGAGATCTTGATCTCGGAGGTGGAGACCATACGGATATTGATGTTCTCCTCGGAGAGCACGCGGAACATCTTGGACGCCACCCCGGCATGGGAGCGCATGCCCACCCCCACCAGGGAGACCTTGGCGATGTTGTCGTCGCCCTTGACCTCGCCCTCGCCCAGGTCCGGCAGCACCTGCTCGTTGAGGATCTTGAGGGTCTGCTTGTAGTCGCCCTTGGCCACGGTGAAGGTGAAGTCGGTGTAGTCACCGGCCGGCGCCACGTTCTGGACGATCATGTCGACCTCGATGTTGGCGTCGGCGATGGGGCCGAGGATGCGCGAGGCGACGCCCGGCACATCGGGGGTGTTGAGCAGGGTCAGCTTGGCCTCGTTGGCGGTGAAGGCGATACCGGAGATCAGCGGTTCTTCCATGGAGTCCTCGTCTTGGTCGGAGTCTGCAACGATCAGGGTGCCGGGGCCATCCTCGAAGCTGGACAGCACGCGCAGCGGAACATTGTACTTGCCGGCGAACTCGACGGCGCGGATCTGCAGGACCTTGGAGCCCAGGCTCGCCAGCTCCAGCATCTCCTCGACGGTGATGGTCTCGAGGCGCTGGGCCTTGCTGCACACGCGCGGGTCGGTGGTGTAGACGCCGTCGACGTCGGTGTAGATCTGGCACTCGTCGGCCTTGAGGGCCGCGGCCAGGGCCACGCCGGTGGTGTCGGAGCCGCCACGGCCCAGGGTGGTGATGTTGCCCTCCTCGTCGACGCCCTGGAAGCCGGCGACCACCACTACCTGGCCGTCGTCCAGGTCGGCCTGCAGCTCGTCGGTCTCGATGCGCTGGATGCGCGCCTTGGTATGGGCGCTGTCGGTCTGGATGCCCACCTGGGAACCGGTGTAGGAGGTCGCCGGCACGCCCAGCTTGTGCAGCGCCATGGCCAGCAGCGAGATGGTGACCTGCTCGCCGGTGGAGACCAGCATGTCCATCTCGCGCGGGGTCGGCTCGTCGTTGATCTCGTTGGCCAGGCCGATCAGGCGGTTGGTCTCGCCGCTCATGGCGGAGACCACCACCACCACCTGGTGGCCATTGTCGCGGAAGCCCTTGACCTTCTCGGCCACGGCCTTGATGCGCTCCACGGAGCCCACCGAGGTCCCGCCGAATTTCTGTACGTATAGTGCCATCTGTGAGTTTTCCCTCGTGCGTCGGGCGCAGGTGCCCGGATGAGTGAAAGGTGTCGCGCTACGAACAGGGCCGGCCCCTTCGGCGGCCGGCCCTGTGGTGGTTACTCGCCGAGGCGCTCCTCGACCCAGGCGGCGACGCCCTCCAGGGCGCCCGGCAGGGCCGCCACGTCGCTGCCGCCGGCCTGGGCCATGTCGGCGCGGCCGCCGCCCTTGCCGCCGACCTGGCCGGCCACATGGTTGACCAGCTCGCCGGCCTTGACGCGCCCGGTGAGGTCGTCGGTGACCCCGGCGATCAGGCTGACCTTGCCGGCCGCCTGGTCGGCGACGCCGAGCACGATGATGCCGGAGCCCAGCTTGTTCTTGAGCTGGTCGAGCAGGCCGCGCAGCTCCTTGCCGGAGACCCCCTCCAGCACCCGGGCCAGCACCTTGACCCCCCGGACCTCGCGGGCCTCGGCGACCAGGTCGCTGCCGGCGGCGCTGGCCAGCCTGGCCTTGAGGCGCTCGAGCTCCTTCTCCAGGCTGCGGTTGCGCTCCACCAGCGACTCCACGCGCTCCTCGACCTGCTCGGGCTTGGCCTTGAGGCGTTCGCCGAGGCGATTGAGGCGGGCCTCCTGCTCCTGGAACCAGGCCAGTGCGCCCTCGCCGGTGAGCGCCTCGATGCGGCGCACGCCGGAGGCGATGCCCTGCTCGCTGACGATATGGAAGCAGCCGATGTCGCCGCTGCGCGCCACGTGGGTGCCACCGCACAGCTCGATGGAGAAGTCATCGGCTCCGATGGTCAGCACCCGCACGCTGTCGGCGTACTTGGCCTCGAAGAGCGCCGCCGCCCCCTTGGCCTTGGCCTGGTCGAGGGTCATCTGCTCGATGCGGGTCGGGGCGTTGGCGAGAATCTGCTCGTTGACCAGGCGCTCCACCTCGGCAAGCTGGTCGGCGCTCATCGGCTCGAAGTGGCTGAAGTCGAAGCGCAGGCGCTCCGGGGTCACCAGCGAGCCCTTCTGGGCGACGTGGTCGCCCAGCACCAGGCGCAGCGCCTTGTGCATCAGGTGGGTGGCGGAGTGGTTACGCACCGTGGCGGCGCGCAGGCCGGCGTCCACCTCGGGGCGCACCCTGTCACCCACGGCCAGCCCGCCCTCGAGCAGCACGCCGTGGTGCAGGTGGTGGCCCCCCTGCTTCTGGGTGTCCTCCACCAGGAAGCGGCCGCCGCCCTCCAGGTGCAGGTAGCCGGTATCGCCCACCTGGCCGCCGGACTCGCCGTAGAAGGGGGTACGATCCAGCACCACCACCGCCTTGTGCTCGGGAACGAGACGCTCCAGGGCATGGCCCTCGCGGTCGGCCAGGGCGGTGACGGTAGCGCGATCCGCGAGGCGCTCGTAGCCGGTGAAGGTGGTCTCGCCCGGAAGCTCCAGGGCGGCGCCGTAGTCGGCGCCGAACTGGCTGGCGGCGCGGGCGCGCTCGCGCTGGGCCTCGAGCGCGCGCTCGAAGCCGACCTCGTCCAGGGTCACGCCGCGCTCGCGGCAGACGTCGGCGGTGAGGTCATAGGGGAAGCCGTAGGTGTCATAGAGCTTGAACACCGTCTCGCCGGGCAGCACCTCGCCGTCGAGGCCGGCCAGGGCCTCCTCGAGCAGGCCCATGCCGTGCTCCAGGGTGCGGGCGAACTGCTCCTCCTCCTTGAGCAGCACGCGCTCGATCTGGTGGCGCGCCTCGCGAAGCTCGGGATAGGCCTCGCCCATCTCGGCGTCCAGCGCCCCCACCAGCCGGTGGAAGAAGTTTCCCTGGGCGCCCAGCTTGTGGCCGTGGCGGATGGCGCGACGGATGATCCGGCGCAGCACGTAGCCGCGCCCCTCGTTGGAGGGCAGCACGCCGTCGGCGACCAGGAAGGCGCAGGAGCGGATATGGTCGGCGATCACCCGCAGCGACGGGTTGCGGGTATCGGCGTGGCCGGTATGGCGCGCCGCCGCTGCCAGCAGGTTCTGGAAGAGGTCGATCTCGTAGTTGGAGTGCACGCCCTGCATCACCGCGGCGATGCGCTCCAGGCCCATGCCGGTATCGATGGAGGGCTTGGGCAGCGGGTGCATGGTGCCCTCGGCGTCGCGATCGAACTGCATGAACACCAGGTTCCAGATCTCGATATAGCGGTCGCCGTCCTCCTCGGGGCTGCCGGGAGGACCGCCCCACACCTCGGGTCCGTGATCGTAGAAGATCTCGGAGCTGGGGCCGCAGGGGCCGGTGTCGCCCATCTGCCAGAAGTTGTCCTCGTCGAGCTTGGAGAAGCGCTCGGGGTCGATGCCGATCTCCTCCTTCCAGATCGCCTCGGCCTCGTCGTCGCTGACGTGGACCGTGACCCACAGCTTCTCCTTCGGCAGCCCCAGGGTCCCGGTGAGGAACTCCCAGGCGAAGCGGATGGCATCGCGCTTGAAGTAGTCGCCGAAGCTGAAGTTGCCCAGCATCTCGAAGAAGGTGTGGTGGCGGGCGGTGTAGCCGACGTTGTCGAGGTCGTTGTGCTTGCCACCGGCACGCACGCAGCGCTGGGCCGAGGCGGCACGCACGTAGGGGCGCGGGTCGCGGCCCAGGAAGACATCCTTGAAGGGCACCATGCCCGCGTTGGTGAACAGCAGGGTCGGGTCGTTGCCGGGAACCAGGGAGCTGGAGGGCACGACGGTATGGCCGTGCGCCTCGAAGTAACTCAGAAAGGCTTGTCTGATGTCTGCGCTTTTCATGGGGTATCCGTGGCGATGAACGGGGTGACCCGGCGGGCGACGCTGGCTCGAGACGGGCACCACGATGCGCCCGGCACGGCGCATCACGGTGCCGCGGGATGCCACCCGGGGCGTTCGCAAAGGGAGCCATTATAGCGCAGCTGTCAAGGGACTGAAGGGGCGTCCTCGTCCCAGGCGTGTGCCAAGGCGTGGCGCACCTGCTCGAAGTCGAAGCCGCGGCCGGCCAGGAAGCGCTCGCGACGGGCGCGTTCGCGGGGGGAGTCGCCGGGGCCGGAGAAGCGACGCGCCAGGGTCTCGGCGGCCAGGGCGAACCAGTCGGCCTCCTGCTCGGCGAAGGCCCGGGCGACGAGCGCGCGCTCGATGCCGCGGCGCTCGAGCTCCAGGCGGATCTTGATGGGTCCCTGCCCCCGGGCGATACGCGAGCGCAGGAAGCTCTCGGCGAAGCGGGCGTCCGACTGCAGGCCTGCCTCGGCCAGGGCGCCGAGGCAGGCATCCACCTCCGCGGTAGCGTGGCCCTTCGCCGCCAGGCGCTCGGCCAGCTCGGCGCGGGCATACTCGCGCCGGGCCAGCAGGCGAATGGCATCGTCGCGGGGCGTGGCGTCCGATTCGGCCCGAGGGAACATCGGCTTTAGAGCAGGTCGTCGTCCGCGTCACCGCCGGCCGGCAGGGCGGCCTCCTCGGCCTCCGCCTTGGGTTTCGGCACCGTCAGCAGCTGGGCGCGGATCTCGCTCTCGATCTCCTCCATGATCGCCGGGTTGTCCTCGAGGAACTGGGCCGCGTTGGCCTTGCCCTGGCCGATCTTGTTGCCCTGGTAGCTGTACCAGGCACCCGCCTTGTCGACCAGCTTGCACTGCACGCCCAGGTCGATCACCTCGCCGGCGTGATAGATCCCCTTGCCGTAGAGGATCTGGAACTCGGCCTGGCGGAACGGCGGCGCCACCTTGTTCTTGACCACCTTGACCCGGGTCTCGTTGCCGGTGACCTCGTCGCCCTGCTTGACCGAGCCGGTACGGCGGATATCCAGGCGCACGCTGGAGTAGAACTTCAGGGCGTTGCCGCCGGTGGTGGTCTCGGGGCTGCCGAACATCACGCCGATCTTCATGCGAATCTGGTTGATGAACACCACCAGGCAGTTGGCGTTCTTGATATGGCCGGTGATCTTGCGCAGGGCCTGAGACATCAGGCGCGCCTGCAGGCCGACGTGGGAGTCGCCCATCTCGCCCTCGATCTCGGCCCGCGGGGTCAGCGCCGCCACCGAGTCGATGATGATCACGTCGACGCCGCCGGAACGTACCAGCATGTCGGTGATCTCCAGGGCCTGCTCGCCGGTGTCGGGCTGGGAGACCAGCAGGTCGTCGAGGTTGACGCCCAGCTTCTCGGCGTAGCTCGGGTCCAGGGCGTGCTCGGCGTCGACGAAGGCGCACACCTTGCCCTGCTTCTGGGCCTCGGCGATCACCGACAGCGTCAGGGTGGTCTTGCCCGAGGACTCGGGACCGAAGATCTCCACCACCCGGCCGTAGGGCAACCCGCCGATGCCCAGCGCGATGTCCAGGCCCAGCGAGCCGGTGGAGACCGCCGGCATCGCCACCCGAGGGGCATCGCCCAGGCGCATCACGGTTCCCTTGCCGAACTGGCGCTCGATCTGGGAAAGGGCGGCGTCGAGCGCCTTGGAGCGGTTGTCATCCTGAGCCATCACGGGCCTCCTGAATCTGGGGTCTCTGGAATACTGTATGACTGCACAGTAGTATGGCGAAAGTTCGCGAGCGAGGCCAGTGCCGATTCGCTCACGACGTTGGCGGCGATCGGCGCCTCTTGCTGCCGGCGGCGGGTGTCACGCCTGCTCCAGGCGCCGCACCAGCCCCACCAGCGCCTCGCGCACCGCCTGCTCGCGCACTGCCCGGCGGTCGCCGGGGAAGTGGTGGCGCTCGGCCTGGGCCGCCTCGGCGCCGCCCCAGGCGAGCCAAACCGTGCCCACCGGCTTGTCGTCGCTGCCGCCGCCGGGGCCGGCCACGCCGCTGATCGCCACGCCGAGGGAGGCACCGCTGTCGCGACAGGCGCCGCGCACCATGGCCTCCACCACCTCCGCGCTGACCGCCCCGTGCGCCTCGAGCAGCGCCTCGGGCACCCCCAGCAGGCGGGTCTTGGCGGCGTTGGAGTAGGTGACGTAGCCGGTCTCGAAGTAGTCGGAGCTGCCGGCCACCGCGGTGATGGCGCTGGCCACGCCGCCACCGGTGCAGGACTCGGCGGCGGTGAGGGTGGCGCCGTGCCGACGGCACTGCCGCCCCAGGCGCTCGGCCAGGGTGACCAGGTCGAGGTTGGCGAGGCTGGCGGGGGAGTGGGACATGGAAACACCTCCTGGGTCGCGTGCAATCGCTCCTGACGGAGCCGCTGCCGGGAGGCTAGAATACTGGCTTTTGCCCGCGAGTGCAGAGCCCGAAAGGACCCCCGATGTCACAGGCCGCAAGCTCCCAACACACGCCGATGATGGCCCAGTACCTGAAGATCAAGCGCGAGCACCCGGACGTGCTGCTCTTCTACCGCATGGGCGACTTCTACGAACTCTTCTACGACGACGCCCGGCGCGCCGCGGCGCTGCTCGACATCACCCTGACCCAGCGCGGCCAGTCCGCCGGCAAGCCGATCCCCATGGCCGGCGTCCCCTACCACAGCGCGGAAGGGTATCTCGCGCGCCTGGTGGCGGCCGGCGAGTCGGTGGCGATCTGCGAGCAGATCGGCGACCCCGCCGCCGCCAAGGGGCCGGTGGAGCGCCGCGTGGTACGCATCGTCACCCCCGGCACCCTCTACGACGAGGCGCTGCTCGACGCCCGCCGCGACAACCTGCTGGTGGCGGTGCACGGCGTCGGGGAGCGCATTGGCCTCGCCTGGCTGGAGCTCTCCAGCGGGCGCTTCGGCGTGCTCGAGGTGGAGGGCGAAGGCGAGATGCTCGCCGAGCTCCAGCGGCTCGACCCCGCCGAACTGCTGGTGGCGGAGAGCCTCTCCCTGCCGCCCGCGCTGGAGGGGCGCCGCGGCCTGCGTCGCCAGAGCGACTGGCTGTTCGACCCGGAGAGCGCCACCCGGCTGCTGTGCGACCAGTTCGGCGTCGCCGACCTGCGCGGCTTCGGCTGCGCGCACCTCGAGGCCGCCATCACCGCCGCCGGGGTGCTGGTGGAGTATGCCCGCGACACCCAGCGCTCGCGCCTGCCCCACGTCACCGCCATCGGCGTGGAGAGCCGCGACGACGCCGTGGTGATCGATGCCGCCAGCCGCCGCAACCTGGAGATCGACGTAAACCTCGGCGGCGGCGGCGACAACACCCTGGCCAGCGTGCTCGACACCACCGCCACCGCCATGGGCTCGCGGCTGCTCAAGCGCTGGCTCAACCGCCCGCTGCGCGACCGCGAGCGGGTCGAGGCACGCCAGGCGGCGGTGGCGCTGCTGCTGGAGAACGACGGCTTCGAGGCGCTGCGCGACTCGCTCAAGGCGATCGGCGACGTGGAGCGCATCCTCGCCCGCGTGGCGCTCTACAGCGCCCGCCCCCGGGACCTCGCCCGCCTGCGCGACGCCCTGGTGGCACTGCCGGCGCTGGAGCAGGCGCTCGCCGACTACCCCGAGGGCTCCGCCCTGGACGAGCTCCGCCGCCATGTCCACCCCTACCCCGCCCTGGCCGACACCCTGACCCGCGCCCTGGTGGAGAACCCGCCGGTGGTGATCCGCGACGGCGGGGTGATCGCCGAGGGCTTCGATGCCGAGCTCGACGAGCATCGCGGCCTGGCCGAGCACGCCGGCGACTACCTGGTGAAGCTGGAGACCCGCGAGCGCGAGCGCACCGGCCTGCCCGGCCTCAAGGTGGGCTACAACCGCGTCCACGGCTACTACATCGAGATCCCCCGCGCCCAGGCCCGGGACGCCCCGGTGGACTATGTCCGCCGCCAGACCCTGAAGAACGCCGAGCGCTTCATCATCCCCGAGCTCAAGGAGTTCGAGGACAAGGCGCTGTCGGCGAAGTCCCGCGCCCTGGCCCGGGAGAAGCTGCTCTACGACGGCCTGCTCGACACCCTGAACGCCGAGCTCGACGCCCTCCAGGCCAGCGCCCGGGCGCTTTCCGCCCTGGACGTGCTGGGCGCCTTCGCCGAGCGCGCCCGGACCCTCGACTTCATCCGCCCACGGCTCGCCGAGGCCCCGGGAATCGCCATCCGCGGCGGGCGCCACCCGGTGGTGGAGCATGTCTCCGACGCCCCCTTCGTGCCCAACGACCTGATGATGGGCGACGACCGCCGCATGCTGGTGATCACCGGGCCCAACATGGGCGGCAAGTCCACCTACATGCGCCAGGCAGCGCTGATCGTGCTGCTCGCCCACACCGGTGCCTTCGTGCCGGCGGACGCCGCCGAGATCGGCCCGGTGGACCGCATCTTCACGCGTATCGGCTCCTCGGACGACCTGGCGGGCGGCCGCTCCACCTTCATGGTGGAGATGACCGAGACCGCCAGCATCCTGCATAACGCCACCGACGAAAGCCTGGTGCTGATGGACGAGATCGGCCGCGGCACTAGCACCTTCGATGGCCTCTCGCTGGCCTGGGCCAGCGCCGAGCACCTGACCCGCACCCGCGCCTTCACCCTGTTCGCCACCCACTACTTCGAGATGACGGCGCTGGCCGAGCAGGCCGAGGGGGTCGCCAACGTCCACCTGACCGCGGCGGAGCATCGCAACGGCATCGTCTTCATGCACCGCGTCGAGGAGGGGCCGGCAAGCCAGAGCTACGGCCTGCAGGTGGCCCAGCTGGCCGGCGTGCCCCAGGGGGTGATCGCCCGCGCCCGGGAGAAGCTCGCCCAGCTGGAGCAGCAGGAGGTCGACCAGGGCAGCCGCGCCGCCCCGGGCGCCGAGGGCGGTGGCGCGGCGCCGCTGCAGAGCGACCTCTTCGCCAGCGCCCCCCATCCGCTGGTGGAGGAGCTCGGCGGCCTCGCCCTGGACGACCTCACCCCGCGCCAGGCGCTGGAGCTGCTCTACCGCTGGCGGGAAGCGCTTTGAATCCAGCGTGGGTTCGTCACCGCTGCCAGCATCGCTCGGGCTGACCCGGAAGCAGGCCTGCAGGGAGGCGTCGTGAACCCATCCCCGGGCGCTACCGGCGCCGTCCCTGGCGCAGGACCTCCCTTTCGGCCTGCCCCGGCGCGCCTCGCTCCGTGCCCGCGACCCTGTCCTGCAGCCGCTTGCTTGCGGCCGCCGGGCGGCGGCGACTAGAATGGACGAATCACCGGACACGTTAGAATAAAAAATATTTTTTTATTACCTATTGCTATTCACAGCGACCATGGCCCAGGCGCGCCCGGCCACGAGGGAGGGAAGAGCGGTATGACATTCGTCGTCACCGAGAACTGCATCAAGTGCAAGTACACCGACTGCGTCGAGGTGTGTCCGGTGGACTGCTTCTACGAGGGGCCCAACTTCCTGGTGATCCACCCCGACGAGTGCATCGACTGCGCCCTGTGCGAGCCGGAGTGCCCCGCCGAGGCGATCTTCTCGGAGGATGAGCTGCCCGAAGGCCAGGAGCCGTTCATCGAGATCAACGCCGAACTCGCCGAGGTGTGGCCCAATATCAGCGAGAAGAAGGACCCCCTGCCCGACGCCGAGGAGTGGGACGGCAAGCCCGGCAAGCTCGAGCACCTGGAGCGCTGAGCCGGACCGCCCCGCTGACCGCAGCGCCAGGCATGAAAAAAAGCGCCGACCATCCTGCGATGGCCGGCGCCTTTGCATGCTGCCCTGGCGGGCAGCAGGAGAAGAGAACCACTCACTGAAGAAAAAAGGCGGCCCTCGGGCCGCCAGCTCCAAGCCGTTCCTCGAGCGGCTCCCTCCGCCCGGACTCCCGTGATGACTTCCCTGCCCGGAAGCGGCCTCCTGCCGCACCTGGCGCATCACTCAGCATCCCGTTGCATCCTGCCGGGGGCATCGTCCCATGCCCCCTCGTCCCGCCTTGCATTCTGGCAGAGCCGGATGCAGGCACAAGCACCCGGCATGGTATCGCCGACGCGGCCCGCTCGCGCGGCCACCCGCGCGACCACAGGGCAAGCCCTTTATTTTCAGCCAGATAGAAAAGAGGCTGACACCCCGGGGTGTCAGCCTCCTCGTCGCCGCATGGGCGAACGCCTACCTGAAATGTAAGCGATTTCCTACGTCAGGTTACTGCCCCTTGATCGCCGACAGGCCCGGGTAGCCCACACTGTCGCCCAGCTCCTGCTCGATCACCAGCAGGCGGTTGTACTTGGCGACGCGGTCGCTGCGACACAGCGAGCCGGTCTTGATCTGGCCGGCGCGGGTGCCCACGGCGAGATCGGCGATGGTGGTGTCCTCGGTCTCGCCGGAGCGGTGGGAGATCACCGCGGTGAAGCCGGCGTCCTGGGCCATGCGGATGGCGTCCAGGGTCTCGGAGAGCGAGCCGATCTGGTTGAACTTGATCAGGATGGAGTTGCCGATCTGCTCGTCGATGCCGCGCTTGAGGATGCGGGTGTTGGTGACGAAGAGGTCGTCGCCCACCAGTTGCACGCGGTCGCCCAGCTTGTCGGTGAGCGCCTTCCAGCCGTCCCAGTCGGACTCGTCCATGCCGTCCTCGATGGAGACGATGGGGAACGCCTCGCACAGGCCGGCCAGGTAGTCGACGAAGCCCGCGGCGTCGAAGGCCTTGCCTTCGCCGGAGAGGGCGTAGCGGCCGTCCCGGTAGAACTCCGAGGAGGCGCAGTCCAGCGCCAGGGTCACGTCGCGGCCCAGCGCGTAGCCGGCGTCCTCGACGGCCTGCTGGATCACCGCCAGCGCCACGGCATTGGAGGCCAGGTCGGGGGCGAAGCCGCCCTCGTCGCCCACCGAGGTGGAGAGGCCGCGGCCGGCGAGCACCTTCTTCAGGGCGTGGAAGATCTCGGCGCCCATGCGCAGCGCCTCGCGGAAGTTCGGTGCGCCCACCGGCTGGACCATGAACTCCTGGATATCGACGTTGTTGTCGGCATGCTCGCCGCCGTTGAGGATGTTCATCATCGGCACCGGCATCAGGTACTGGCCCGGCTGTCCGTAGAGCTCGGCGATATGCGCATAGAGCGGCACGCCCTTGGCGTTGGCGGCAGCCTTGGCGGCGGCCAGCGACACCGCCAGGATGGCGTTGGCGCCCAGACTCGCCTTGTTGTCGGTGCCGTCGAGGGCCAGCATGGCGTCGTCGAGGCCGCGCTGGTCACGGGCGTCCATGCCGACCAGGCGCTCGCGGATGGCGCCGTTGACGGCCTCCACCGCCTTCAGCACGCCCTTGCCCAGGTAGCGGGCCTTGTCGCCGTCGCGCAGCTCCAGGGCCTCGCGGGAGCCGGTGGAGGCGCCGCTGGGGGCGCAGGCCACGCCCACGGCGCCGCTCTCCAGGCGAACCTCGGCCTGGACGGTGGGGTTGCCACGGGAATCGAGCACCTCGAGGGCGCGAATGTCGACAATCTTGGTCATCTTTGTCGTCCTTTCATCATGTCAGCGTTGATGGAGTCGATGGGGAAGCGCCGTGCTCTCTCGGCTTGCCGATGCTGCCTGGGTAGCCGGGTTATTCGATCTCCAGGGCGGGGAACCCCTTGACCCGCTCGTCGATGGCCTTGAGCTGCGCCAGGAAGGGCTCGAGGCGGTCCAGCGGCAGCGCGCAGGGGCCATCGCACCTGGCGTTGTTGGGGTCGGGATGCGCCTCCAGGAAGAGCCCCGCCAGCCCCACGGCGACCCCCGCGCGGGCCAGCTCGGCGACCTGGGCGCGGCGGCCGTCGGCGCTGTCGGCGCGCCCGCCGGGGCGCTGCAGCGAGTGGGTCACGTCGAAGAACACCGGCAGGCCGGTCGCCTTCATCTCGCCGAAGCCGAGCATGTCCACCACCAGATTGTTGTAGCCGAAGCTGGAGCCCCGCTCGCAGAGGATCACCCGGTCGTTGCCGGCCTCCTCGCACTTGCGCACGATATGGCGCATCTCGTGGGGGGCCAGGAACTGCGGCTTCTTGACGTTGATCACCGCCCCCGTCTGGGCCATGGCCACCACCAGATCGGTCTGGCGGGCCAGGAAGGCCGGCAGCTGGATGACGTCGGCCACCTCGGCCACCGGCGCGGCCTGCCAGGGCTCGTGGACGTCGGTGAGGATCGGCACGCCGAAGCGCGCCTTGATCTCGGCCAGGATCTCGAGCCCCTTCTCGAGGCCGGGGCCGCGGAAGGAGTGGATGGAGCTGCGGTTGGCCTTGTCGAAGCTGGCCTTGAACACGTAGGGGATGCCGAGCCGGCCGGTGACCTCGACATAGGCCTCGGCGACCTCCAGGGCCAGCGCCCGGGACTCCAGCACGTTCATGCCGCCGAACAGCATCAGCGGCAATGAATTGCCGGCCTTCAGGCCGGCAATCTCGAGGGTTCTCTCGGATACGCTCATCCACTTCACTCCTGGTGGGAGGACTGGGCGCGGGTCCGCGCCACCTTGTGCTCCAGCGCGGCGTTGACGAAACCGGTGAACAGCGGGTGGCCGTCGCGGGGCGTGGAGGTGAACTCCGGGTGGAACTGGCAGGCGATATACCAGGGGTGGTCGGGCAGCTCCACCACCTCCACCAGGGAGTTGTCGACGCTCTTGCCGGAGACCACCAGGCCGGCCTGCTCGAGCTCGTCGATGAACTGGTTGTTGACCTCGAAGCGATGGCGGTGGCGCTCGACGATCTCGTCGGCCCCGTAGGCCTCGCGGGCCTTGCTGCCGGCCCTGAGCTGGCAGACCTGGCCGCCCAGGCGCATGGTACCGCCGAGGTCGGAGGCGGCGTCGCGCAACTCGACCTTGCCCTCGGGGGACAGCCACTCGGTGATCAGGCCCACCACCGGGTGCATCGTGTCATGGGTGAACTCGGTCGAGTTGGCGTCCGCCCAGCCGGCCTTGTTCCGGGCGAACTCGATCACCGCCACCTGCATGCCGAGGCAGATGCCGAGATACGGAATACCGCTCTCGCGGGCGAAGCGGGCCGTGGCGATCTTGCCCTCCACGCCGCGCTCGCCGAAGCCGCCGGGCACCAGGATGGCGTCCTTGCCGGCCAGACGCTCGGTGCCGTGGCGCTCGATGTCCTCGGAGTCGATGTAGTCGACGTTGACCTTGACGCGGGTCTGGATGCCGGCGTGGATCAGCGCCTCGTTGAGAGACTTGTAGGCGTCGAGCAGCTCCATGTACTTGCCGACCATGGCGATGTTGATCGACTTGAGCGGGTTGAGCTTGGCGTCGAGCACCTTGACCCACTCGGAAAGGTCCGCCTCGTCGGCCGTCACGCGCAGCTTGTCGCAGACGATCTCGTCGAGGCCATGCTCATGGAGCATCAGCGGGATGCGGTAGATGGTATCGGCATCCTGCAGGGGGATGACCGCGCGCTCCTCGACGTTGGTGAACAGCGCGATCTTGCGGCGCTCGGTCTCCTCCAGTTCCACCTCGCTGCGGCAGATCAGGATGTCGGGCTGGATGCCGATGGAGCGCAGCTCCTTGACGCTGTGCTGGGTCGGCTTGGTCTTGGTCTCCCCCGCCGTCTTGATATAGGGCACTAACGTAAGGTGCATGAAGATCGCGCGGCTGGCCCCCAGCTCGCTGCGGATCTGGCGGATCGACTCCAGGAAGGGCAGCGACTCGATGTCGCCCACGGTGCCCCCGATCTCGACCAGGGCCACGTCGAAGCCCTCGCCGCCGGCATAGACACGGCGCTTGATCTCGTCGGTGATATGCGGGATCACCTGCACGGTGCCGCCCAGGTAGTCGCCACGGCGTTCCTTGCGCAGCACGTGCTCGTAGACGCGCCCGGTGGTGAAGTTGTTGGCCTGGGTCATCTTCGTGCGGATGAAGCGCTCGTAGTGACCCAGGTCCAGGTCGGTCTCGGCGCCATCCTCGGTGACGAACACCTCGCCATGCTGGAAGGGGCTCATGGTGCCCGGATCCACATTGATGTACGGATCCAGCTTGAGCATGGTGACCCTGAGGCCGCGCGCCTCGAGAATCGCCGCCAGCGAGGCCGACGCGATGCCCTTGCCGAGTGAGGACACAACGCCGCCGGTCACGAAGATATATCGTGTCATGGAGAACCTGTCGAAACGTGATCGGTAGGCACGGCAGGAAGCCGCGCCAGGATGGAACGACAGGATAGCAGAGGGCGACCTTGGTCTCAATTTCTCGGGCCGGTGCCCAACAATGCCATCGCAGATAGGGACTGCCTATTGTGGGAGCCCGATTTATCGGCGATGGCGGTGACATCAGGGCGCCTGCCGGCGCCATCGCCCGGAATCCGGGCTCCCACACAGCGGCGCCATCCCCCCGAACCCGGGCTCGCACACGGCGCCTTCATGCCGGTCACCTCCTGCGAGGCCTTACACCCCCAGATAGTCCAGGATCCCCTCCGCGGCCTGGCGCCCCTCGTAGATGGCGGTGACCACCAGGTCGGAGCCGCGCACCATGTCGCCGCCGGCGAAGATCTTCTCGTGGCTGGTCTGGAAGGCGAACTTGCTCTGCTCCAGGGCCTTGACCCGGTCGCGCTCGTCGACCTCGACCCCCGCCTTGGCGAACCACTCGGGCGGGTCGGGCTGGAAGCCGAAGGCGACGACCACGGCGTCGGCGGGAATCACCTCCTCGGAGCCCGGCACCACCTCGGGGCGGCGGCGACCGTTCTCGTCGGGCTCGCCCATGCGGGTGCGCACCACCTTCACCCCCTCGACCTTGCCCTCGCCCACCACGGCGACGGGCTGGCGGTTGAAGAGGAACTCCACGCCCTCCTCGCGGGCGTTGGCCACCTCCTTGCGCGAGCCGGGCATGTTCTCCTCGTCGCGGCGGTAGGCGCAGGTGACGCTGGTGGCACCCTGGCGGATCGAGGTGCGGTTGCAGTCCATGGCGGTGTCGCCGCCGCCCAGCACCACCACCCGCTGGCCCTTGAAGGAGATGTACTCCCCCGGGTCCTTCTCGAAGCCCAGGCAGTGGTTGACGTTGGCGATCAGGAAGTCGAGGGCCTTGTAGACGCCCGGCAGGTTCTCGCCGGGGAAACCGCCCTCCATGTACTTGTAGGTGCCCATGCCCAGGAACACCGCGTCGTACTCCTCGAGCAGGGCATCGAAGGTGATGTCGCGACCGATCTCCACGCCGAGGCGGAACTCCACCCCCATCTCCTCGAACACCGCGCGGCGGCGCTCCATGACGTTCTTCTCGAGCTTGAACTCGGGGATACCGAAGGTGAGCAGGCCGCCGATCTCGGGGTTGCGATCGAACACCACCGGCCTGACGCCGTTGCGCACCAGGATGTCGGCGCAGCCCAGCCCCGCCGGACCGGCGCCGACCACCGCCACCCGCTTGTCGGTCCAGCTCACCTGGGACATGTCCGGGCGCCAGCCCATGGCGAAGGCGGTGTCGGTGATGTACTTCTCCACCGAGCCGATGGTGACGGCGCCGAAGCCGTCGTTGAGGGTGCAGGCCCCCTCGCAGAGGCGGTCCTGGGGGCAGACCCGGCCGCACACCTCGGGCAGCGAGTTGGTGCGGTGGCACAGCTCCACCGCCTCGAGGATATTGCCCTCGCTGACCAGCTGCAGCCAGTTGGGGATGTAGTTGTGCACCGGGCACTTCCACTCGCAGTAGGGGTTGCCGCAGTGCAGGCAGCGGTGCGACTGGCTGGCCGCCTCCTGGGGCTTGAAGGGCTCGTAGATCTCGGCGAACTCCCGCGAGCGGGTGCGGGCGTCACGTTTCTCGGGGTCCTGGCGACCCACGTCGATGAACTGGAAGTCGTTGCTCAGACGGTTTGCCATGCTTGTCTCTCCTGGAAGTCCGGCTTACTCGGGGCGCCGACGGGATTCAGCGAGCAAGCTGTTCAGGCTCGCCGCCTTGGGCTTCACCAGCCAGAAGTGGCGGGTGAAGTCGCTGAAGTCCTCGAGGATGGCACGGCCGCGCGGGGAGTCGGTCTCGGCGACGAACTCTTCGATCACCTCGCGCAGGTGGCGACGATGGGCTTCCATGGTCTCGGTGTTGATTCGATGGATCTCCACCAGTTCGTGGTTGTACTTGTCGACGAAGGTGCGCTCCTCGTCGAGCACGTAGGCGAAGCCGCCGGTCATGCCCGCGCCGAAGTTGACCCCGGTCTCGCCGAGCACGCAGACCAGGCCACCGGTCATGTACTCGCAGCAGTGGTCGCCGGCCCCCTCGATCACCGCATGCACGCCGGAGTTGCGCACCCCGAAGCGCTCGCCGGCGGTGCCCGCGGCGAACAGCTTGCCGCCGGTGGCGCCGTAGAGGCAGGTGTTGCCGACGATGGCCGTCTTGTGGCTCTCGAAGCGGCTGCCCCTGGGCGGCGTGATCACCACCTTGCCGCCGTTCATGCCCTTGCCGACGTAGTCGTTGGCGTCACCCTCCAGGTAGAGGTGCAGGCCGCGGGCGTTCCACACCCCGAAGCTCTGGCCGGCCACCCCGGTGAAGCGGGCGATGACCGGGGCATCCTCGAGGCCCGCCTCGCCGTAGCGCTTGGCGATGGCGCCGGAACTGAGTGCCCCCACGCTGCGGTCGCAGTTGGTAATGGTGAAGGCGAACTCGCCGCCGCTCTTCTGCTCGATGGCCTCCTTCAAGACCTCCAGCACCTCCTGGTTCTTGGCGCCCGGGTCGTGGGGCACGTTGCGACTCACCTGGCAGAACTGCGGCGCCTCCGCCGGCACATGGTCGTTGCCGAGCAGCGGGGTGAGGTCCAGCTTGCGCTGGGAGGCGGTCACTCCCTCGATCGCCTCGAGCAGGTCGGTGCGGCCGATCAGGTCGGTGAGCTTGCGCACGCCGAGCATCGCCATCAGCTCGCGCACCTCCTCGGCGATGAAGCGGAAGTAGTGCTTGACCATGTCCACGGTGCCGCGGAAGTGCTCGCCGCGCAGGTAGTCGTGCTGGGTGGCCACGCCGGTGGCGCAGTTGTTGAGATGGCAGATGCGCAGGTACTTGCAGCCCAGGGCGATCATGGGCGCGGTGCCGAAGCCGAAGCTCTCGGCGCCGAGGATCGCCGCCTTGACCACGTCGAGGCCGGTCTTCAGGCCGCCGTCGGTCTGCAGGCGGATCTTGTCGCGCAGGCCGTTGATGCGCAGCGCCTGGTGCACCTCGGGCAGGCCCAGCTCCCAGGGGGAACCGGCGTGCTTGATGGAGGTGATGGGGCTCGCCGCGGTGCCGCCGTCGTAGCCGGAGACGGTGATCAGGTCGGCATAGGCCTTGGCCACGCCGGTGGCGATGGTACCGATGCCGGGCTCGGAGACCAGCTTCACCGACACCTGGGCGTCGGGATTGACCTGCTTTAGGTCGAAGATCAGTTGCGCCAGGTCCTCGATGGAGTAGATGTCGTGGTGCGGCGGCGGCGAGATCAGGGTGACGCCGGGCACCGCGTAGCGCAGCCGCGCGATCAGCTCGTTGACCTTGCCGCCGGGCAGCTGGCCGCCCTCGCCGGGCTTGGCACCCTGGGCCACCTTGATCTGCAGCACCTCGGCGTTGACCAGGTAGGCCGGGGTGACGCCGAAGCGCCCGGAGGCGATCTGCTTGATCTTGGAGGAGCGGATGGTGCCGTAGCGGGCCGGATCCTCGCCGCCCTCGCCGGAGTTGGAGCGCCCGCCGGACTCGTTCATGGCCTGGGCCAGCGCCTCGTGGGCCTCCGGCGACAGCGCACCCAGCGACATGCCGGCGCTGTCGAAGCGCGGCAACAGCTCCTCGACCGGCTCCACCTCCTCGAGGGGCAGCGGCTCGGCGGCGGGCCTGAGGCGCAGCAGGTCACGCAGGGTGGCGGGATCGCGCTCGTTGACCAGCGCCGCGAAGCGCTTCCACTTGGCGTAGCTGCCCTCCTGCACCGCCTCCTGCAGGGACTTGACCACGTCGGGGTTGAAGGCGTGGTACTCGTGGCCATGAACGTACCTGAAATGGCCGCCCTGGCTGATGCCCTTGCGCGGGATCCAGGCGTCGCGGGCCAGCAGCTCCTGCTGCAGCTGGAGCTCGGCGAAGCCGGTGCCCTGGATGCGCGAGGCCATGCCCGGGAAGCACAGCGCCATCACCTCGTCGTCGAGGCCCACCGCCTCGAAGAGCATGGAGCCGCGGTAGGAGGCCAGCGTCGAGATGCCCATCTTGGAGAGGATCTTGAACAGCCCCTTCTGCAGCCCCTTGCGGTAGTTCTCGCGGGCGTCGGCGGGATTGCCCACCAGCTCGCCGGTGCGGTGCATGTCGGCCATCACCTGATAGGCGAGCCACGGGAAGACGGCGGTGGCACCGACGCCGAACAGCACCGCCATCTGGTGGGCATCGCGGGCGTAGCCGGTCTCCACCACGATGTTGCAGCGCGGGCGCAGCGCCAGCCGGCCCAGGTGGTGGTGCACGGCGCCCACGGCCAGGGCGGCGTGGATCGGCAGCTCGCCCTTCTCGAGGTCGGCATCGGAGAGCACCAGGATCACCTTGCCGGCCTGCACCGCTTCTTCGGCCTCGCGGCAGAGCTCGCGCAGGGCCGCCTGCAGGCCGTGACGCTCGGGGTCGTAGGCCAGGCGCAGGCGATAGCTGGCGTAGGCCGGGTCCTCCTGCTCCACCAGCGCGGTGAACTTGCGCGGCGAGAGGATCGGCGTGGTCAGGATGATGCGGTGGGCGTGCTCCGGGGTTGCCTTGAAGACGTTGCGCTCGGCGCCGATGCAGGTCTCCAGCGACATCACGATCGCCTCGCGCAGCGGGTCGATGGCCGGGTTGGTGACCTGGGCGAACTTCTGGCGGAAGTAGTCGGTGAGCACCCGGGGCTTGGCGGAGAGCACCGCCATGGGGGTGTCGTCGCCCATGGAGCCCACCGCCTCCTGGCCGCTCTCGCCCAGCGGTCGCAGCAGCAGGTCGCGCTCCTCGAAACTGACCTGGAACATCTTCTGGGCCACCGCCAGGGCGTCGGCGTCCATGTTGTGGAAGCTCGCCAGCTCGGTGAGCGCCGACTCCAGGTACTGCGCCTCCTGCTTCAGCCAGCGCTTGTAGGGATAGGCCGACTTGAGGCGCTCGTCGATGTCGCCGGTGTGCAGCACCTCGCCGGTCTCGGTGTCCACGGCAAGCACCTGGCCCGGCCCCACACGCCCCTTGGCCACCACGTCCTCGGGGGCGTAGGCGTAGGTGCCAATCTCCGAGGCCAGGGTGATAAAGCCGTTCTTGGTGATCACCCAGCGCGCCGGGCGCAGGCCGTTGCGGTCGAGCATGCACAGTGCCTGGCGGCCGTCGGTCATCACCACCCCGGCGGGGCCGTCCCAGGGCTCCACATGCATGGAGTTGTACTCGTAGAAGGCGCGCAGCTCGGCGTCCATCAGCTCGACGTTCTGCCACGCCGGCGGCACCATCATGCGCACCGCGCGGTGCAGCTCCATGCCGCCCATCAGCAGCACCTCGAGCATGTTGTCCATGCTCGAGGAGTCGGAGCCCACGGTATTGACGATCTCGTCGAGCTCGGCGATGTCGGGCAGCCGCTCACAGACGAAGTTCTCCTTGCGCGAGTTGGCCCAGCCGCGGTTGGCCTCGATGGTGTTGATCTCGCCGTTGTGGGCCAGCAGCCGGAACGGCTGGGCCAGCGGCCAGCGCGGCGCGGTATTGGTGGAGAAGCGCTGGTGGAAGACGCAGATGGCGGTCTCGAGGCGCTCGTCACCGAGGTCGTGGTAGAAGGCCGGCAGGTCCACCGGCATCACCAGCCCCTTGTAGGAGAGCACCTTCTCGGAGAGCGAGCAGACATAGAAGGCCTCCTCGTCGCGCAGCGCCTGCTCGGCGTGGCGGCGGGCCATGAAGAGGTCGACCTCGAAGGTCTCGGCAGTGCCGTTCTTGCCCGGCTCCACGAAGAGGTGCCGGATGCGCGGCAGGCACTCCAGGGCCATGGGACCGCACACCGAGGCATCCACCGGCACATCGCGCCAGCCACGAATCACCAGGCCCCGGGCACGCAGCTCGCCCTCGAGCACCTCGGCGGCACGCGCGGCACGCGCGTCGTCGTCGGGCAGGAACACCGCCCCCACCGCGAAGCGCTCGCCCAGCTCGACCTTGAGCGCTTCCTCGGCGACCTCGCGCATGAAGGCGTCCGGCAGCTGGAGCAGCAGGCCGCAGCCGTCGCCGGTCTTGCCGTCGGCGGCGATGCCGCCGCGGTGGGTCATGCAGGTCAGGGACTCGATGGCGGTGCGCAGCAGCTCGTGACTGGCACGGCCCTCCATATGAGCGATCAGGCCGAACCCGCAGTTGTCGCGGAACTCGCCGGGCTGATGAAGACCTCTGTTCATTGGCGCGCCTCGGTGAAGTGGTTTTCTTGGCAGGAATCCCGTGCTATGTTTAAAAGTTATTCTTTTTTCGGGAATGGCGCGCTTCTCGCGCCGGCCTGCGCGGCAAAAAGGGCGACCAGCATAGCCAGCGCCCGCCCTGCGGCGCAATGGCGAGCCCCTCTCCCGGTCGACAAAACCATCGACAAATCCGCTAGTTGCCACGCCCTCCGGAAACAAAAAGCCCCACCACTCAACGACTTGCACGCCTGATAAACGAATTGTAAACGCCCTTTCCGACGCATTAGACTTTAGTCGAATTTTTGTCTTTTCTCCCATGCCGATAGCGCATGAGGCATGCCGATTGATCGAAACCTGACCGCCACCGCACGCCCCTCCCGCACAGACGAGCACGCCCGCGCCGGGATGGCGCGGGCGTGGCCCTGAGAAGAAGGCAAAAAAGGTCAGGCGCGGGGGAAGCGCTCCAGCAATGCCTCCAGGGTCGCCTCCGGGGTGGCGTCGTGGACGCAGGCGTCGCCCAGGGCACGCAGCAGCACCAGGCGCAGGTGGCTGTCGACGTTCTTCTTGTCGAGGCGCATGCGGACGAGGAAGTCGTCGACGTCCATGCCGGCCGGGGCGCTCCGGGGCAGCGCGGCGGCCTCGAGCAACGCCTGCACCCGGGCCACGTCGGCCTCGTCGAGCCAGCCCAGCATCGCCGAGAGCTCGGCGGCCATCAGCATGCCGGCACCGACCGCCTCGCCGTGCAGCCAGGCGCCGTAGCCCTGGTGCGCCTCGATGGCGTGGCCGAAGGTGTGGCCCAGGTTGAGCAGCGCGCGCACCCCCTGCTCGGTCTCGTCCTCGGCGACGATCTCCGCCTTGATCGCGCAGCTGCGTTCGATGGCGCGGGTCAGGGCGGCCGGTTCCAGGGCGCGCAGCGCCGGCATCTCGGCCTCCAGCCAGGCGAGGAAGTCGGCGTCGCGGATCAGCCCGTACTTGACCACCTCGGCCAGGCCGGCGGAGAGCTCCCGGGGCGGCAGCGTCGCCAGGGTGTCGGTGTCGATCAGCACCGCCCGGGGCTGCCAGAAGGCACCGATCATGTTCTTGCCCAGCGGGTGGTTGACCCCGGTCTTGCCCCCCACCGAGGAGTCCACCTGGGCCAGCAGGGTGGTGGGCACCTGGAGGAAGGCCACGCCGCGCTGGTAGCAGGCGGCGGCGAAACCGACCATATCGCCAATGACACCTCCTCCCAAGGCGATAAGTGTGCAGCGGCGGTTGAAGCCCGCCTCGAGCAGCGCATCCCAGATGCGCGCGACCTGCTCGAGGCTCTTGGTGGCCTCGCCGTCGGGCAGCACCAGCTCGCGCACCTCGAGGTCGTCGGGCAGGGCGGCCCGGCAGCGTTCGAGGTAGAGGGGTGCCACCGTCTCGTTGGTGACGATCATTACCTGGCGACCGGCCAGCCAGGGGGCCAGGACGCCGGGCTGGCCGAGCAGGCCGGGGCCGATATGGATGGGGTAGCTGCGCTCGCCCAGCGCCACCTCGAGGGTGCGCGAGCCGGAGGGGGTCTCGGTCATGGTTCAGCCTTGGCCTGCAGAGGGTCCACCAGACGCGTGACGCGGCGGACGATGTCGTTGACCACCGAGCGCGGGCCGCGGCGGTCGGTGCGCACGGTGAGGTCGGCGGTGGCCCGGTAGAGGGGGTCGCGCACGCCGAACATCTCGCGCAGCACCGCCTCCCGGTCCGGCCGCTGCAGCAGCGGCCGGTTGCGGTCCTTGGCGGTGCGCCTGAGCTGCTGCTCCACGGTGGTGTAGAGGTAGATGACGGTGCCCCGGTCGCGCAGCATGCGGCGGTTCTCCTCGCGCAGCACCGCCCCGCCGCCGGTGGCGATCACCACCCCCTCGCGGCGGGTCAGCTCGTCGATCATCTGGGTCTCGCGGTCACGAAAGCCCGCCTCGCCCTCGACGTCGAAGATCCAGGGGATATCGGCGCCGCAGCGCGCCTGGATCTCGTGGTCGGTATCGAGGAAGTCGCGAGAAAGCTCGGCCGCCAGGAGGCGGCCGATGGTGCTCTTGCCGGCCCCCATGGGGCCGATCAGGATCAGGTTGGGTAGTGCCAGCATCAGCGAAGGGCCACACCGTCGTCCAGGATTCGTGGGGTGATGAA
>JBKHEO010000013.1:0-45792 GCA_046540755.1 Halomonas sp. | reverse complement strand
GCACGCTTGATACCATGGCGAGTTACCGGGGAAGCGTCAAGGCGGAGGGAGTGGATGCGGTCAACGCCCCGCTACACCATGAAGGAGGCGCCGCAGCCGCAGGTGGTAGTGGCGTTGGGGTTCTGGACCAGGAAGCGGGCGCCGGCGAGGCCCTCCTCGAAGTCCACCGTGGAGCCCACCAGGTACTGGTAGGAGAGCGGGTCGACCACCAGGGCGACGTCGCCGAACTCGATCAGGGTGTCGTCCTCGGCGACCTTGTCGGCGAAGTCGAAGCCGTACTGGAAGCCCGAGCAGCCGCCGCCGGTCACGTAGACGCGCAGCTTGAGTGCCGGGTTGCCTTCTTCGTCGATCAGCGCCCGCAGCCGGGCCCGAGCGCTTGCGGAGAGCATCAGGGGCGTGGGGACGAAGGATTCGGCTTCGCTCATGGAGGACTCCAGAGTATGGAAGTGTGACCGGTCATTATCCCTAATCCCCAGCAAAAGGGTCAACTTTTGCGGGGGACAGGGTGAGTGCGGTCAGGGCATCATCGCCGGGGCGGCGAGCCCGGCGTTCTCGTCGCAGCCGAACATCAGGTTGAGGTTGTGGATCGCCTGGCCGGAGGCACCCTTGACCAGGTTGTCGATCACCGCGAGCACCACCGCGGTGTCGCCGTCGCCGGGGCGATGCACCGCCAGTCGGCAGAGGTTGGCGCCCTTCACGCTGCGGGTCTCGGGGTGGCTGCCCGGGGGCATGACGTCGACGAAGGGCTCGGCGGCGAAGCGCTTCTCAAACAGCGCCTGGAGGTCGCCGGGCTCGCCGCTCAGGCGGCCGTAGAGGGTGGCGTGGATGCCGCGGATCATCGGCGTCAGGTGGGGCACGAAGGTCAGGCCCACCGCGCGGCCGGCGGCGTCGGCGAGGCCCTGGCGGATCTCCGGCAGGTGGCGGTGGCCGCTCGCCCCGTAGGCCTTCATCGACTCGCTGGCCTCGGCCAGCAGCGACGGCACCTTGGCGCCGCGGCCGGCGCCGGTGACCCCGGACTTGCAGTCGGCGATGACGTGCTCGACGTCGATCAGGCCGGCCTCCAGCAGCGGCAGCAGGCCCAGCTGCACCGCGGTGGGGTAGCAGCCCGGCACGGCGATCAGCCGGGCGTCGCGGATGCGCTCGCGGTTGACCTCGGGCAGGCCATAGACGGCCTCCTCGAGCAGCCCGGGGGCGCCGTGGGGCTGGCCGTACCAGCTCGCCCACTCCTCGGCATCGCGCAGGCGGAAGTCGGCGGAGAGGTCGATGACCCGGGTGCCTTGCTCGAGCAGTTCCCCGGCCAGGGCGTGGGCGACGCCGTGGGGGGTGGCGAAGAACACCGCATCGCAGGCGCCCAGCCGCTCGGCATCCGGCTCGCTGAAGGCCAGGCCGTCGTAGTGGCCGCGCAGGTTGGGGTAGAGCTCGGCGACGGCCAGGCCGGCCTCGGAGCGGGAGGTGATGGCCTCGACCTCTGCCTCGGGGTGCTGGGCCAGCAGCCTGAGCAGCTCGACGCCGGTATAGCCGGTGCCGCCGACGATTCCGACCTTGATCACGTGGGACTCCTTGGGGTTGAAAGGCGAGTGGTGCGGGGGAGATGGCGCGGCGCTTGGCGTCTGCCGACGCGCTCGAGGCGATGACGGCGCCTCGAGCCAGGCGTCAGGCGCGATGGTTCGGGGCAGGGGGCCGGGCTGTCATCGCCCCGCGGGGATATGATACACAGGTGAAGGACCGCAAGGGTCGTTCCTCCGTCGTAAAGGAAACCGCGACGTGCCGCGATTGCCTCGCCTCGATGCCGGTCATGGACTGGAGCGCTTTCGTCAACAGCTTGCCAACGTGGATGCCCTGCCGCAACTCTGCGTGCTGGGGGTCGTCTCGGGCCTGTTGACCGGCGCGCTGATGGTGGGGTTCCGCAGCCTGCTGGAGCTGGGCGGCCTGTGGCTGCTGCCCGGCGGCAGTCCCGAGGCGTTCGAGGCGCTGCCGCCGGCAGTGCGCAGCCTGATGCCGCTGGCGGCGGTGGCGCTGATCGGGCTATGGATGTGGCGCCAGCCCGCCGGCGCCCGGCAGATCGGCGTGCTCCACGTGATCGACCGCCTGACCTACCATCAGGGGCGCTTCCCGCTGCGCAACTGGCTGACCCAGTGGGTGGTGGGGCTGATCTCGGTGGTGGGCGGGCTCTCCGCCGGCCGCGAGGGGCCGGCGATCCACCTCGGGGCGGCCGCCTCCAGCGGCCTGGGCCAGCGCCTGCGCCTGCCCCACAACAGCCTTCGCGTGCTGGTCGCCTGCGGCACCGCGGCGGGCATCGCCGCCTCCTTCAACACGCCCATCGCCGGGGTCATCTTCGCCATGGAGGTGGTGATGATGGAGTACACCATCATCGGCTTCATGCCGGTGATCCTGGCCTCCTCCATGGGCGCGGTGGTGGCCCAACTGGTCTACGGCCCCGACCCGGCGATCGGCGTGCCCGACCTGCACCTCAACTCCCTGCTGGACCTGCCCTGGATCATCGCCAGCGCCCTGGTCATCGGCCTGCTGGCCGGGCTCTTCGTGAGGGTCTCGCGGCTGGGGCCGCGCCTCGAGCGCCTGCCCATGGCGCTGCGCTTCCTGCTGGTCGGCGTCGTGGTGGCCGCGGTGGCCTGGTGGTACCCCGAGGTCCAGGGCATGGGCTACGACACCCTGCAGGCGACGCTCTCCGGCTCGGTGGCGGTGGACGTGCTGCTCGCCGTGGCCATCGGCAAGCTGCTGGTCACCGCCGGCACCGTGGCCTGCGGCATCCCGGTGAGCATCATCGGTCCGGTGCTGGTGGTGGGCGGTGCCGCCGGGGCCCTGTGCGGCCTGGCCGGCCGGTGGCTGCTGCCCATCGAGGCCTCCGACCCGGCGCTCTACGCCATGCTGGGCATGGCGGCGATGATGGGGGCGGTGCTGCAGGCGCCGCTGGCGGCGCTGATGGCGCTGCTGGAGCTGACCCACAACACCAACATCATCCTCCCCGGCATGCTGGCGGTGGTGGTCTCCTGCCTGACCGCGCGCCAGCTGTGTCGCTGCGGCGGCTTCTTCATCAGCGTGACCCGTCAGGGTCTGCATCCCCTGCAGCAGCCGCTGATGCAGGCGCTCTCCCGGGTCTCGGTACCGGCGGTGATGGAGCGTCGACTGGTGCGTACCCGGCGCATGATCTCCCGGGAGCGCGCCCGGGCGCTGCTGGAGTCGGAGCCGGTCTGGGTGCTGATCGAGCGCTCCAGCGACGACAAGCCGGTGCTGGCGCTGAAGGCCGCCGACCTGGCCCGCTGGCTCACCCAGCAGGCGGCGGCGGAGGAGAAAGGCGTCGCCGAGGAGGGCGAGGCGCAAGAGCACGCCGAGGAAACGCCATCGGAGAACGCTGGCGTGGAGAAGCCGGCGAAGAAGCGCCGGAAGAGCAAGGCCAAGGCCAGGGAGAAGGAGCGGGAAAGGGAGCAGCTACCCGAGGTGGACCTGCTGGAGATTCCCGGCGTGCGCCTAGAGCTGGCCCCCATCGGCTTGCAGGCGACCCTCTCCGAGGCCTTCAACAAGCTCAACGACTCGATGCTCGATGCCCTCTACGTGGAGCACGGCCATCGGCCGAAGCAGAAGCGGATTTCCGGTATCATCACTCGCGGCGCCATCGAGCGGTTCTACCGCGTCGTGGTGTAGCGTCGCCTTCCCGTTCCCCATCCCTGAAAGGAGCTCCCATGTATCTGTGGTTCAAGGCCCTGCACCTGATCGCCATGGTCACCTGGTTCGCCGCCCTCTTCTACCTGCCGCGGCTCTACGTCTATCACGCCATGGCGCGCGACCGCGGCGAGCAGCAGGCGATCGACCATTTCCTGGTCATGGAGCGCAAGCTCTACCGCGGCATCATGACCCCCTCGATGATCGCCGTGCTGCTTTTCGGCGGGGGGCTCCTGGTCCTCAACCCAGGCTGGCTGAGCCAGGGCTGGATCCACGCCAAGCTGCTGCTGGTGGCACTGCTGGTGGGCTATCACCATGTCTGCCTGATCTACCTCAAGCAGTTCGCCGAGGCGCGCTGCAAGCGGGGCCACATCTACTTCCGCTGGTTCAACGAGCTGCCGGTGATCGCCCTGTTGATCATCATCTTCCTCGCCGTGCTCAAGCCCTTCTGATGGGTGACGAGGCGAACCTGGAGCCCCACCTGCCGACGGTGCTGGTGCTGGCCGGCCACGACCCCACCGGCGGCGCCGGCCTGGTGGCCGACGCCGAGGCGGTAGCCGGCGGCGGCGGCTGGGCCCTGACCGTGCCCACCGCGCTGACCGTGCAGTCCTGTCGCGATGTCGCCGCGGTGGTACCCGCCGACCCCGAGCTGATGCGTCGCAGCGTCGACGCCCTCGACGAGTTCGAGGTGGCGGCGATCAAGGTCGGGCTGGTGGCCGACCTGGCGACCCTGGATGCCCTCACCGATATCCTCGGGCGCTTCCCGGGGGTGCCGGTGGTGGCCGATCCGGTGCTGCGCGCCGGCGGTGGGCGGGAGTTATCCACAGTCGAGCTGGTCGATGCCTACCGCGAACGGCTGCTGCCGCGGGTGGATATCCTCACCCCCAACCGGGGGGAGCTGGCGCGGCTCTCGCCGGGCCTCGGTGAGGATATCGGGCGGGCCGTGGCGCTGATGCACCTGGGCTGTCAGGCGGTGCTGGTGACCGGGACCGACGACCCGGTGCCGGGTACCCCGGAAGGGCGGGTGGCCCACACCCTGCACACCCCGGACCAGAGTCGCCGGTGGAGCTGGCCGCGACTGGCTGGGCGCTTCCACGGCTCCGGCTGCACCCTGGCGTCCTGCCTGGCGGCGCGGCTGGCCGCCGGGGAATCGCTGGTGTTGGCCTGCGAACAGGCCCAGGCCTTTACCTGGGAGGCGCTGGCCCACGGCTGGCGGCCCGGCCAGGCCCAGCGCCTGCCGCATCGGCTTTGGCGACTGCCCGGGATCTCGCCGGGCCAGGCCTCGGCCGCCCGCTGAGGGGGGTATGGCCTTTGCCGGCCGGAGCACCGAGAATGGGGAGAGACGCAGGGACGCCGCGAAGGCGACCACATGGGCGGGGTTCACCGCCATTTCACCCCCTGTGAATAGCTTATCCAGAGAATTATCCACAGACTCGAGGACGAGACACGCCATGACCACCTCCGCCGAGCTCTTCGCCCAGGCCTGCCGACACATCCCCGGCGGGGTCAACTCCCCGGTACGCGCCTTCAAGGGGCTGCAGCGCCCGCCGGTGTTCATGGAGCGCGCCCAGGGCGCCTACCTGTTCGACGTCGAGGGTAAGCGCTACGTGGACTACGTGGGCTCCTGGGGACCGATGATCACCGGCCATGCCGACCCCGAGGTGCTGGGGGCGGTGCGCGGCCGGCTCGATGCCGGCCTCTCCTTCGGCACCCCCACCGCCATCGAGACCACCATGGCGGACCTGATCTGCGAGATGATCCCCTCCATCGAGATGGTGCGCATGGTCAACTCCGGCACCGAGGCCACCATGTCGGCGATCCGCCTGGCGCGGGGGGTCACCGGCCGCGACAAGATCGTCAAGTTCGAGGGCAACTACCACGGCCACTCCGATTCGCTGCTAGTCAAGGCGGGCTCCGGCGCCCTGACCCACGGCGAGCCCAGCTCACCCGGCGTGCCGGCCTCGCTGGCCGAGCACACCGTGACCCTGGCCTACAACGACATCGACGCCGTGGAGCAGTGCTTCGAGGAGATCGGCGACCAGGTGGCCTGCATCATCGTCGAGCCGGTGGCCGGCAACATGAACTGCATCCCGCCCCAGCCCGGCTTCCTGCAGAGCCTGCGCCGGGTCTGTGATGCCCATGAGAGCGTGCTGATCTTCGACGAGGTGATGACCGGCTTCCGGGTGGCCATGGGCGGCGCCCAGGCCCACTACGGGGTGCGTCCCGATCTCACCTGCCTGGGCAAGATCGTCGGCGGCGGCATGCCGGTGGGCGCCTTCGGCGGCAGCGAGGCGATCATGTCCAATATCTCGCCGCTGGGGCCCATCTACCAGGCGGGCACCCTCTCCGGCAACCCGCTGGCCATGGCCGCAGGCATCGCCCTGCTGACCAAGCTGCGCGAGCCCGGCTTCCACGATGCCCTGGCCCAGCGCGTCGAGACCCTCTGCCATGGCCTCCAGGAGCGCGCCGATGCGGCCGGGGTGGAGATGATCACCCAGCGCGCGGGGGGCATGTTCGGGCTCTTCTTCACCGGCCAGAGCCGCGTCGACAACTTCGCCCAGGCCACCGCCTGCGACGCCGACGCCTTCCGCCGCTTCTTCTCGGCGATGCTCGACGAGGGGGTCTACCTGGCGCCTTCCGCCTACGAGGCGGGCTTCATGTCCAGCGCCCACACCCCGGAGGACATCCAGTTCACCCTGAACGCCGCCGAGAAGGCCTTCGCCGCGATGCAGCGCGAGGCCTGAGCCCACCCATCCCAGCGGGAGATTCGCCATGCGCCCATCCCCCACCGCCGACCCGGCCGCCAGCGGCGAGAGCCTGGAGCTGGAGGCGCTGATCGACGATCTGGTGGCCTACCATCGCGGGGCGGCTTCCCACGACGCCGAGGCACAGCCCGCCGGTGAGCCCCTTGCCCGGATCATGGCGGCCGAGCTGGCGGCGATCCGCGAGGCCCTGTTCGACGACGAGGAGCGCGAGCGGCTCGACCAGCTCGGCCGCTGGTTCGAACAGGACCGGGTGCGCCTCTCCCCGCTGCTCGAGGCGCGTGCCGCCTGCCGGGTGCCGAGCTGGGCGCTGCGCCACCCCGCCAGCCGGCTGTGCCACGAGGGTCGCCCCCTGCTGGCCAACGCCATCGGTCGCGACCTCCAGGTGCCCGGTGCCGAGCTCGCCGACGACCCCGCCAGCGACCTGGCGGCGCTGCTGGTGGGCCTGGAGGGGCGCGAGAGCCCGGCGCTGACGCGGCTGGCGCTGGATCGCTACCTGCGCCACGCCGGCGACTACGCGCTGGCGCGCCTGCTGTCGCTCTATGGCACCTGCCATGCGGTGAGCGCCGCGCGCCGTGCGCTCGAACGCCGACCTGCCGCCGGCCGCGATCCCGAGCACCCGGCCCTGCTCGCCGAGAGCATGGCCGAGTGCCGCCGCTACCTGGCGCTGGCCGAGCGCATCGCCGAGTTCCGCTTCCCGCCGCTGATCATCGCTGTGGGAGTGGCAGGCAGCGGCAAGAGCCGCTTCACTCGCGGGCTGGTCACCGGCCTGGGGGCGATCCGGGTCAGCTCCGAGGCGGAGCGCCTGCGGCTGGCCCAGGCCGACGACGCCTCGATCCATCCACAGGGTGACGGCGATGTCCCGGCTGTGGATATCTTCGGCGAGGCGGCCACGGCGGCCACCTACCAGCGCCTGGCGAGCTGTGCCGGCCAGCTGCTGGATGCCGGCATTCCCGCCTGTGTTGATGCCACCTGCCTGACCCGCGCCCAGCGCGACCTGCTGCGCCAGCAGGCCGAGGCGCGCGGCCTGCCCTGCCTGCTGGTCAGCTTCGAGGCCGATGACGCCACCCTGCGCCGGCGCATCGAGAAGCGCGCCCTCCGCCAGGGAGGCGCCGTCGAGGAGAGCCTGGCGGTGCTGGCCAGCCAGCAGCGACGCTTCGAGCCCTTCGGCGACGAGGAGCGCCTGCACCTGGTGCATCTCGACACCACCGCGGACAACGCCGCCGAGACCCTGGTGGGGCTCATCCAGGAGCACGTGACGCTGGGATGAGCCCCGCCCACTCGCCGTGACCGAGAGGAGCAAGATGACCCGAACCACCACCCTGGTCCTGGCCAGCGGCAATCCCGGCAAGCTGCGCGAGTTCGCCCAGCTGCTGTCGCCGCTGGGCATGCAGGTGCGCCCCCAGTCCGACTTCGCCGTGCCCGAGGTGGAGGAGACCGGCCTGACCTTCGTCGAGAACGCCCTGCTCAAGGCCCGCGAGGCGAGCCGGGTCAGCGGCCTGCCGGCGCTGGCCGACGACTCCGGGCTGGAGGTCGATGCCCTCGACGGGGCGCCCGGCATCTACTCGGCACGCTTCGCCGGCGAGCCGAAGAGTGACTCACGCAACAATGCGCGGCTGCTGGAGGCGCTGGCCGAAGTGCCCGAGGGGCGACGCGGCGGGCGCTACTGGTGCGTGCTGGTCTACCTGCGCCATGCCGAGGACCCGGTGCCGATCATCGTCCAGCGCAGCTGGGAGGGCGAGATCCTGGCCCATCCCCGCGGCGAGGGGGGCTTCGGCTATGACCCGCTGTTCTGGCTCCCCGACCAGGGGGTAAGCGTGGCCGAGCTGCCCGCGGCGGAGAAGAACCGCCTGAGCCATCGCGGGCGGGCGCTGCAGGCGCTGTTCGAGCGTTTCCGTGGTGCCGACGAGGCCCCATGACGACCTTGCCCCCCCTTTCGCTCTACGTGCATGTACCCTGGTGCGTGCGCAAGTGCCCCTACTGCGACTTCAACTCCCACGGCATCGGTCGTTCGGCGGAGCTTCCCGAGGCGGCCTATCTCGGGGCCCTGCTGGCCGACCTCGACGCCGACCTGCCGCTCGCCAGAGGGCGCGAGCTGGTCAGCCTCTTTATCGGTGGTGGCACCCCGAGCCTGATGTCGGCCGGCTTCTATCGCCGCCTGCTGGAAGGGATCGCCGCGCGACTGCCGCTGGCGGCCGACATCGAGATCACCCTGGAGGCCAACCCCGGCACCCTGGAACGGGGCCGCTTCGCGGGCTATCGCGAGGCGGGCATCAATCGCCTGTCGCTGGGGGTACAGAGCTTCCAGGCCGAGCAGCTCTCGGCACTGGGCCGCATCCATGACGGCGCCGACGCCTTGGCCGCCTTCGCCGAGGCGCGCGCAGCGGGCTTCGACAACCTCAACCTGGACCTGATGCACGGCTTGCCCGGGCAGACCGCCGAGCTGGCCCTGGCGGACCTGGAGCAGGCCCTGGCGCTGGGGCCGGAGCACCTCTCCTGGTACCAGCTCACCCTGGAGCCCAACACCGAGTTCTACCGCTACCCGCCGACGCTGCCCGAGGAGGAGGCGCTATGGGAGATCCAGGACGGCGGCCACGAGCGCCTGGAGGCGGCGGGCTACCGCCGCTACGAGATCTCGGCCTATGCGCGGCCGGGGCGGCGTTCGTGTCACAACCTCAACTACTGGCGCTTCGGTGACTACCTGGGCATCGGCGCCGGGGCCCACGGCAAGCTCAGCCGCGCCGAAGGGACCGGCGGCCTTGCCATCGAGCGCCGCTGGAAGAGCCGCCAGCCGGAGGCCTACCTGCGCCGTCGCCAGGATCCGCGCGGCTTCGTCGCCGATGCCCATCCCGTGGCCCGCGACGACCTCCCGCTGGAGTTCGCCATGAACGCCCTGCGCCTGCCCGAGGGGGTGCCCATGGCGCTGTGGCACCAGACCACCGGCCTGCCCGGGCCGATGCTGGAGGCGCGCCTCGCCGGCGCCCGCAAAAAAGGACTTCTGGTGGAAGATACCGACAGGCTGCAGGCTTCTCCCCGAGGCCTACTATTCTTGAACGAACTGCTGGCGTCCATTGACGAGTCCTGATGGTGCCTGTGCTACGCTCATTGCAACGCTGCCATTGACGGCCCCAGGGATGAATGACTGGGCCAAAGACCCAACCAAGGAGACTGCCACGATGACCAAGCCACTTCGTTTCATGGCACCGCTGGCCGCCGCCGTGCTGCTGGCGGGCTGTGCCACCACCGACCCCAATACCGGCCAGACCGACCGCAACAAGACCGGCAGCGGCGCCGCCATCGGTGCGGCGGTGGGTGCCGTGGCCGGTGCCCTGAGCGGTGACGGCAGCACCAGCCGGCGCGACCGCGCCCTGGTAGGGGCCGCCGTGGGCGCCGCCGCGGGTGCCGGCATCGGCGCCTACATGGATCGCCAGGAGGAGGAGCTGCGCCAGAGCACCCAGGGCACCGGCATCGACGTCGACCGTCGCGGCGACGACATCGTGCTCAACATGCCCAGCGAGGTGACCTTCGGCTTCGACTCCAGCGAGCTCACTTCCAACGCCCGCAACGCCCTGGATGACGTGTCGCGCATCCTGACCCAGTACGACGACACCCGGGTCAATATCGCCGGCCATACCGACAGCACCGGCGACGCCGACTACAACCAGCGCCTCTCCGAGCGTCGTGCCGAGGCGGTGGGCAACTACCTGTCCCAGTCCGGCGTGGCCTCGAATCGCCTGAACATGCGCGGCTACGGCGAGGACCAGCCGGTGGCCAGCAACAATACCGAGGAGGGCCGCGCCCAGAACCGCCGCGTGGAGATCACCCTGTCGGCGATCGAGAGCCGTTTCGAGGAGAGCTGAGCCCCGGCGACTCCCTTCCCTCGGGCCCGCCACGCCATCGTGGCGGGCCCTTTCTGTATCGACGTATCGCCACCAGGCCTACTGCGCAACGCCTCAGGGCCCTGCCGGACGCCTGGCGCACTGCCCGGACCCGTTCCCATGCTTTCCTATCAGCACGCCTATCATGCCGGCAACTTCGCCGACGTCCACAAGCATCTCACCCTGCATGCGGTCATCGACCATCTGTTACGTAAAGCATCGACGATTACGTTCATCGATACCCACGCCGGCCGAGGGCGCTACCCGCTGGCCGCCGAGGAGACCGCCCGCCTCAACGAGTATCGCCAGGGCATCCTGCCCCTGTGGGAGGCACGCGATGCCCTGGCGGAGGATGCGCTGCTGGGCGACTGGCTGGCGGCACTGGCCGAGGCGCAGCCCCGGCCCCGGCAGCTGACCCACTATCCGGGGTCACCCTGGTGGATGGGCCGCCGGCTGCGCGCCGGGGATCGCCAGCTGCAGTTCGAGCTGCATCCGGGGGAGCATGGCCATCTGGCGGGCCAGCCGCTGGAGGGGGAGATCCGCACGATTCGCGGCGACGGCCTGAAGGGGCTTGTCGAGCGCCTGCCGGTGGCGACGCCGCGGCTCTGCGTGCTGATCGATCCCAGCTACGAGCGCAAGGCGGAGTATGCCGAGGTGGCACAGGCGCTGCTGACGACCCTGCGCAAGGTGCGTCATGCGGTGGTGCTGGTGTGGTACCCGCTGCTGCCGGCGGGGCGGCACCATGCGCTGCTGGAGGCGGTGAAGGCCGGCGGCCTGCGCAAGGTGTGGCGCAGCGAGCTTAACCAACGTCAGCCGGGTCAGGAGGAGCACGGCATGTTCGGCAGCGGCATGCTGGTGGTCAACCCGCCCTGGGGGCTGGACGAGCGTCTCGCTGCCGCCATGGCACGCGTGGTGCCGCGCCTGGGTGACGCCGCCGGCTACCGCGGCGACTGGTGGGTGGGCGAGTAGGACCGCTCACTATGCCGATGCAGACGCTGCCCAAGATCTCGCCGAGCGGGGTGGTATCAGGGGCGGGTCAGCGCCGATGCTAGGCGTGCCGCCTACTTGCCAATGCAGAAGCTGCCGAAGATCTCGCCGAGCAGGTCGTCGGCGCTGAACTCCCCGGTGATCTCGCCGAGCGCCTGCTGGGCATCGCGCAGGTCCTCGGCGAGCAGCTCGCCGGCACCGAAGCCGCTGAGCTGGGCCTCGCCGCTGGCCAGCGCCCGTTCGGCGCGATCCAGGGCGTCGAGGTGGCGGCGCCGCGCCGAGAAGCGCCCCTCGGCGGTGCCGGTGAAGCCCATCACCGCCTTGAGGTGCTCCTTCAGGTGTTCCACTCCCTCGCCGGTCCTGGCCGACAGCCGCACGATGGGCGTGGCGGCGGACGGGTCGAGTCCGGGGGGCTCCTGGCTCTCGTCGATCTTGTTGCGCACCAGGGTGAGCCGCGAGCGGTCGGGCAGCCGGGCCACGAACTCGGGCCAGATGGCCATGGGATCGCCGGTGTCGGTGGTGGCGGCATCCACCAGCAGCAGCACCCGGTCGGCCCTCTCGATCTCCTCCCAGGCGCGGGCGACGCCGATCCTCTCCACGGCATCAGGGGTGTCGCGCAGGCCGGCGGTGTCGATGACGTGCAGCGGCATGCCGTCGATATGGATATGCTCGCGCAACACGTCGCGGGTGGTCCCGGCGATATCGGTGACGATGGCGGTCTCCTGCTCGGTGAGGGCGTTGAGCAGGCTCGACTTGCCGGCATTGGGGCGGCCGGCGATCACCACGCTCATGCCCTCGCGCATCAGCGCGCCCTGGCCGGCGGCGGCGTGCACCGCGGCCAGCTCCGCCTTCACCGCGGCGAGCATCTCGGCGACCCTGCCGTCGCCGAGGAAGTCGATCTCCTCCTCGGGGAAATCGATGGCCGCCTCGACGTAGATGCGCAGCTCGACCAGCCGCTCCACCAGGGAGGCCACCCGGCGCGAGAAGTCGCCCTGCAGCGAGCGTAGGGCGTTCTCCGCGGCGGCCCGGGAGCTGGCGTCGATCAGGTCGGCGATCGCCTCGGCCTGGGCCAGGTCGAGTTTGTCGTTGAGGAAGGCGCGCTCGGAGAACTCGCCGGGGCGTGCCAGGCGCGCGCCGAGGGCGACGCAGCGCTCCAGCAGCAGATCCATGATCACCGGGCCGCCGTGGCCCTGCAGCTCGAGGACATCCTCGCCGGTGAAGGAGTGGGGCCCGGGGAAGAAGAGGGCGAGGCCCTCGTCGATCACCGCCTCCTCCCCGCGGAAGGGGCCGTAGTGGGCGTAGCGAGGGGCGGGACGGTGCCCCACCACGGCCTCGGCGATCGAAGCGCACAGCGGCCCCGAGACGCGGATGATGCCGACCCCGCCGCGCCCCGGCGGGGTGGCCAGGGCGGCGATGGTGTCCTGGTCGTGGAAGGTGGCCATGGCGCGGTCTCCTCGAGATGGCGGCGACATTGTCGGCGGCGGGGGCCATAAACGCCAGACCCCCGCACGGGGCGGGGGTCCGGTGTGTCGCGGGTCGGTGCGGGCCTACTTGGTCTTGAGACCCTTGCCGACGCTGGGGTCCTTCTCGATCCTGCGGGTGATCACGTACTGCTGGGCGATGGAGATGATGTTGTTCACCACCCAGTAGATCACCAGGCCGGCCGGGAACCACAGGAAGAAGAAGGTGAACACGATGGGCAGCATGCGCATGATCTTCGCCTGCATGGGGTCCGGCGGCGTCGGGTTGAGCATCTGCTGGACGAACATCGAGGCACCCATCAGGATCGGCAGGATAAAGAAGGGGTCCTTCACCGAGAGGTCCTGGATCCAGAACATGAAGGGCGCGTGGCGCAGCTCCACGGACTCAAGAAGCATCCAGTAGAGAGCGATGAACACCGGCATCTGCACCAGTATCGGCAGGCAGCCGCCCAGAGGATTGATCTTCTCCTTCTGGTAGAACTTCATCATCTCCTGGGACATCTTCTGGCGGTCGTCGCCGTACTGCTCCTTGAGGCGCTGCATCTCCGGGCCCAGCTTGCGCATGCGGGCCATGGACTTGTAGGCCTTGGCGGAGAGCGGCCACAGCGCGGCCTTGACCAGGATGGTCAACAGCACGATGGACCAGCCCCAGTTGCCGATCACGTCCTGGATCTTGTCGAGCAGCCAGAACAGCGGGTTGGCGATGAACCACAGCCAGCCGAAGTCGACGGTCAGCTCCAGGTCGGGGGCCACCGCTTCCATGTAGTCCTGCACCTTGGGCCCGACGTAGAGGGTGGCCCCCAGGCGCGACTCGTCCTCTGACTCCAGCTGGGTCACCGGGCCGGCGAAGGCCGCCACGTTGCGATCCCGGGAGTCGGTAGTGGCGTAGTAGAGGTTCTGCTGGTTCTGGGGGGGCGCCCAGGCGCTGACGAAGTAGTGCTGGATGATGGCGACCCAGCCGCCCTCGGCCTCGCGGTTGTCGAAGCTGCCTTCCTGGATATCCTCGAAGTCGACCTTCAGGTAGCGGTCCTCGGGCGTGGAGTAGGCGGCGCCCAGGAAGGACTGCATGCCCAGTGCCGGACCGCTGGAGGGGTCGGAGCTGTTGTCCCGGGCGAGCTGGCCGATGAAGCGTGCGGAGACCGCCTCCTCGGTGTTGTTGGCCAGGAAGTATTCGACGTCCACCGCATAGCTTTCGCGCTCGAAGGTGAAGCGCTTGGTGACGTCGACGCCGTTGACCTCGGCCTTCAGGTCGACCTCAAGACGCTTCTCCCCCTCGGCCAGGCGGTATTCGGTCTCCTCGGGGTCGTAGGCGATACGTCCCGAGCTACCGTCCAGCTGCAGGCCGGAGCGTGCGACATAGCTGCGAGTCTCGGAGTCGGACAGCAGCACGTAGGCCTGGTCGGAGTCGAGGGTGCGCTTGTGCTGCGGCAGCGCGGCATAGACGATATCGCCGCCCTGGGGGTCGATGCGCAGTTCCAGCACGTCGGTCATCACCGCGACCAGTTCGCGGCCGGAACCCTCGTCCTCGTCACCCGGCATGGACTGGTCCATGTCCTCCTCGCGGTCGCCCGACGGTACCGACAGGCCATCGTCGTCGGCGCTGGTCTCGGATGCCTCGTCATCGGACTGGCTGGCGGAGATCGAGGGAGCCTGGGGCTCGGAGGTGGTCTGGCCGTAGTCCTGGTTCCACTGCACTACGATCAGGTAGGCGAGCACCGCCAGAGGAATCAGCAATAGGAGTCGTTTTACGTCCATGAGGGTTCTGCCCGATGGGTAGTGAACATGCCGGTGGCGGAAGGCGTTTCATCCGCCCGAGATAGACAAAAGCCTGCCGGAGGCAGGCTGGATTCCGAACACGGACTTTCGAGGCTAGCCCCGACGACGTCAAGCGTGGCCTTGTGCAGGGGTGCGCTCATGCTCTCGCAGGCTTCCGATCGGAGGATGGTGCCTCATCCCTGTCGTCGCAGCCGGCGGCCTTCTGGGTGTCGCGTGCCAGCCTTCGCCACATGCCGAAGAGCTGTCGATGCAGGGTGGCATTGTCCAGCTCGGCGATGCCTCGGCGCGACAGCAGCACGATGTCGACGGCGGGCAGGCGCTCCTGCTGGAGTCGCACCGACTCGCGGACCAGGCGCTTGACCCGGTTGCGGTCGACGGCGCGGCGCAGGCTCTTCTTGCTGACCACCAGTCCCAGGCGGGGATGCCCCAGTCCGTTGGGTCTGGCCAGTGCCATCATTCCCTTGCCATGAACCTTGTAGGTGGCATCGTCGAAGACCTGCCGGTAATCCCCGGCCGTCAGCAGGCGCAGACGGCGGGGAAACGACTGACGGGACACGCAGGGTCCGTGATCAGGCGCTCAGGCGCTTGCGGCCCTTGGCGCGACGACGGGCCAGCACGGCGCGACCGTTCTTGGTGGCCATCCGGGCACGGAAACCGTGAGTGCGCTTGCGCTTGAGGACGCTGGGCTGAAAGGTGCGTTTCATAACTCGTTATTCCCACGTGGTTTTCAGGACGATTCGTCTATGGCGAGGTGCCCGGAGTCCGCGAGGGAACCCGAGCCGGTTCTGTTCAAGACCGGAAATTGTAGTGATTTCCCGCCGGCGGTGCAATTTTTCCCTGCCGGTGTTGGGGCGGGGGCCCGGGGAATGGCATGGCTCGGGGGCCCAGGCACCGGGCCTGCAACGTGGGGCGAACCTCGGGCATGAGCGCACCCCGCGGGTGGTCGAATACCATTATATGGGGTTATCTATAACACCTTGTGATTATTGGTGGGGAAAGTTTCTGTGGATAACCTTTTTATTCCCTTTTCTACCAGACACCTGGACGGAGAAAGGAGGTGTGGGTAACCTCGGTATCAGCGGTGGAGACCCCAGGGGCAGGCGGTGGATAACCTGCGGCTCCGTCCACAGGCCAGGGCTATCCACCGAATGCTCCCGAGGTTTCCGTCAGGCTGTCGCGATCTTGTCCACAGCCTGGTGGGCCCCCTGGCGGGGTGTGGATAACAGCGGCGGTGGGCGATACAATGCCCGGCCGTTTCTCGACAACCATGGTGAGGTCGCGTGTCGCTGGCTCTCTGGCAACAGTGTCTGGATACCCTGCAGGACGAGTTGAGCTCGCAGCAGTTCAATACCTGGATTCGCCCGCTTCAGGCCGAGGAGGGTGAGGCGGGGGAACTGTGCCTGCTGGCGCCCAACCGCTTCGTTCGCGACTGGGTCAGCGACAAGTACGCCAAGCGGATCGCCGAGCTGCTGCGGGAGCTGTCGCCGGCTCGCCCTCCCAAGGTGGCACTGAGTGTCGGCAGTCGCCGCGCCGCCCCGCGGCCGCAGCCGCGGGAACTGGGCAATCCGGTATCGGCCGCGCCGCGACGTCCGTCGGCGCCGGCGGTGCACACGCCGCCGCGGGGCGACGTGGACGACGAGAAGGAGCTCGCTCGCCAGGAGGAGGCGCCGCCCCGTCGCCCCGGCGGCGAACGCCAGGTCCAGGTGGAGGGAAGCCTCAAGCACAACAGCGGCCTCAACCCCAACTTCACCTTCGAGACCTTCGTCGAGGGCAAGTCCAACCAGCTGGCGCGTGCCGCCTCGCGCCAGGTGTCCGAGAATCCCGGCGGCGCCTACAACCCGCTGTTCCTGTATGGCGGGGTCGGCCTGGGCAAGACCCACCTGATGCACGCGGTGGGTAACGCCCTGGCGATTCGGCGCGAGAACGCCCGGGTGGTCTACCTGCACTCCGAGCGCTTCGTGGCCGACATGGTCAAGGCACTGCAGCTCAATGCCATCAACGACTTCAAGCGCTTCTATCGCAGCGTCGACGCCCTGTTGATCGACGATATCCAGTTCTTCGCCGGCAAGGAGCGCTCCCAGGAGGAGTTCTTCCACACCTTCAATGCCCTGCTCGAGGGTGGCCAGCAGATGATCCTGACCTCCGACCGCTACCCCAAGGAGATCAGCGGCGTGGAGGAACGGCTCAAGTCTCGCTTCGGATGGGGCCTGACGGTGGCCATCGAGCCACCCGAGCTGGAGACCCGGGTGGCGATCCTGATGAAGAAGGCCGACCAGGCCAAGGTCGACCTGCCTCACGATGCCGCCTTCTTTATCGCTCAGAAGATCCGCTCCAACGTGCGCGAGCTGGAGGGGGCCCTGAAGAAGGTGATCGCCGACTCCCACTTCATGGGCAAGCCGATCACCCAGGACTTCATCCGCGAGTCGCTCAAGGACCTGCTGGCGCTGCAGGACAAGCAGGTGGGAGTCGACAACATCCAGCGCACCGTGGCCGAGTACTACAAGATCAAGCTGGCCGACCTGCTCTCCAAGCGCCGCTCCCGCTCCGTGGCTCGTCCGCGCCAGGTGGCCATGGCCCTGGCCAAGGAGCTCACCAACCATAGCCTCCCGGAGATCGGTGACGCCTTCGGCGGCCGTGACCACACCACGGTGCTGCACGCCTGCCGCAAGGTGCAGCAGCTGCAGGAGGAGAGCGCCGATATCCGCGAGGACTACAAGAACCTGCTGCGGCTGCTGACCAGCTGAGCACGGCCACCTCCGCGGCATCGCCGGCTTGTGGTTTAATGGACGCCATGCCGTTCGGCCGGGCCCCGCCGGCTGCAACCCTTCAGGACAAGACGTGGAGCCGTCATGAAATTTTCCATCTCCCGTGAGGCGCTGCTGCGGCCGCTGACGCTGGTCGCCGGCGTGGTGGAGCGCCGCCAGACCCTGCCGGTGCTCTCCAACGTGCTGATTCAGGTGGGCCAGGACGAGCTCGCCCTGACCGGCACCGACCTGGAAGTGGAGCTGATCGGGCGCACCGTGGCCAGCCGGGTGGACGAGCCGGGCAGTGTCACCGTGCCGGCGCGCAAGCTGATGGACATCTGCAAGTCGCTGCCCGACCAGGCCGAGCTCCAGTTCTCCCTCGAGGAGGGCAGGGCGGTGCTGCGCAGCGGGCGTTCACGCTTCACCCTCTCCACCCTGCCGGTGGCGGAGTTCCCCAGCGTCGAGGAGAGCCAGGGCAGTGTCGAGCTCAGCCTGCCGCGCGGCGTGCTCAAGCAGCTGATCGATGCCACCTCCTTCGCCATGGCGCAGCAGGACGTGCGCTACTACCTCAACGGCATGCTCCTGGAGATCCGCGACAACCTGATCCGCGCCGTGGCCACCGACGGCCACCGTCTGGCGGTGTGCTCGCGCCCGGCGGAGCTCACGGTCGAGACGCCCCAGAAGCTGATCGTGCCGCGCAAGGGGATCCTCGAGCTGGTGCGGCTGCTGGACGACGGCGAGGACCCGGTGAGCCTGACCCTGGGGGCGAGCCATATCCGCGCCCATACCGGCGACTTCACCTTCACCTCCAAGCTGGTCGACGGCAAGTTCCCCGACTACGAGCGGGTGGTGCCGCGGGGCGGCGACAAGGTGTTCATCGCCGACCGCGCCGAGCTGCGCCAGGTGCTCTCGCGTACCGCCATCCTCTCCAACGAGAAGTACCGTGGCGTGCGGCTCAACCTCGAGGAGGGAAACCTGCGGGTCATGGCCAACAACCCGGAGCAGGAGGAGGCCGAGGAGAACATCGCCATCGAGTACAGCGGCGCCCCCCTGGAGATCGGCTTCAACGTCGGCTACCTGGTCGACGTGCTCAACGCCCTCGATGAGGATCGGGTGCAGATGACCCTGGCGGATTCCAACAGCAGCGCGCTGATGGAGGAGCCCGGCGGGGGCGACGCCCTCTACGTCGTCATGCCCATGCGCCTGTGACCCACTCCCGGGCGGCCCGACCGGGCCGCCCCCTGCCTGCCGTGCCCCGATGCCCCTCGATCGCCTCGTCTTCCAAGGCCTGAGAAATCTTCAACCTGTTGATTTTGAACCAGGTTCTCGAGTCAACCTGATCTCCGGCGAGAACGGCAGCGGCAAGACCAGCCTGCTGGAGGGTATCCATATCTTGGGTATGGGACGCTCCTTTCGCACCCGCAACATGCGCCATGTCATCGCCCACCAGGGCGAGGAGCTAGTGGTGCATGGGCGGCTCGATGGCGAGCCACCCTTGCCCTTCGGCATCCGCCGCCGGCGCAGCGAGGACGAGCTGGAGATCCGCCTCGCCGGGGAGCGCGTCGGTCGCCTCGCGCGCCTGGTGGAGACCCTGCCCCTGCAGCTGATCAACCCCGATGCCTTCCGGCTGCTGGAGGGCTCTCCGGCGGGTCGCCGCGAGTTCCTCGACTGGGGTGTGTTTCACGTGAAACATGACTTCCTCGAGGCCTGGCAGCGTGCCAGGCGCGCCCTGAAACATCGGAACGCGCTGCTCCGGCATGGTAGAATGACGGACGCTTCCCTGGCGGCCTGGGAACACGAGCTGGTGCAGTGGAGCGAGCGCATCAATGCCATGCGTGCCGCCTGGTTCGAGGCATTCCTGCCGGTGTTCGAGGAGACCCTGGCCGGCCTGCTTCCCCTGGAGGGGCTACAGCTGCGCTATTCACGCGGCTGGGATCGGCGTCGCGAGCTCGGCGAGGTGCTGCGCCAGGGGCGCGACGTCGATCGGCAGATGGGCTTTACCCAGCAGGGACCGCAGCGGGCCGACCTGGCCATTCGCCTCGGCAAGCGTCCCGCCATCGAGGTGCTGTCGCGTGGGCAGCAGAAGCTGGTGGTCAGCGCCCTGAAGCTGGCCCAGGGGCGGCTACTGGAGGCCAGCACGGGGCGACGCTGCGTCTACCTGATCGACGATCTGCCGGCGGAGCTGGATGCCTCGCATCGACGGCTCTTCTGCCGCTGGCTGGAAAATATGCGCTGCCAGGTGTTCATCACCAGCATCGAGCCCGATGCCCTGGCGGATATGTGGCGGGCCGAGACCCCGCTGGCGATGTTTCACGTGAAACGTTCGGCGGCCGGAAGCGGTGAGCTGCTGCCACGGGAACGACAGACTTCATGACGGAGCAGTCAATGAGCGAACAGGCCTACGACTCATCGAGCATCAAGGTCCTCAAGGGGCTGGACGCCGTGCGCAAGCGTCCCGGCATGTACATCGGGGATACCGATGACGGCACGGGACTGCACCACATGGTGTTCGAATTGGTGGACAACTCCATCGACGAGGCCCTTGCCGGCTACTGCAGCGAGATCCGCGTGGTGATCCATCCCGACGAGTCGGTGACGGTGAGCGACAATGGTCGCGGCATCCCCACCGATATCCACTCGGGAGAGGGGGTTTCCGCCGCCGAGGTGATCATGACGGTGCTGCATGCCGGCGGCAAGTTCGACGACAACTCCTACAAGGTCTCGGGCGGCCTGCATGGGGTCGGTGTCTCGGTGGTCAACGCCCTCTCCGAGGAGCTGCGCCTGACCATCTGGCGTGCCGGCGAAGTGTACGAGCAGCTCTACCGCCACGGGGTACCGCAGGCGCCGCTATCCGTGGTCGGCAAGACCGACAAGTCCGGCACCCGGGTACACTTCCGCCCCTCGCAGCAGACCTTCGCCAATATCGAGTTCCACTACGATATCCTGGCCAAGCGCCTGCGGGAGCTCTCCTTCCTCAACTCCGGCGTGGCGATCCGCCTGATCGACGAGCGCAGCGGCAAGGAGGAGCTGTTCCACTACGAGGGCGGCCTCAAGGCCTTCGTGGACCACCTCAACACCAACAAGACGGTGCTCAACCCGGTGTTCCACTTCAACGCCGAGCGTGAGGATGGCGTGGGGGTGGAGGTGGCGATGCAGTGGAGCGACTCCTTCAACGAGAACATCTTCTGCTACACCAACAACATCCCGCAACGGGACGGCGGCACCCACCTGGCCGGCTTCCGTGCGGCGCTGACCCGCACCCTGAACGGCTATATCGAGGCCGAGGGACTGCTCAAGAAGGCCAAGATCAACACTTCCGGTGACGATGCCCGCGAGGGGCTCACCGCCATCGTCTCGGTCAAGGTGCCCGATCCCAAGTTCTCCTCCCAGACCAAGGACAAACTGGTCTCCTCCGAGGTGAAGACCGCGGTGGAGCAGGAGATGGGCCGACTCTTCGCCGATTACCTGGTGGAGAAGCCCAATGAGGCCAAGGCGATCGTCAACAAGATGCTCGACGCCGCCCGCGCCCGGGAGGCGGCCCGCAAGGCGCGGGATATGACCCGCCGCAAGGGGGCCCTGGACATCGCCGGCCTGCCGGGCAAGCTGGCCGACTGCCAGGAGAAGGATCCGAGCCTCTCGGAACTGTTCCTGGTGGAGGGCGACTCCGCCGGCGGCAGCGCCAAGCAGGGGCGCGACCGGCGCACCCAGGCGATCCTGCCCCTCAAGGGCAAGATCCTCAACGTGGAGAAGGCGCGTTTCGACAAGATGCTCTCCTCGGCGGAGGTGGGCACCCTGATCACCGCGCTGGGCTGCGGCATCGGTCGCGAGGAGTTCAATCCCGACAAGCTGCGCTACCACTCCATCATCATCATGACCGATGCCGACGTGGATGGCTCGCATATCCGCACCCTGCTGCTGACCTTCTTCTTCCGTCAGATGTCGCAGCTGATCGAGCGCGGCCATGTGTTCATCGCCCAGCCGCCGCTCTACAAGGTCAAGCGCGGCAAGCAGGAGCTCTACCTCAAGGACGAGCAGGCGATGACCGACTACCTCACCAGCACCGCCCTGGACGGCGCCCGCCTCTATGTCAACGCCGATGCCCCGGCGATCAGCGGTTCGCAGCTCGAGTCGCTGGTGGACCAGTACCGCGACGTGATGCGCCGTATCGATCGGCTGTCGCGGGTCTACCCCAACGAGGTGCTGCGCAAGGTGGTGCATGCGGCGCGCCTGGAGGGCGAGGAGAGCCTGCGAGATCGCGTGACGATGCAGAACTGGATCGAGCAGCTGCAGGGAGAGATGGATGCCCTGGTGGCCTACGAGGGGGGGCCGCGCTATACCTTCCGCATCGAGGTGGACGACGAGCGTGGCCTCTTCCTACCGGCGGTCACCCTGGCCGCCCATGGCGTGACCACCGATTATGTCTGGGGCCTGGACTTCTTCACCAGCGCCGACTATCGCGCCATGACCGGCCTGGGCGAGACCCTGGATGGCCTGCTGGAGGAGGGCGCCCGTATCGCCCGTGGTGAGCGACAGCGTCCCGTGGCAAGCTTCTACGATGCCCTCGAGTGGCTGATGGCCGAGGCACAGCGCGGACTCTCCATCCAGCGCTACAAGGGCCTCGGCGAGATGAATCCCGAGCAGCTCTGGGAGACCACCATGAATCCCGAGACGCGCAGGATGCTGCGCGTCTCCATCGAGGATGCCGTGGCGGCCGACATGATGTTCAACACCCTGATGGGGGACGAGGTCGAGCCCCGCCGCGACTTCATCGAGCGCAACGCATTGGTCGCCAACCTCGACGTCTGACGGAGTGTTTCACGTGAAACATGCCTGAGCGCCAGGCGCAGACCAAGAAGCCCGCCATCGAATGCCGATGGCGGGCTTCTTGGTCTGCGCAGGAGCGTCGATGGTAACCGTATTTGCGCCTCGCGCCTCGCGCCTCGCGCCTCGCGCGCTACCGCTGCTGCGACAACAGCCAGTCGACGAAATCGACCAGGTCGTCGAAGATTAGCGTCTCGCTGCCTTCCACCGCCAGCTCGGGATGCCGGGCGAGAGTCCTCTCGCCCTTGCCGGTGCGTACCAGCACCGGTCGGCAACCCATGGCGTCGCCCGCCTGCAGGTCCCGCAGGCTGTCGCCCACCATCCAGCTGCCCTCCAGGCTTGCCATGCCGAGCGTGGTGCGGATCCGCTCCAGCAGTCCGGGAAGCGGCTTGCGACACTCGCAGCCGTCGCCGGGTCCGTGGGGGCAGAAGGCGATCTGGGCGATCTCCCCGCCGGCCTGGGCGACCCGCCTCTGCAGCTCGGCATGCATCCCGGCCAGGGTGGGCTCATCGTAGTAGCCCCTGGCGATACCGGACTGGTTGGTGGCGATGGCGATCGTCCACCCGGCCCGGTTGAGTCGGGCGATGGCCTCGATGGCGCCGGGGTAGGGAATCCATTCGGCCAGCGACTTCACGTAGGCGTCGGAATCCTGGTTGATCACGCCGTCACGGTCGAGGATCACCAGCCGGTCGGGGGAGGCGCAAGGCATGGCGTCGTGTGCTCCTGGGTCGAATCGGGAGTGGCAGTGTTTCACGTGGAACACTTGCCTGCCAAGGCGCAAGGAGCAGGACGGCAACAATCTGCCGAGAACGTCACGACCCCATGAGCCATGGGCGCTTGGTTTCATAGTGTTCCACGTGAAACATCGCGACCCGGCGAGCTGTCCTGTTCCACGTGAAACATGAATGATCGGCATGAAAAAGGCCGGCAGCCAACGCTGCCGGCCCTCGGGTCGTAGTGCTCTTGCCTACTGCTGCAGCTGGGCGATATCGGCGACCTCGAGGAAGAGGGCGCGCAACTCGGCAAGCAGGGCCAGGCGGTTGCTGCGTACGGCCGTGTCGTCGGCCATCACCATGACCTCGTCGAAGAAGGTGTCCACCGGTTCGCGCAGCGCGGCCAGGGCGTCCAGCGCCTCCTGGTAGCGGGCCTCGACGAAGAGCGGCGTGACCACCGTACGCTGTGCCTGCATCGCGGCATGCAGCGCCTTCTCGGCCTCCTCCTGCAGCAGGGAAGTGTCGACGGCGCTGCCCACCTCGTCGGCCTGCTTGGCGAGGATGTTGGAGACACGCTTGTTGGCGGCGGCGAGGGCGGCAGCCTCGTCGCGGCCGGCGAAGGCCTGCACGGCACGCAGGCGGCGGGCGAAGTCCAGCGGGCGGGTGACGGGGCGCGAGCGCACCGCCAGGTAGGCTTCGGCGGAGATGCCCTCGTCCTGCCCCCAGGCGCGGAAGCGGTCAAGCATGTAGGTCAGCACCTCGCCCACCAGCTTCTCGGCGTAGGGGAGCTCCTGGTGCTGGGCGGCGGCCAGCTCGAGCAGTTCGCGCAGGTCGAGGTTGCGCTCGCCCTTGATCAGGATGTTGAGCACGCCGATGGCGGCCCGGCGCAGGGCGAAGGGGTCCTTGGTGCCGGTCGGGCGCTGCCCGATGCCGAAGATGCCGGTCAGGGTGTCGAGGCGGTCCGCCAGTGCCAGGGCCTGGCCGGTGGCGGTGTGCGGGATGGCATCGCCGGCGAAGCGCGGCAGGTACTGCTCCTCCATCGCCTGGGCGACCTCGGCCGGCTCGCCATCCTGGGTCGCGTAGTAGCGACCCATGGTGCCCTGGAGCTCGGGGAACTCGAGCACCATCTCGGTGACCAGGTCGCACTTGGCCAGCTCGGCGGCGCGGCGTGCCTGGGCCACGTCGCCACCGATCTGGCCGGCGATGAAGGCGGCCACGGCGGCGCTGCGGTGGGCCTTGTCGGCCAGGGTGCCGAGCTGCTTCTGGAACACCACGCCGGCGAGCTCGTCGATCCGCGAGGCCAGGGTGCGCTTGCGGTCGGTATCGTAGAAGAAGGCGGCATCGGCAAGGCGCGGGCGGATCACCTTCTCGTTGCCCTCGATGACCCGCTGGGGTTCGGCGCTGTCGATGTTGGCGATGGTGATGAACAGCGGCTTGAGGCGGCCGTGCCCGTCCAGCAGGTGGAAGTATTTCTGGTTGGCCTTCATCGACGAGATCAGGCACTCGGCGGGCACCTCAAGGAAGCGCTCGTCGAAGCTGCCGGTGAGGGCCACGGGCCACTCCACCAGGCCGCTGACCTCCACCAGCAGCTCCTCGTCGATGACGGCCTCGGCCTCCTGGACCTCGGCCTCGGCCAGCACCTGCTCGCGGATGCGCTCGCGGCGCCGGTCGCGGTCGGCCAGTACCCAGGCCTGCTCCAGCGCGTCGAGGTAGTCGTCGGCGTGGGCCAGCTCGATGGCCTCGGGCGCGTGGAAGCGATGCCCGTAGGTGGTCCGTCCGGCCGCGAGGCCCAGCGCCTCGGCCTCCACCACGCGGTCGCCATGGAGCACGACCAGCCAGTGGGCGGGGCGTGAGAACTCCACGCGCGAGGCGCCCCAGCGCATGTTCTTGGGCACCGGCAGGGCGGCGATGGCCTTCTGCAGAATGCCGGGCAGCAGGGCGTCGGTGGCTTCTCCCTGCTGCTGCTCGCGGTAGCCGAGCCAGGTGCCCTTGTCGGTCTCCAGGTGGATCAGGTCCTCCACGCCGACGCCGCAGGAGCGGGCGAAGCCCTCGGCGGCCTTCGTGGGCTGGCCGTCCTTGAAGGCGGCCGCCAGGGCGGGACCGCGTTTCTCCACCTCGCGGTCGGGCTGCCTGTCGGCCAGCGCCTCGATGCTCACCGCCAGGCGGCGCGGGGTGGCGTAGGCGCGGGTCTCGCCATGGGCGACGTCGGCATCGCTCAGGCCGCGACGCAGGCCCTCGGCCAGCGCGTCGGAGAGGGTATCGATGGCGGCGGGGGGAAGCTCCTCGACGCCCAGTTCGACCAGTAGGGTATTGGCAGCCATGCTCAAGCGTCTCCCTCGTCGGCAAGCAGTTCCTTCCGCAGGGCCTCGGGGGCCAACGGGAAGCCGGCGGCCTTGCGGGAGTCGTAGTAGGCGTGGGCCACGTCCCGGGCCATGGTACGCACGCGCAGGATGTAGCGCTGGCGTTCGGTGACCGAGATGGCGTGGCGGGCGTCGAGCAGGTTGAAGGTGTGGGAGGCCTTTAGCACCTGCTCGTAGGCGGGTAGCGGCAGGCCCGCCTCGAGCAGTCGGGCGCAGTCGCGCTCCTGCTGGTCGAAGGCGCCGAACAGGAAGTCGACGTCGGCATGCTCGAAGTTGTAGGCGGACTGCTCGCGCTCGTTCTGCAGGTAGACGTCGCCGTAGCTGACCCTCGAGCCATCGGGGGCAATCGTCCACACCAGGTCATAGACGCTGTCCACGTCCTGCAGGTACATGGCGATGCGCTCGAGGCCGTAGGTCAGCTCGCCGGTCACCGGGTAGCACTCGATGCCGCCGGCCTGCTGGAAGTAGGTGAACTGGGTCACCTCCATGCCGTTGAGCCAGATCTCCCAGCCCAGGCCCCAGGCGCCGAGGGTGGGGGACTCCCAGTTGTCCTCGACGAAGCGGATGTCGTGGACCAGCGGGTCCAGGCCAAGGTGCCTGAGCGAGCCGAGGTAGCGCTCCTGGAAGTCGGCCGGGGAGGGCTTCATCACCACCTGGAACTGGTAGTAGTGCTGGAGGCGGTTGGGGTTCTCGCCATAGCGACCGTCGGTGGGGCGGCGCGAGGGTTGCACGTAGGCGGAGTTCCAGGTCTCGGGACCGATGGCGCGCAGGAAGGTGGCCGGATGGAAGGTGCCGGCGCCGACCTCCATGTCCAGCGGCTGCAGCACCACGCAGCCCTGTTCGGCCCAGTACTGCTGCAGGGCGAGGATCAGCCCCTGAAAGGTCGAGACGTCGGGGGTCGAGGTCGACGGCGGTATCGCGTCGGCGCTCGACGGGGTTGCCGAGAGAGTCATTGGAGAAAGCACCGTTGGCCATGAATTCAGAGGGCGTCAAGTATACAATCACCGGAAGATCGGTTATAGGCGCACGCCCCGAGACAGAGGAATCTCCCATGATCGTAGTGACAGGCGGGGCCGGCTTCATCGGCTCGAATCTGGTCAAGGCCCTCAACCAGCGCGGCCACCGGGACGTGATGGTCGTCGACGACCTCGTGGACGGCACCAAGTTCGTCAACCTGGCCGACTGCAGCCTGGGCGACTACCTGGACAAGGACGACTTCCGCCGCCGGGTGGAGGCGGAGCTGCGCGGCGAGCCGGCCACGCTTCCCGAGATCGAGGCGATCTTCCACGAGGGGGCCTGCTCGGACACCACCGAGTGGGACGGGCGCTTCATGCTCGACAACAACTTCGCGTACTCCAAGGTGCTGCTGCACTTCTGCCAGCAGCGGCGCATCCCCTTCCTCTACGCCTCCTCGGCGGCCACCTACGGCGGCAGCGAGGTGTTCGTGGAGGCGCCCGAGCATGAGAAGCCCCTCAACGTCTATGGCTACTCCAAGCTGCTGTTCGATCAGTACGTGCGTGCCCGCTGGGACGAGTTCGACAGCCAGGTGGTGGGGTTCCGCTACTTCAACGTCTACGGCCCCCGCGAGCAGCACAAGGGCAAGATGGCCAGCGTCGCCTTTCACCACCATACCCAGATCAGCGCCGGCCAGGACGTCCGCCTGTTCGGCGCCTGGGATGGCTATGAGGCAGGCATGCAGAGCCGCGACTTCGTCTACGTGGGCGACGTGGTGGACGTGAACCTTTGGTTCCTCGACCACCCCGAGGCCTCGGGCATCTTCAACCTGGGCAGCGGCCGCGCCGAGCCCTTCAAGGCGATCGGCGAGGCGGTGATCGACTACTATGGCCGCGGCACCATCGAGTACATCGACTTCCCCGAGGAGCTCAAGGGGCGCTACCAGAGCTACACCCGGGCCGACATCTCCCGCCTGCGCGAAGCGGGCTATGACCGCGAGTTCCGCACCGTGGCCGAAGGCGTGCGCGATTACCTGGAGTGGCTGAATGGCTGAGGCGGTCTCGCCGGAGACGACGACAGGCGAGCGCATCCTGGTGGTCGGCCCCTCCTGGGTCGGCGACATGGTGATGGCCCAGAGCCTGCTGCTGACGCTCAAGGCGCGCCATCCCGGCTGCTCCCTGGCGGTGCTGGCGCCGGGCTGGTCGTTGCCGATCCTCGAGCGCATGCCGGAGGTGGACGAGGCGATCGCCCTGGACGTGGCCCATGGCCGGTTCGGCTGGGCGACGCGGCGTGCCGTGGCCCGCTCGCTGCGTGGCCGCTTCGATCGCGCCATCGTGCTGCCGCGCTCCTGGAAGTCGGCGCTGGTGCCCTTCCTGGCGGGGATCCCTCGTCGGGTCGGCTTTCATGGCGAGCAGCGCTATGTCCTTCTCAACGAGCGCCGCCGCCTCGACAAGGGGGTGCTCGACCAGACGGTGAAGCGTTTCGTCTCCCTGGGGCGGCCCGCCGATGAGGCGGCCACGGGACGCTTCGCGATACCCTACCCTCGGCTCGAGGTGCAGGCCGGCAACCAGGCCGAGCTGCGGGAGCGGCTGGGCCTCTCCGCGGGGCCCGCCATCGGCATGATGCCGGGTGCCGAGTACGGCCCCGCCAAGCAGTGGCCGCTGGCGCACTTCCGTGCCCTGGCAGCGGCCCTGGTGGCCGACGGCTTCGAGGTGCGGGTACTGGGTGGGCCCGGTGATGCCGGGGCGGGAGAGGCCATCGCCGAGGGGCTCTCCGGCGTGCACAACCTGTGCGGCAGGACGCGGCTGGCCGATGCGGTGGACCTGCTGGCCGATTGTGAGCAGGTGGTCACCAACGACTCCGGCCTGATGCACGTGGCGGCGGCGGTGGGCAGCCGGGTGCAGGCGATCTACGGCTCCTCCTCGCCGGCCTACACCCCGCCGCTCACCGACAATGCCAAGATCCACACCCTGGCGCTCGACTGCTCGCCCTGCTTCGCGCGCACCTGCCCCCTGGGCCACACCCGCTGCCTGACGGAGATGGTGCCGGAGCGGATCCACCGGGCCATCCGCGAGGGACGCGACACCATCGCGTCGGCCTGACGCCGCTCACTGCATGTCGGGCGCCGGCTCGTCTGCCGTATCCTCCGGGGTCTCCACCACCTGCTCCGGAGCCTCCGTGGCGGGTTCCTCCTGGCGAGCCTGCTCCGGCACCAGTCCTTCCCACAGCCGCTGCTGAAGTGCCGTCTCCTCGTGCATGCGGGCCGCCAGGTCGGTGAGGCCGTGCTGCTCCACCAGGGTCGGCGTCTCGGCGAACAGCGAGACGCCCAGGCCCGCCCGGCGCTTCTCGAGGGTGAAGCCCATCGCCTCGAGGATGGTGGGAAAGAGGTCGATGGTGGCCGACTCGCGGTGGGTGCGCTGGCCCGCCTCGATGCCTTCTCCCAGCAGCATGAAGGTGTTGTCGCGCTCGTCGGCGACCAGCTGCTCCCAGGCGGAGACGCGCATCGTGAGGTGGTCGCTGGCGATCACCACCAGGGTGTCGTCGAGCAGCCCTTCCGTCTCCAGGCGCTCGACCAGGTCGAAGGCGAGCCAGGCAGAGCACTCCACCGAATAGAGGATATCCTCCTCGTCGTCGGGTTCACCCTGACGCTCCTCGCAGGCGCGGGCCGGATAGCCATTGGGGGCATGGCCGGTGAGGCTCAGGTTGACCACCCCCCAGGGGCCCTCCGCTTCCTCGTCGAGGCGGCGGATCTCTTCGATGGTGAAGTCGTAGAGGCTGTCGTCGAAGAGCCCCCAGTCGTTGACGTACTCCGGGTCCTCGAGGCGGGGCAGCAGCTCGTCCCTGCCCAGGATCCGGTCGAAGCCATGGTCCTCGTAGAAGATCCCCTTGCCGGCGAAGTCGGTGCTCGCCCCGCCCATGAAGCTGAGCCGGTAGCCCTCCTCGGCCAGTACGTCGCCCAGGCACTGGATCCCGGGGACCACCCGCTCAAGCGGCTCGAGCTGCCTGTCATGGAGCAGCCCCGCCGGCATCAGCGGGGTACCGCACTGGCTGGCGATCATGCCGGCCATGGTCCAGCCGGTGTTCTCCAGCTGGCGTACCCCTTCGAAGACATGGCCGCGGTCGCCCAGCGCCTCCAGGAAGGCGTAGGCGTCGCCGAAGCGCTCGCGGTCGGCATAGGTGCGCTCGATGCTCTCCAGGTAGAGCACCAGCAGGTTGGGGGGCTCGTCCGGTGCCTGCTCGATGGAAGGGGGCTGGTAATGGCGGTCGAGCCAGGCGCCGTCATCGGTGACGATGGAGGCACTGCGCTGGCCGACGCCGTAGATAAGCGGATTGCTGGCCAGCAGCACGACCGCCAGCAGCAATTCGATGCGTCGCCAGCGGTGGTCGTGGCGCACCAGCCAGACGAAGGCCGCCAGCAGGGCCAGCATGGACAGGGTATAGCTGATGGCCGCCAGGCTGCGGCTGATACCGCCATGACCTTGCATCCCTGCCTGAAGGTGGAAGAAGATCGCCCCGAGCTCGACGATGCCGAAGCTCTCCGTCAGATAGACGTAGACCCCCCACAGGCATAGCGGCACCAGCGACCAGGGCCAGACCCGCCTCGGTGATGTGGTGTCGTCGTCGGGGGCGCCCCAGCGCAGCAGCCAGCCGAGCCCCAGCCAGGCGGCGGCGATGGGCAGGATGCCCCAGTCGGGCAGCAGGGCCATCGTGGTGACGGCATGCCCCAGCCAGAGGCCGATGGCGAGCAGGGCCCACCAGCGGGGATGTTTGAGCCAACTTGGGCTTGAAGGAAGCTTCATAAATATCCGCGATAGATGATGCGGGATGGGACGCACCTGGGAATTGTCAGGGAGAGGCCTGATGGAGGGCATAGGCCTTCATGTACTTCCAGAATACGCCATTGGCATTGGAGAAGGCGATTACGAGACCTCGCCAGCCATCCAGGAAGCCCAGCCTGAGAAGGTAGGTACGAAAGAAGGCAAACAGGGACTTCGTGACGATCAACGCAGGTGAAAGCGGGCGATGGCTTTGTTCGGCTCGGATAGAGGAGTAGCGATTGACCTTCTCGAGAAACTGGGAGAGATCGGTGACGGCATCATGCATGATGGCTCCGCTCGCGCTTATCATCAGGGTATTTTGACCTATCTGCACGGACTCATGCACCATCGCATCATTGAAATTGCAGAAGCGGCGGTTGAATAGCCGCACCAACCAGTCCTTGCCCCACCCTGAGTGACGAACCTCCTTACCCAGTAGCAGGTTCTTGCGCTGGATCTGGGCTGCCGCGTCACGATAGGAGTTGCAATCCCAGGATCTCAGACTCTCTATCAGTGTTGGGGTAGGCTGTTCATCGGCATCCAGCGACAGCACCCAGTCATGGCTAGCCAGCGAGACGGCATGGCGCTTGGTAGGTCCAAATCCGAAGAACTCACCCTTGAACAGCCTAACATTGGGGTGGCGTTTGGCAATGGTAAGCGTGTCATCGGTAGAGCCATTGTCGTAGACTACCACCTCATCAAAATCACCGAGGGAGGCCAAGGTCTTCTCGAACGAGGGACCTGCATTTCGTGTGATGACTACGACGCTGATGGCAATGCTCATTGACTGTCTCCCTGAAAGAGAAGTGTGGCCCTGGGATAGGCTTGACTATCCGTATCTGTTATGCTTGCTGGATCCTTCACGGATCTAGTGATCGAACATTGAAGATAATACACGTCAACCTCGCAAAGGGGTTTCGGGGCGGAGAACGGCAGACAATACTGCTGATCAAAGCGTTGGCGTCCCGGCCCAATCTATCGCAGTCCCTTGTTTGCCGGAAGGATTCTCCCATGCGCGAGCGTCTCGCCGGGGTCCAGAATCTCGCGTTCGTGACGGCGAATCATCAGCTGTTAGGGCACGGCGCGGTTGGGAAAGCGGACATTGTGCATGCTCATGAGGCGAAGGGCGTGCATTGGGCGTGCTGGCATCATTTGACACGAAGGGTCCCCTACCTGCTGACGCGTCGAGTCGACACTCTTGTCCACGAAAAATTCATCAATCGATTGTGCTATTCTCGAGCGGAAAAGCGTGTCGCTATTTCTCGAGCTATCCAAAAATCTCTTGATGATAAAGGCTGGGGTGATGTTGACCTCATACCCAGCGCCATGGCGGGTCTTCCTCACTCACCTGAAAAGACAGCAGCTTTCCGTAGCCAGTTTCCAGACCGTTTTCTGGTCGGCCATGCTGGCGCTCTGGTCGATCGCCACAAGGGGCAGCGGGTACTGTTGAAAGCAGCCCGAAATTTAGCGACTCAGCACCCTGATATACACTTCGTTTTTTTTGGCCAAGGAGAGGATGCAGAGGAATTGAAACGAGAGTCCGAAGGTATGGATAATGTTACGTGGATGGGCTTCAAGGAAAATATTGGTGACTATCTGGCGGGGTTGGATGTGTTCGCATTTCCCTCGCATAACGAGGGGCTAGGTTCTGTTCTCTTGGATGTCATGGATCTTGGTGTACCCATCGTTGCTAGCGATGTGGGAGGTATTCCAGATATTGTATCCCACGAAGATACGGGACTGCTGTTTACTAGTGGCGACTCTGACGGCCTGACTCAAGCGTTGGAAAGGCTGCGGGACAGCTATCGACTTAGGGAGGCCCTAAGCGGCTCTGCCAAGCAACAACTGACTCGTTACAGCGCCGAGGTAATGGCTGAGTCATATCTGGAGCTATACAAGAGTATAGATTATGAGGCCGGGGGTAGGTTTCATGGCTAACATCTTGTCTCTTGGTCATAAAAATCTCCATAAGCTCGGTTTTTACACTCGGCACGCCACACAAAAGCTTCTTCCAGCCGCTTGGGCTCGACATCGAGGTAATTTACTAATGAAGTATGTCGATGTCATGCCTGAGGCTGAGCGAGATAACTTGGAAATGCGTGTAAGCTATTACAATAAGCTTTCTTCTTCTTTTGTTCTACCGGGCTCGGCTACTACCAGTCGCCGATTTGCACGTGACAAGAGTTGGGCCTATTATCTGGACTTGAGCTCATTTCTTTATTTCTTTCCCGAGGAGGTGCGCTTCCTCTATCGGTTTGGCGATGTTACAGATGTGCCTGAACTACCCACTTTTCTCAAGAGCCGACCGGTAGCGGAGAATAATAGAAACTCGGTGCTGCTGAAACTTAACCAGGTGCGCCATTACTACTTTGTCAGGGATAGGCTCTCCTTTGACTCCAAGCTGGACAAGCTCGTATGGCGGGGCGCCTGTCATCAGCCCCACCGTCGCCGCTTTATTAAAATGTTTCACGATCATCCGCTTTGCGATGTCGGAGATGTCCACCGAAAGGCTGAGGGGAAGCCCTGGCATCGAAAATCAATGTCGGTTGCTGAGCAGCTGAATTATAAGTTTATTTTTAGTATTGAGGGGAATGACGTTGCCACCAACCTTAAGTGGATTATGGCATCTAATTCTCTTTGCTTTATGACCAGGCCAAAATTTGAAACCTGGTTCATGGAGGGGATGTTGATTCCCGATCACCACTATGTTCTTCTCAAGGATGATTATTCGGATCTTGATGAAAAGCTTTCTTATTACTCAAGCCACCCGGAAGAGGCTAAGAGGATTATTCTTAATGCTAATCAGCATGCTGGCCAGTTTTTTGATAACAGAAAGGAGCTGATTATCAATCTCTTGGTCATGCGGAAGTACTTCGATTTATCAGGTCAGTGATTGTATTGCAGCTTGATAGCCTCGACGGATATTTCCTATAGCCTCTGCGTTATTGAACCTTGTCAAGGAGCGCTCCAGCCGCTCTAGGTTCCTCTCCTTCCAGCCACCATCACTTCGCCGCCGGCAGCGGTCGAGGTCGATCAGCCACACCTTGCCCTCATCGTCCACCAGCAGGTTGCGGGCGTTGAGGTCGACATGGTCGAGGCCGGCGTCGTGGAAGCGCCTGACGGTGGCACCGACGCGCCTGAGCAGGGCGTCATCGGCCTCGCCGTTCTGCAGCAGACCGGCCAGGGCGCGGGCCCCGGGAAGACGCACGGTGATCAGGGCGGCCTCGTAGGTCAGGCCGTGGCGGGTGATACCAGCAGCGACCGGCCGAGGCACCGGCAGGCCCAGGCGCAGCAGCTCGGCGATGAGGCGCAGCTCGCGAAAGGCGCGGGTGTGCTCCAGCCCCGTCCATAGGTAGCGACGCTCGCTGAGCCTCGCCACCAGGCCGCCCCGGCGGTAGGGGCGCAGCACCCACTCCTCGCCGTTGCCGGGGTCCAGGAACAGGCTGGCGCCACGCCCCGGGGCCTCACCGGTGATTCGTTGCTGTGCCCGCCACCAGGCGGGATCCAGGAGGGACGGGCCGATTTGTGGCGCCGTGCCGGCGTCACATAAACTGTCCGCATCATATAGAATGTGGTTCTTTCCCGCTCTCGATGTTGCCAAGCGCATGAAGCATCCTCTGCCCGCCCAGCCGCGCCATATCGGCGTGCTGCGCCTCTCCGCCCTGGGCGATGTGTGTAACCTGGTGCCGACGGTTCGCGCCCTGCAGCGCCAGTGGCCCGAGGCGCGCATCACCTGGATCGTCGGCAAGGCCGAGCATAGTCTACTGGCGGGCCTCTCCGGGGTCGAGCTGGTGGTCTACGACAAGGGCGACGGCCTGGCCGGCATGCGGGCGCTGTGGCGGGAGCTTTCCGATACCCGCTTCGACGTGCTGCTGCACATGCAGCAGGCGCTGCGCGCCAGCGTTCTCTCCCTGGGGCTCAAGGCCGACGTGCGGGTGGGCTACGACAAGGCGCGTGCCAAGGATGCCCAGCACTGGTTCACCCACTGTCGGCTCGCCCCGCACCCGCGCGCCCATGTACTGGAATCCTTCCTCGACTTCGCCCGCCTGCTGGGCGTGGAGGATCTCTCGCTGGCCTGGGACCTGCCGATCCCTGCCGCCGCCCGGGAGGAGGCCCGGGCCCTGACCCATGAGGCGCCCTACCTGCTGATAAGCCCCTGCGCCAACCCGCGCCTGCGCAACTTCCGCAACTGGTCCGCGGAGGGATACGCCGCGGTGGTGCAGCACGCCTGGGCGCAGCACGGGCTGAAGGGGGTACTGACCGGCGGCGGCAGCACCCAGGAGCGGGAGATGGGGGCGCGCATCCAGGCGCTCTGTCCGGACGAGGCGGTGATCGATGCCATCGGCGCCACCTCGCTCAAGGGCTTGCTGGCGTTGATCGACGCGGCCCGCGTGGTCATCGCTCCGGACTCCGGCCCGGTGCATATGGCCAACGCCCTGGACACGCCCACCGTGGGGCTCTATGCCACCACCAATCCCGACCGCGCCGGGCCCTACCGCTGGCGCGACTTCGTGGTCGACCGCTATTCCGATGCCGTGCGTGCCTACCTGCACAAGGAGCCCGAGGAGCTTGCCTGGGGCCAGCGGGTTCGCCATCCCGACGCCATGTCGCTGATCCATGCCGATGACGTGATCGAGCGTCTCGAGGCGGTGCTGCAGCACGCCGCCGACCACCCCCCAGCCAAGGATGCCTGACGACGATGAGACTCGACCTGACCGCCCTGGAGCGCTCCCGCCTGCTGGTGGTGGGTGACGTCATGCTCGACCGCTACTGGCACGGCGGCACCTCGCGAATCTCTCCGGAAGCGCCGGTGGCGGTGGTGCGGGTGGAGGAGAGCGAGGATCGCCCCGGCGGCGCCGCCAACGTGGCGCTGAATATCTCCTCGCTGGGGGCCCAGGCGGCGCTGTCTGGCCTGGTCGGTGACGACAACAACGCCGACCGTCTGGTGAGCCGCCTGGAGGATGCCGGAGTGACCACTCACTTACAGCGCAGCCACGGTGTACCCACGATCACCAAGCTGCGGGTGATGAGCCGCAACCAGCAGCTGATCCGCCTCGACTTCGAGGAGGGGCTCGGCGAGGTGGACACCTCCGGGCTGCTGGCGCGGGTGGAGGCGGCGCTGCCGGAGTGCGACCTGGTGATCCTCTCCGACTACGGCAAGGGCACCCTGAACCGCGTCGAGGAGCTGATCCGCCTGGTGCGCGCCGGCGGCAAGCGGGTGCTGGTGGACCCCAAGGGCAGCGACTTCGGCCGCTACCGCGGCGCCAGCGTGATCACCCCCAACCTCACCGAGTTCGAGGCGGTGGTGGGCCACTGCCGCGACGACGCCGAGCTGGCTCGCCGTGGCGAGGCGCTGCGTGCCGAGCTCGAGCTGGAGGCGCTGCTGATCACCCGCAGCGAGAAGGGCATGACCCTGATCCGCGAGGGGCACGAGCCGCTGCATCTGCCGACCCGGGCGCGGGAGGTCTATGACGTCACCGGTGCCGGCGACACCGTGATCGGGGTGCTGGGGCTGGCGCTGGCCGCCGGCCACGGCTTCCCCGAGGCGATGACCCTGGCCAACCTGGCCGCCGGCCTGGTGGTGGCCAAGCCGGGCACCGCCACCCTCTCCATCGCCGAGCTCTACACCGCCCTGCATGGCGACAAGCTCGCCGAGTTCGGGGCGATCGAGGAGGGGCCGTTGATCGAGGCGGTGCGCGCCGCCCAGGCGCGCGGCGAGCGGGTGGTGATGACCAACGGCTGCTTCGACATCCTCCACGCCGGCCATGTGGCCTACCTGGAGCATGCCCGCAAGCTGGGCGACCGCCTGGTGGTGGCGGTCAACGACGACGCCTCCATCGCCCGCCTCAAGGGGCCCAAGCGTCCCATCAACCCCCTGGCGCGGCGCATGCAGGTGCTCGCCGGCCTGGGTGCCGTGGACTGGGTCGTGTCCTTCGCCGAGGATACCCCCCAGCGGCTGATCGAGGCCGTGCTGCCCGACGTCCTGGTCAAGGGCGGCGACTACCGCCCCGAGCAGATCGCCGGCGGCGCGGCGGTGCGCGAGGCCGGTGGCGAGGTCCGTGTGCTGGGCTTCGAGGACGGCGTCTCCACCACGGCGATGATCTCCACCATCCTCGATCGCGAGAGCTGATGGGCTGGGCCCGGCTCGCCTACTCGGGGCTGCTGCACCTGGCGGCTCCCCTGGTATGGCGGCGCCTGCGACGCGAGCATGGGCTCACCGACCCCAGGCCGCTGCGCCTGGGACGGATCTCCCCCACCCCGGCCGGCGAGGGGGTGCTGTGGCTGCAGTGCGCCTCGCTGGGCGAGGTGCAGGCGGCCCGCCCGCTGATCGAGGCACTGCTCGAGCGCTATCCCGGCCACCGCCTGGTGGTGACCACCATGACCGCCACCGGCGCCGAGCGGGTGCGCGCCCTGGCCGAGGGGCGAAGCGACGGCCGGCTGGTCCACCACTTCCTGCCCCTGGACTTCCCCCGCGCCGCGACGCGCTTCGTCGAGCGCCTGCGTCCGGAGCTGGCGCTCTTCTTCGAGACCGAGCTGTGGCCCAACCTGCTTCACGCCTGTCGACTTTTTGGCGTGCCGGTGGCGGTGGTCAACGGTCGCCTCTCACCGCGCGCCCTGCGCGGCTATCGCCGCCTGAGACCGCTGCTGCGCGAGGCTCTTTCCCGCGTCGACTGGCTGGCCGCCAAGTCAGAGGCGGATGCCGCGCGCTTCGTCGAGCTCGGCATGGCGCCTGCGCGCACCGGCGTGGTGGGCTCGCTCAAGTTCGATATCGCCCCGGACTCCGAGGTCAGAGAAGTAAGCGAGCGCTTGCGCACCCGGCTAGGGCGCTGCGAGGTCTGGGTGGCGGGCTCCACCCACGAGGGCGAGGAGGCGCTGCTGCTCTCCGCCCACCGGCGGCTGCGCGAGCGCTTCCCGGCGGCGCTGCTGATCCTGGTGCCGCGTCACCCCCAGCGCTTCGAGGCGGTGGCCCGGCTCTGCGACCAGGCCGGCCTGCCGGCAGCCAGACGCTCGCAGGAGGGGCATCCCGGTGCCGGCGCGGCGGTCTACCTGGGCGATACCATGGGCGAGCTTGCGGCGCTCTACGGCGCCGCCGACCTGGCCTTCGTCGGCGGCAGCCTGGTGCCGGTGGGGGGCCACAACCTGCTGGAGCCCGCGGCGCTCGGAGTGCCGGTGCTGAGCGGCCCCGAGCTCGCCAACTTCGCCGATGTGGCCGAGGCGCTGCGTGGTGCCGACGCCCTGGTGGAGGTGGCCGACGAGGCGGCACTGGCCGAGGCGCTCGCCGCGCTCTTCGCGGATCCCGCCGAGCGCCGGCGGCTCGGCGAGGCGGGGCGCGCCGTGGTGGCGGCCAACCGCGGCGCCCTGGCGAAGACCCTGGACGGCCTCGAGAGGCTTTTGCCACCGAAGTGAGCGCTCACTTCGGTGGCGCTTGCCGCCCTCAGGCGGGCGTCAGGCGCACCACGCCGCCTTCGCTTCCCAGCAGCAGCACGTCGGCGCCGCGGGCGGCGAACAGGCCGTTGGTCACCACCCCGACAATGGCGTTGAGCCTGGCCTCCATGGCCAGCGGGTCGTCGATCATGAACTCATAGCAGTCGATGATCTGGTTGCCGTTGTCGGTGACCACTCCCTCGCGGTAGACCGGGTCGGCGCCCAGCTTGACCAGCTCCCGACCCACGTAGGAGCGCGCCATGGGGATCACCTCCACCGGCAGCGGGAAGGCCCCCAGGCGCTCGACCCTCTTGGAGGCGTCGGCGATGCAGACGAAGCGCTCGGCGCAGGCGGCGACGATCTTCTCCCGGGTCAGCGCCGCGCCACCGCCCTTGATCATGTGCAGGTGAGCGTTCACTTCGTCGGCGCCGTCGACATAGACCGGCACGGTGCCGACGCTGTTGAGCTCGAACACCTCGATGCCATGGCCGCGCAGCCGCTCGGCACTGGCTTCGGAGCTGGCGACCGCGCCGGCGAAGTCGTGGCGCAGGGCGGCGAGGCGATCGATGAAGCGGTTGGCGGTGGAGCCGGTGCCGATGCCGAGCACGGTGTCGCGGTGCAGGTGGGGGCGAACCTCGTCGATGGCGGCCGCGGCGACCGCGTCCTTGAGTTCGTCCTGGGTCATGGGGCGCTCTCCGGTGACGGGATGGGTGGGGAAGCGGATGGGGCGCCATTATAGGCCAGCGGGGGCCGTCTGCCGATGGCGCCGGCTGGACGCCATGTCGGCCGGGATGCTACCAATAGGGGTTGCCTCGCACCGCAGCATTCGTGCTGCGTCCTCTCGCGTCACGCCTCTGGGATATCAGGATGCTCGAAGCCACCGTCAAGAAGATTCTCCAGGCCCGGGTCTACGAAGCCGCCCGGGAAACGCCGATCTCCCCGGCCCCCTTCCTCTCCCGCCGTTTCGACAACACCATCCTGATCAAGCGCGAGGACCTGCAGCCGGTCTACTCCTTCAAGATTCGCGGCGCCTACAACAAGATGGCCCAGCTCAGCGCTGCCCAGAAGGCCAAGGGGGTGATCGCCGCCTCCGCCGGCAACCACGCCCAGGGCCTGGCCATGGCGGCCAAGCAGATGGGCGTCAAGGCGGTGATCGTGATGCCGCGCATCACCCCCGACATCAAGGTCCAGGCGGTGCGTGCCCGGGGTGCCCGGGTGGTGCTCAAGGGCGACGCCTTCGCCGAGGCGGCGGCCCACGCCCAGACACTGATCGAGGAGCACGGCTACACCTATATCCCGCCCTTCGACGACATCGACGTGGTGGCCGGCCAGGGCACCATCGCCGTGGAGATCCTGCGCCAGCACGCCGGGGCGCTGGACGCCATCTTCGTGCCGGTGGGCGGCGGCGGCCTGATCGCCGGGGTGGCGGCCTACGTCAAGTACCTGCGCCCCGAGATCAAGGTGATCGGCGTGGAGAGCGAGGACAGCGCCTGCTTCAAGGCGGCGCGGGAGGCGGGCAAGCGGGTCACCCTCGACCAGGTGGGGGTGTTCGCCGAGGGGGTCGCCGTGGCCCAGGTGGGCAAGGTGCCCTTCGACATCGCCCGTGACCTGGTCGACGACGTCATCACCGTCAACACCGACGAGATGTGCGCGGCGGTGAAGGATATCTTCGAGGACACCCGGGCGGTCTCCGAGACCTCCGGGGCGCTCTCCCTCGCCGGGCTCAAGAAGTACATCCAGCAGACCGGCGCCCGGGGTCAGACACTGCTGTGCATCAACTCCGGGGCCAACACCAACTTCGACCGCCTGCAGCATATCGCCGAGCGCACCGAGCTCGGCGAGCAGCGCGAGGCGATCCTGGCGGTGACCATCCCCGAGCGGCCCGGCAGCTTCAAGAAGTTCTGTCGCACCATCGGCAGGCGCATGGTCACCGAGTTCAACTACCGCTACGCCGATCCCGAGAACGCCCATATCTTCGTCGGGGTGCAGGTCAAGCCTGGCGGCGAGGACCGCCAGGCGGTGATCGACAGGCTGCGCGAGGCCGGCTACCCGGTGGAGGACCTCACCGACAACGAGCTGGCCAAGCTGCATATTCGCCACCTGGGCGGCGGCCGCCCGAAGGAGCACTTCGAGGAGGAGGTCTACCGCTTCGAGTTCCCGGAACGTCCCGGGGCGTTGATGAACTTCCTCACCCACCTGCCCCAGGACTGGAACATCTCGCTGTTCCACTACCGCAACCACGGGGCCGCCTATGGCCGCGTGCTGGTGGGCATGCAGGTGCCCAACGGCGACCGCTCCCACGTCGAGGAGTACTTCGACGCCATCGGCTATCGCTACTGGAAGGAGAGCGACAATCCCGCCTACCGGCTGTTCATGGCCTGACCGATCCCGTGCAAGGCGGGTAAGCGCTGACTCGCCTCACACGCCCCGCCAGCCGGACGTAACGTAAGGTAAGCGTTGAGGGGAGCGGTTGTCAGGCGGAGGTCATTGGCTCTATAGTCGCGACCGTCGTTGAATTCCTGTGGAGTCGAAGATGAAGCGCAAGCCCGATGCGGTCATGGCCCTGGTGTTGCTGTTCGGTATCGGCCTCGTGGCGACCGGCTATGCCCAGGCCCTCGTCGGCAACTGAGCCAGGCGCAAGGCAGCCACTCCCCGAAGATCGCCGATTCCCCGGAACGCAGCGGGCCGATGCCGAGAGGCATCGGCCCGCTGCGTTCCGGGGACCCGGGCTCATCGCCTCAGGGGCGTATCACGCGGGCGTCGCTGGCGATGGCGTCCAGGGGCACGTCCCAGGGTTCCACCGGCAGCGCGCTCACCCGCTGGCAGTCGTGGGCCAGGCCGATCAGCCGCGGACGCGGTCCCGGGCGGCGGGTGAAGGCCAGGGTGCGGTCGTAGAAGCCGCCACCCATGCCCATGCGCTGGCCACGGGCGTCGAAGCCCACCAGCGGCAGCAGGATCAGGTCCAGCGCCCAGGCCGGCAGGCGCCGCGCACGATGGGCGCCGTGGCGGGTCTCGGGTTCGGGGATGCCGAAGCGGTTGCGCACCATGGGGGTGTCGGCATGGTAGTGCACGAACCATAGCCGGTTGCGGGAGAGCGGCTTGAGCACCGGCAGGTGGACGCGCACCCCGCGGCGGCGTAGCCAGCCGATCAGCGGCGTGGGATCGATCTCGCCGTCGTTGGGCAGGTAGAGGGCCACGCGGCGGGCCCGTTGCACCTCGGGCAGGCGGCGCAGGCGGCGGCACAGGCGTTCGCTGGCCTGGCGCCGCTCCCTGGGCGTCAGGGCAAGGCGGCGGCGACGCAGTTCACGGCGCAGCGCACGGCGCGAGCCGTCGAAGGTATCGAGGTCGAGGGAAGCGGCAGGTGTCGGCATGAGGTGGCTCATGTGGACGGGGTTCCCCAGAGTGCCGCTGTCGTTCTGGCCCTTGAACCCAGTGGTTCAAGGTGGGTGGCCGCAGCCGAACCGTCAGGCTTTCCGACGCACGGACATGCACACGGGTCCGGCTAGCATATGGCCCCCTGGGTACTGCGCATAGGCTCGAGGGACGATAACGACTGGCAAACACCCCAGGGAACGTCTTCATCGTACCAGAGCCCGCCGAGGGCAGCCAATGGATTCCTCCGGGGCGGGGCCGTCGAGTGGCTCAACGCCGGGGAGCGTCGGCCAGGGCTCGCTCCAGGCGCTCGCTCAGGTCGTCGAGGCTGCGCTCGCTGTCCCGCTGGCGCTCCAGGGTCTCCAGCAGCTCGTGGGTGATGTTGAGGGCCGCCATGATGGCGATGCGCTCGTTGCCCAGCAGGTTGTTCTGGGCGTGGATGCCGGTCATGGCGCGATCCAGGTAGCGGGCCGCGCGCTCCAGCTTGGGCTCTTCCCCGGGCTCGCAGGCGATGACGTAGCTGCGTCCCAGCAGGGTGATCTCGGCGGTCGGCCGTGTGGCGTCGCTCATCGGGGGGCTCCGGCTCGACCCGCCGGGTCACGCGGGCCGCGCGTCCCTGGGGGCCGATGCGTTAACATCCAGTCAATACCGCATGACACGCCACTATAAGAGAGGCCTTCTTCGGCGGTCAACGCGCCGCGCCCTTCCCCATTCACCCAGCCATCATGGAGCCCGCATGTCCCTGATCGACGAACGCCAGGACTTCTCCACCATCGCCGACCTCTTCCTGCTCCACGGCAGCATGCAGTCGCCGGCCTTCCTGGACGGGCGGCTGTGTGCCCGACTGGCCCTGCACGACCTCGATCCCGCCGCCTGGCTGGAGGAGGTGTGCCTGGCGCTGGGCGTCGAGCAGCCCCGCGACGAGGCCGCGGCGGAGCGCCTGCTGGCCTGGCGCCGCCAGACCCTGGAGGCCCTTTCCGGCAGCGAGCTGGGCTACGAGCCGCTGCTTCCCGACGAGCTCTTCTCCCTGGCCGAGCGCGCCCGAGGCCTCGCCGAGTGGAGCCAGGGCTTCCTCGAGGTGCTCCACGACGCCGGCGAGGCACCCCGGGAGCGCTGGTCCACGGCGCTGCGCGATGCGCTGGAGGACCTCGAGGCGATCGCCGCCATGCCCGCCGACCTCGAGGAGAGTGCCGACAACGAGAACGACCTCTTCGCCCTGGCCGAGCATGCCCGCATGGCCGCCATGCTGCTCTACACCGAGCAGCACCCCGGAAAGCCCCAGGTCGAGGATGCCGAGGCCCCGACCCGTCACTGAACGCTACCCTTACTTCCCGACAAGGAGTCCCCATGCTGCCCGAGGCCCTGCCCCGCCCTGCCCCCATCGCCAACGCCGAGTACCGTCGCCGCCGCGAGGCGCTGATGGCCGCCCTACCCGCCGACAGCGCCGTGCTGCTGCCCGGCGCCGGCCGGGTCACCCGCTCCCGCGACAGCGAGTTCCCCTTCCGCCAGGACAGCGACTTCCACTACCTCACCGGCTTCCCCGAGCCCGATGCCCTGCTGCTGCTGCTGCCGGGGCGCGCCGAAGGCGAGAGCGTGCTGTTCTGCCAGGACCGCGACCCGACCCTGGAGGCCTGGACCGGCATCCGCCTGGGCGCCGACGGCACGGTACGCGAGCACGGGGTGGATCAGGCCTTCGAGAACGCCGAGCGCGATGCGCGGCTGGCGGCGCTGCTCGACGGCCGGCGCACGCTCTACCTGCCGCTGGACAGCGTCGATGCCATGTCGCTGGCCGAGGAGGTGCGCGGCGAGCTCGCCGCGCGGGTACGCCACGGGGCACGCTCCCCCGAGGTGCTGGCCGACGTGGCGCCACTGCTGCACGAGGCGCGGCTGATCAAGAGCGAGGCGGAGCTGGGGCTGCTGCGCCACGCCGCCGAGATCTCGGCTCGCGCCCATCGCCGCGCCATGCGCGCGGCGCGCCCGGGGCTTGCCGAGTGGCAGCTGCAGGCGGAGCTGGAGCACGAGTTCCGCTGGCACGGCGCCAGCGGGCCGGCCTACGCCAGCATCGTCGGTGGCGGCGCCAATGCCGGTGTGCTGCACTATATCGAGAACTGCTCGCCGCTGCGCGACGGGGACCTGGTGCTGATCGACGCCGGCGCCGAGTTCGACCTCTATGCCGGGGACATCACCCGCACCTTCCCGGTCAACGGCCGCTTCGGCGAGGCCCAGCGTGCCCTCTACGAGGCGGTGCTGGAGGTCCAGGAGCGTGCCGTGGCCGCGGTGCGCCCCGGCACCACACTGGCGGCGATCCATGCCGAGGTGGTCCGCGGCCTCACCGAGGGGCTGATTCGGCTGGGGCTGCTGGAGGGCGAGGTGCAGGCGCGCATCGACGACGAGAGCTACCGGCGCTTCTACCTGCACTCCACCTCCCACTGGCTGGGCCTGGATGTCCACGACGTGGGCCTCCACCGCCGCGACGGCGAGCCCCGCCCGCTGGTCCCGGGGATGGTGCTCACCGTGGAGCCGGGACTCTATATCCCCGACGACGAGGCCTTCCCCGCGCCCTTCCGGGGTATCGGCATCCGTATCGAGGATGACGTGGCGGTCACCGCCGAGGGGCACGAGGTGTTGACCGCCGGTGTGCCCAAGTCGGTGGCGGCCATCGAGGCATTGATGGCCGAGTAGTGACCACCCCTTCGACTCACCACATGGTTCATTATGTAATGTACATTATGGAAAAGAGTGCCGAGGTAGCGCCATGAGCCCGGATCCGGGACCCTCCCTGCAGGCAGCGGCCACGCCGGTGGATATCGCCATCGTCGGTGGGGGCCTGGTGGGCGCCAGCCTGGCCTGTGCGCTGGCACCGCTGATCGAGCGGCACGGCCTGAGGGTGGCGGTGATCGAGGCGGCGCCCCTCCTCGACCTGGCCGCCGAGCCCTGGCAACCCAGCTTCGACGCCCGCGCCAGCGCCATCTCCCTGGGTACCTCGCGTCACTTCGCCGATCTGGGCGTCTGGGCGGCGATGGCCGAGCAGGCCGCCCCCATCCGACGCATCCACGTCAGCGAGCGTGGCCGCTTCGGCGCCACCCGCCTGGAGAGCCGCGAGCTCGGGGTCGAGGCGCTGGGCCATGTGGTGCCCAACGCCTGGATGGGCCGCGTGCTGCAGCGGCGTCTCGCCGAGTTGCCGCTGGCCTGGCACTGCCCCGCCAGCGTCGAGGCGATCGCCCCCGCGGCGGGCGGCCATCGCCTGACGCTCTCCGACGGCGCCCGGCTGCAGGCGGCACTGACGGTGCTGGCCGACGGGGGGCGCTCGGGGCTCAAGGAGCGCCTCGGCATCGTCAGCGACGCCAGGCCCTACGAGCAGGTGGCGCTGATCGCCAGCGTCGAGACCAGCCGCCCGCACCAGGGAGTGGCCTGGGAGCGCTTCACCGGCCAGGGGCCGATCGCGCTGTTGCCCCTCAAGGGCCAGGCCATGGAGCTGGTCTGGACCCATGCCGCCGGCGAGGAGCAGCGACGGCTGGCGCTGTCGGACAACGACTTCCTGGCCGAGCTGCAGGCAGCCTTCGGCGACCGCGCCGGCCGCTTCCGCCGGGTGGGGAGCCGCCACGCCTATCCGCTGAGCCTGGTCACCGCCCGCGAGACCACGCGGCCGGGGCTCGCGGTGCTGGGCAATGCCGCCCATGCCCTGCATCCGGTGGCCGGCCAGGGCTTCAACCTGGCCCTGCGCGGGGTGATGGACCTGGTCGCCTCGCTGGAGGCGGGGCTCGCTGAAGGACGGCCTCCCGGCGAGCTGACGGTGCTCGAGGCCTTCGACGCCCGCCGCGAGGGAGACCGTCGCCAGGTGGTGCGCTTCAGCGACGGCCTGGTGCGGCTGTTCGGCATCGACAGCGAGCTGCTCGGCCATGCCCGGGCAGCCGGCCTGGTAGGGCTCAACCTGGTGGGACCGCTGCGCCGCGGCCTGGCGCGACGCGCCATGGGGCTGGAGCGATGAGCGCGGCAGCTCGTCAGGATCGGGATGCGATAAGGAGAGAGGCCATGAACGAGGCAGGCGGGTCCCGGGAATCACGTCCGGAGGAGAGGCTAGAGGTGGTGATCGTCGGCGGCGGCATGGTGGGGGCGGCGCTGGCCGTGCTGCTGGGCCAGGCCGGGGTGGCGGTGGCCCTGGTGGATGCCCGGCCCGGGGGAATGGACGCCGAGGCCGTGGGGCGCGGCCTGCCGGCCCGGCGGGTCAGCGCCCTGACGCCGGTCTCACAACGCCTGCTGACCCGGCTGGGTGCCTGGGAGTGGATGGCCGAGCGGCGGGTCAGCCCCTACCGCGGCATGCGGGTGTGGGACGCGGAGGGCAGCGGCGAGGTCGGTTTCTCTGCCGATCAGGCCGGGGTGGAGGCGCTGGGGCATATCGTCGAGAACGACGTCACCCTGGCGGCCCTGGAGCGGCGGCTCGCGGTGCTGCCGTCGGTGCGCCTCTGCCTGGGGGTTCGCGTCGAGAGGCTGGAGGGCGGTGCCGGAGAGCGTTGCATCGTGCTGGCCGATGGCCGCCGCCTCGCCGCGCCCCTGGTGGTGGCCGCCGACGGCGCCCGCTCGCCGCTGCGCGACCTGGCGGGCATCGCCGTGAGCGAGCATGACACCGGCCAGGTGGGCGTGGTGACCACTGTGGGTGTCGAGCGCCCCCACGCCGGGGTGGCCCGCCAGGCCTTCTTGCCCACCGGGCCGCTGGCCTTCCTGCCCCTGGCGGTGGGAGGGGAGGAGCACCACTGCTCCATCGTCTGGTCCACCACGCCCGACGAGGCCGAGCGTCTTGTCGGCCTTCCGCGCGAGGCGCTGGGGGAGGCGCTGGCCGCGGCCATCGACCATCGGCTGGGCGCGGTGAGGGTGCTGGACGATGCGGTGGGCTTTCCGCTCGCCCAGCGCCACGCCGAGCGCTACACCCTGCCCGGCTTCGCCCTGGTGGGGGACGCGGCCCACGGCATTCATCCCCTGGCGGGCCAGGGGGTCAACCTGGGATTGATGGATGCTGCGGTGCTGG
>JBKHEO010000012.1:0-48442 GCA_046540755.1 Halomonas sp. | reverse complement strand
GCGGGGTGTCACGCCGGCAGGTGAGCAGGCCGGTCTGCATGATGCGGTCAACGGGCAGTTCTTGGGTCATGGGGTCTCGTCACGGTCCGTATGGAGCCATATCGAGCAAATAGGCGTAACGCGCCACTCTACCCGATCCTGCACAGTAAAATCAGGGGCTAGATGGCGATTCAATGATGTCGATCAAGGAAGAGGGGGCTCCCGGGGCGAGGGGCGGCCTGGGTGTGCACTGGGTGTGCAGGGAGAGCGCCCTCCAGTCGCGGCGGCCGGGCCAGTCGGCGAGCCAGGCGGGCAGCGCCTCGGCGGGCATGGGGTGGGCGATGCCGTAGCCCTGGGCCCGGGCGCAGCCCAGCGCCAGCAGGGCGCGGGCGTGCTCGAGGCTCTCCACGCCCTCGGCCAGCATGGGGCGGCGAAAGCGGTTGGCCATGAAAATCACACTCTCGACGATGGCCATGTCGTCCGGGTCGCTGAGCATGTCGCGCACGAAGCTCTGGTCGATCTTGATCAGGTCGACGGGCAGCTGGCGCAGGTGGGTCAGCGAGGAGTAGCCGGTGCCGAAGTCGTCGATGGCGAAGTCGATTCCCAGGGCCTGGCAGTCGCGCATGGTGGCCAGGGCTGCCTGCAGGTCGCCCATGGCAGCGCTCTCGAGCACCTCGAGCTTGAGCCGGGTGGCGGGCACCTCGGGGTAGCGGGCGAGCAGGCTGGTGAGGCGCTGCACGAAGTGCCCCGAAAGCAGGTGGGCCGGGCTGATGTTGACGTTCACCGGTAGCGTGAGCCCGGCCCGATGCCAGGCCTGGAGCTGCTTCAGGGCGGCCTCCAGCACCCACTCGCCCAGCAGCGCATCCAGGCTGGTCCCCTCCACCAGGGGCAGGAAGTGGCCCGGGGCCAGCAGCCCCTGCTCGGGATGCCGCCAGCGCACCAGCGCCTCGACCCCGATCACCCGGCCGTCGAACATGTCCACCTGGGGCTGGTAGTGGAGGCAGAGCTCACCGTTCTCGATGGCCTGGTGGAAGCGACGGCGCTGCGCCTCCCGCGCCTGCAGCTCGCGGTCGAAGCGAGGGTCGAAGACATGGAAGGTGTTGCGGCCGCGCTGCTTGGCGCGGTGCATGGCCTGGGTGGCGTGGCGCAGCAGCACGTCGCCGTCGGCGTCGTCCTGGGGGAAGAAGGTGACGCCGAGGCTCACGGTGACCTGCAGGGCCTCCCCGCGCAGGTAGAAGGGAGCGGCCACTCCCTCGAGCAGGTTCGCCAGCACCGCCTCGTCGGCGCCCTGCTGGAGCAGCAGGGCGAACTCGTCCCCGGCGATGCGGGCCAGGATGTCGTCACCATGGACCAGGTGGCTGATGCGCTGGGCAAGCAGCGCGATCAGGCTGTCGCCCATGGCCTGGCCGTGGTGGTCGTTGATCGCCTTGAAGTGGTCGACGTCGAACACGCAGAGCGCCACCCGGGCCCGGCGCCGCCTGGCATGCGCCAGCGACTCGCTGAGCAGTTGGCTGAGCAGCTCGCGGTTGGGCAGGCCGGTGAGGGCATCGAAGTAGACCTCCCGGCCGGCCTTGCACCCCGAGGCGGCGAGCGCCGCCAGGTCGGAGAGCACGACAAGATGGTGGCTGGGCCGGCCGCGGGCGTCACGCAGCCGCGACACCGAAAGGATCGCCGGGGCACTGCGCCCCAGGCGGTTGCGATAGGTGAACTCCGCCTTCACGTGGTCGCGGGCATGCAGCATCTCCCAGGGATCCGTGGTCAGGCGGCTCTCGCCGAGCAGCTCGCGCACGCATCGCCCCCGGAGGCGGGAGGGCGCGATGCCGGTGAGCTCGGTGAAGGCGCTGTTGGCCGCCAGCACCCTGAGCTCGGCATCGGCGATCAGCATCGCCTCGCCCGCCTGATGGAAGGCGGCTTGAATCAGGCTGGCTGGCATTCGCTGTCCAACACGATCCGGTTGCGCCCGGCCTCCTTGGCGCGATAGAGGGCGGCATCCGCCCGCGCCAGCAGGGTGTCGATGCTGTCGCCCGCCCGGTACTGGGAGATGCCGGTGCTGATGGTCACCACCAGGCCGTTGAGGCGCGCCTCCTCGACCTGGTGCCGCAGACGTTCGGCGAAGACGGCCGCCCCCTTGAGGCGGGTATCCGGCAGCAGGATGGTGAACTCCTCACCGCCCCAGCGACACAGGATGTCGGTGGTGCGCAGGGTGTTGGCCACCCGCTCGGCGAGACGCTTGAGGATGACATCGCCGACGTCGTGGCCGTGGCGGTCGTTGACCTGCTTGAAGTGGTCGATGTCGAACAGCAGCAGCGTGAAGGGCTCGTCGTCCAGCTCCGCCTGCTCGATGGCGCGACACAGGGCAGCATCGAAGGCGCGGCGGTTGAAGGCCCCGGTGAGGTGGTCACGGGTCGCCTGCCGCTCGAGCTCGTCCTCCATGCGCTTGCGGTCGGTGATGTTGTGGAACACCGCGACGAAGTTGCGGATCTCGCCCCGATTGTCGCGCACCGCGGTAATCGACTGCCACAACGGGTAGATCTCGCCGAACTTGTTGCGATTCCAGATCTCGCCCTGCCAGTGCCCCTGCTTCAGCAGGGAGTCCCACAGCCGCCGGTAGAACGCCGGGCCGTGCCGGCCGGACTTGAAGATGCGCGGCGTCTCGCCCAGCACCTCCTCCTCGCGATAACCGGTGATATCGGTGAAGGCCTGGTTGGCGCGCTCGATGCGCATCTCGGCATCGGTGATCATGGTCGCCTGGCCGGTCTCGAAGGCGGTGGCCAGCAGCTTGAGCTCGCGCTCCTGGCGGCGCCGCTCGGTGATGTCCTCCTTCACCGCCACGAAGTTGACCACCTCGCCCCGGTCATCGCGCACCGGGGTGATCACCTCGGCCTCCCAGTAGTGTTCGCCGTTCTTGCGCCGGTTGAGCAGCTCACCGCGCCAAACCTCCCCGGCATTGAGGGTCCGCCAGAGGTCGCGGTAGACCTCCGGCGCGGTCTCGCCGGACTGGATGACCGCCGGCGTCTTGCCGAGCAGTTCCTCGCGGACATAGCCGGTCACGTCCAGGAAACGCTGGTTGACATATTCGATGCGGCCCCGGACGTCGGTGATGGCGATCGCCACCGGGCTCTGCTCCACGGCGATGGAAAGCTGGTAGAAACGCTGACGCAGGCAGGTGATGTCGCTGCAGCGGCAGGCAGCCGCCTCCTCCACCGGCTCGGCGACCGAGGTCGGATCGCTCATCCTGCTCGCCCCCTCCGATCTTGGCAGGCGCGGCTCTCCTTTCTCCCGCCGCCTGCCGGCTGATGAATCGACACTCGCTTCTCCTGTTGTTGTTGCCGCCTGCTGCCAACAACCCTTCGCGCCATAGAGTAACGCACCGCGTCGATTGGGCGCGGCAAGACCGGTGCATTGTGACACTGGCTTGATCTAAATCAGGAAAATCGGCAGGCCACGATACCGCTTTTGTCGGGCCGGCCCCAGGCCGTATGACTTACGGCCTTTGACCCATGCCATAAACACGCATGTCATAAACCTCTTTCCTAAAGCACAAAGGGTGCCGGTCGAAAGACCGGCCAGGCAGGCGTCACACGCTCCCGACACCCCCCCCCAATAACGGTCGTCGGCGGTGGCGAGATGGCCTGGCAGGCACCCGGCCCGCGGCGCCAGCCCGAGCCGGCCTGAGGCGCAGGCCGCCACGGGCTCAAGTGCCGGCGATGGCGGCCGATAGAAGCAGGACGGAACCTTCGTGCCCCGCGCCGGCAAGGCGCGGCCATAACCAGAAGAAGAGAACCATCACGATGACCTCACCGCTTGCCGATGCCACCGCTGCCCCCTTCGGGGCCGTCCACGAACTGACGCCCCGCCAGCGTCTCGACAGCGTCCTGGCCCAGCTGCCCAACCCCGGGGGCACCATCGCCCAGGGGACCGCGGGCGGTGATGCCATCAGCCTGGAGGCGCTGGTGGAGCCGGTGGCGCGCATCAACGAGACCCTGCGCGCCTTCGGGCTGGAGTTCGAGCTCTCGGAGGTGACCAACCGCCCGATCACCCGAATCGTCGACCGCGACAGCGGCGAGGTGATCCGCCAGATCCCCGCGGAGGAGGTGCTGCGGGTGGCGGAGCGGCTGGAGGAGCTCACCGGCCGGCTGATCCACCAGCAGGCGTGATCACACCTGCATGTTCATGACGTCCTTGTAGGCGGTGACCAGGCGGTTGCGCACCTGGGTGCCCATCTCGCTGGCGACGCTGGCCTTCTGCATGTCGACCATCATGTCGTTGAGCTCGACGCCGGGTGCACCGGCCTGGAAGGCGCGGGCGGTATCATCGGCCTTGAGCTTGAGATCGTTGATGCGATGGATCGCATCGTGAAGCTCGCCGGCGAAGCCACCCGCGCCGACGCGCGTGTTCACCTGCTGGCCGCTGCCGGCCTGGCCCGTGGCCTGTGAGGCCAGGGACTGCATCTGGGAAAGGGCCGATTCGATTGCGGGCGCGCTCATGCCGCCTCCTCCGTCGGGATTCATGAAATCGGGGGCCAGGCTACCAGCCACCCCCACTCGATCAAACGGGCAATTGCCCGACAAAAGGCAGCCTTTTCTGACCTTTGGGGTGGCGGAGAGGCCGGATAATGGCGTCCATCACAGTACCGCCCCGCGCCGACGGGCGGTCCAAGCGATGAACGGACGCAGCAGATGCCCTCTCTTCCCCTTTCCCGTGTCGTGATGCGCGCCGTCAGCGGCGTCACCCCGACCGGAGGCGCGCATGAGTAGCGCCTCGGCCACAGCCAGCCAGCCACGCCAGCCGGGGTCGGCGGGCGTGCAGCGTGTCCTGGAGCGGCTGCGCGGCAACCCCATGGTGGGGCTGCTGATCGCCGGCGCGGCCACGGTGGCCATCGTGGCGGCCCTGATGATGTGGGCCAGCAGCCCCGAGTACCGCGTGCTCTACAGCAACCTGAGCGAGGCCGACGGCGGTCGCATCATCGGCGAGCTCGACAGCCGCGGTGTACCCTACGAGTTCAGCCAGGGCGGCCAGGCCCTGATGGTCCCCGAGGACCAGGTCCACCCCCTGCGCCTGCAGCTTGCCGAGCAGGGGCTGCCCCAGGGGGGCAACGTCGGCCTCGAGGTGATGCAGGACCAGGCCTTCGGCGTCAGCCAGTTCGCCGAGCAGATCAACTACCAGCGCGGCCTCGAGGGCGAGCTGTCACGCTCCATGGAGTCCCTGGGGCCGGTGGAGCGCGCCCGGGTGCACCTGGCGCTGGCCAAGGACTCGGTCTTCGTGCGCGATCGCGAGCCGGCCAAGGCCTCGGTGGTGCTGGCCCTTCAGCCCGGCCGCACCCTCGGCGAGGGGCAGGTCGACTCCATCGTGCACATGGTCTCCAGCAGCGTGCCCGACCTGGCCCCGGACGCCGTCAGCGTGGTGGACCAGAACGGCAGGCTGCTGAGCCGCCGCGAGGGCAACGGCCTGGGGCTCGACGGCACCCAGCTCGAGTACGCGGCGGAGGTCGAGCGCTCCTACCAGCGCCGGATCGAATCGATCCTGGCGCCGATCCTCGGCATGGACAACGTCAAGGCGCAGGTCACCGCCGACATCGACTTCTCCCAGCGCGAGGAGACCTCCGAAAGCTTCGGGCCCAACCAGGATCCCAACGAGGCGGCGGTGCGCAGCCACCAGTCTGGCCTCAACTGGCGTGGCGACGAGGAGCAGCTCGGCGGCATCCCCGGTGCGCTCTCCAACACGCCGCCCGGCATCGCCGACTCGCCGATCGAGGCCCCCGCCGAGGAGGGCGACGAGGAGGCCGCCGAGGAAGATGAACAGGACGCCACCGCCGGCAACGGCAGCAGCCTCGACCGTGACCAGGTGGTCAACTACGAGGTCGACCGCACCGTCTCGCACACCCAGCATCGCCGCGGTGCGGTCGAGCGCCTCACCGCCGCCGTGGTGGTCAACTACCGCGAGGCCGACGACGAGGACGGCGATCCCCAGGGGGTGCCGCTCAGCGAGGATGAGCTGGCCCAGCTCGAGCGCCTGGTCCGTCAGGCCCTGGGCTTCTCCGAGGCGCGCGGCGACGAGATCGCCCTGGTCAACAGTCCCTTCGCCGTGGAGGAGCGCGAGGAGGAGACGCTGGAGGAGTGGTGGCAGCGTCCCGAGGTCCAGCAGCTGGGGCTCACCCTCGGCCGCTACCTGCTGATCGGCCTGGCGATCCTGCTGCTCTATTTGCTGATCCTGCGCCCCTTCATCAAGCGGGCCACGGCCCCGCCCGCAGCACCCCAGCAGCCGGCGTCCGGCGTCGCCGCCCGCGTGGGCGACGACGACGAACGGGACGAGGCGCGCGAGGAGGAAGAGGACGACACCACCTACGACAAGCCGCACCGGCGCCGCAAGGCCTCGGCGTATGAACAGAACCTCAACGACCTGCGCGAGATGGCCGAGGAGGATCCCCGCATGGTGGCCATGATCGTACGCGGCTGGATGAACAAGCATGAGTAAGCTCCAGGAGATGGGCGGCGCGCGCCGCAGTGCCATCCTGCTGCTGGCCCTGGACGAGGACAGCGCGGCGGAGGTGTTCAAGTTCCTCTCGCCCCAGGAGATCCAGCAGATCAGCATGGAGATGGCCAACCTCGACCAGGTCTCCCATGACGAGATGCGCAAGGTGCTGCAGGCCTTCAGCGACGAGACCGAGGAGTTCATCGCCCTGAACCTGAACTCCAGCGACCATATCCGCTCGGTGCTGACCAAGGCGCTGGGCAGCGACCGCGCCAGCAGCCTGATCGAGGACGTGCTGGAGACCCGCGGCAGCGGCTCGGGCATCGATGCCCTGAACCTGATGGAGCCGTCGATGGTGGCCGAGCTGATCCGCGACGAGCATCCGCAGATCATCGCCACCGTGCTGATCCACCTGGAGCGCCACCAGGCCGCCGACGTCATGGCACTGCTGGACGAGAAGCTTCGCAACGACGTAGTGCTGCGGATCGCCACCTTCAGCGGCGTGCAGCCGGCCGCCCTGCAGGAGCTGACCGAGGTGCTGACCAACATGCTCGACGGCCAGAACCTCAAGCGCAGCAAGATGGGCGGCGCGCGTACCGCCGCCGAGATCCTCAACCTGATGAACACCAGCCAGGAAGAGGCGGCCATCGAGACGGTGCGCTCCCACAGCGAGGACCTGGCCCAGAAGATCATCGACGAGATGTTCCTGTTCGAGAACCTTATCGACCTGGACGACCGCAGCATCCAGATCATCCTCAAGGAGATCGACACCAACTCCCTGGTGGTGGCCCTCAAGGGGGCGCCGGAAACGCTCATGGACAAGTTCATGCGCAACATGTCCCAGCGCGCCGCGGACCTCATGCGCGAGGACATGGAGGCGCGCGGGCCGATCCGCGTCTCCCAGGTGGAGGCCGAGCAGAAGACCATCCTGCAGGTGGTGCGGCGCCTGGCCGATGCCGGCGAGATCGTGCTGAGCGGCGGAGACGAGACCTATGTCTGACGCCTCGCGCTTCGACCCGGCCGGCGGCCAGGGACCCTGGCGGCGCTGGGAGATGGGCGAGCTGCGCAGCCCCCGGGCCGCCGCGCGCCATGCCGAGGTGGCCAGCGTGGACTCGGGCGCCGAGACAGAGCGCCGCGAGCTGTCGCGTCGCCAGGCGGAGCTGCAGGCCCTGCGCGAGCGCGCCATGCAGGAGGGGCGCGAGGCCGGCTACCGGGAAGGCCATGAGAAAGGGCTCGCCGAGGGGCGGGAACAGGGCCTCGAGGAAGGGCGCCGCCAGGCCCAGGAGGAGCTGGAGGCGCGCAAGCGCGAGGTCCTGGCCCCGCTGGGGGAGCTGGCGCGGCAGTTCTCCGAGGCGCTCGACACCCTGGACGACACCGTCGCCGAGGACATGGTCGACCTCGCCCTGGAGACCGGTCGCCAGCTCGCCGGCGAGGCGCTGAAGAGCCGGCCGCGCCAGGTGCTGGAGCTGGTGCGCGCCCTGCTGCATACCGAGCCGCCCCTGGTGGGCCAGCAGCGGCTGTGGCTGCATCCCCTCGACCACAAGCTGGTGGAGAAGCATCTCGGGGAAGAGCTCGCCGCCGCAGGCTGGACGCTGCAGCCCGACGACCAGCTCAGCCGCGGCGGCTGCCGGGTCACCAGCGCCAGCGGCGAGCTCGACGCCACCTGGGAGACCCGCTGGCAGGCGGTCAAGGCCCAGGTTCGCCGTCGCCCGCCCGCGTCCGAGGCCGGCGAGCGGCGGCAGGAAGAGAAGGAGAAGCCCCGGTGAACGACGCCCTGGCCACCAACCCCCACCAGGCGCGCTGGCAGCGGGCGCTTCGCGGCGTGCGCCGACGCGTCGCGCCCTTACCACCCTGCCGCCCCAGCGGCAGGGTGGTAAGGGCGACCGGCCTGGTGATCGAGGTGGTGGGGCTGCAGGTGGCGCTGGGCAACGCCTGCCGCATCGAGCTTCCGGCCCTGCCCGGCGAGCCCGCCCACTTCGCCGAGGCCGAAGTCGTCGGCTTCGCCGGTGATCGCCTCTACCTGATGCCGCTGGCCGAGATCAGCGGCCTCTCTCCCGGCGCCCGGGTGTTGCCGCTGGTGGAGGGCAGCCAGAACGCGGCGCGTCGCTTCCCCATCGGCGAGAGCCTGCTGGGGCGCGTGGTGGATGGCAACGGCACGCCGCTGGATGACCTCGGCCCGCTCCTGGAGGCGCGCCGCGCGCCGCTGGCCACCCCGCCGCTCAATCCGCTCTCCCGCGCCCCCATCAGCGAGCAGATCGACGTCGGCATCCGCGCCATCAACGCCCTGCTCAGCGTGGGCCGCGGCCAGCGCATGGGGCTGTTCGCCGGCTCCGGGGTGGGCAAGTCGGTGCTGCTGGGGATGATGGCTCGCTATACCCACGCCGACGTCATCGTGGTGGGGCTGATCGGCGAGCGGGGACGCGAGGTCCAGGACTTCATCGACAACATCCTCGGCGAGGAGGGGCTGGCCCGTTCGGTGGTGGTCGCCGCGCCGGCCGACACCTCGCCGCTGCAGCGCCTGCAGGGGGCGGCCTACGCCACCCGCCTGGCCGAGGGCTTTCGCGACCAGGGCAAGAACGTGCTGCTGATCATGGACTCGCTGACCCGCTTCGCCATGGCCCAGCGTGAGATCGCCCTGGCCATCGGCGAGCCCCCGGCCACCAAGGGCTATCCGCCGTCGGTGTTCGCCAAGCTGCCGAGCCTGGTGGAGCGGGCCGGCAACGCCGCGCCGGGTGGGGGGTCGATCACCGCCTTCTACACGGTGCTCACCGAGGGCGACGACCAGCAGGACCCCATCGCCGATTCGGCCCGGGCCATCCTCGACGGCCATATCGTGCTCTCCCGCACCCTGGCCGAGGCGGGGCACTATCCGGCGATCGACATCGAGGCCTCCATCAGCCGCGCGATGACCGCGATCACCGACGCCGAGCAGCAGCGACTGGCCCAGCGCTTCAAGGCCATGTTCTCGCGCTACCAGCGCAACCGCGACCTGATCAGCGTGGGCGCCTACCACCCCGGCAACGACCCGGGCCTCGACGAGGCCGTGCGGCGCTTTCCCCAGCTCGAGACCTTCCTGCAGCAACGCATCGACGAGAACGCCGACATGACGTCGTCTCGCCAGGCCCTCGTCAGCACCCTCGGAGGTCAGGCATGACCGAGTCCAACTCCCCTCTCGATACCCTGATCGACCTGGCCCGGGACTCCCGCGACCAGGCCGGACAGGCGCTGGCCGGCGAACAGCGCACCGCCCAGCAGGTCGCCGAACAGCTGGCGGCGTTGAGCGGCTATCGCCAGGAGTATGCCGACAAGCTCAATGCCGCCATGCGCGACGGCATCGACCCGGCGACCATGCGCAACTACCAGCAGTTCCTGGCCTCCCTGGACGAGGCCCTGGAGAGGGCCCGCCGCGCGGTGGCCGCCCAGGAGCAGCGGGTGGATCGTACCCGACAGCAGTGGCTGCACGAGCAGCGACGCCTGAGCTCCTACGACACCCTGGCCGAGCGCCGCGCCAGGGAGCAGGAGCGCAGGGAGCTGCGCCGTGAACAGAACATCAGCGACGACCTGGTGAACAGCCGTATGGCCCGCTGCCCCCGGCGGGGCGAGCCGTGAGCCACGAGGAGAACATCGATGGATATCCAGCAGGTCATGACCCTCGCCGCCACGCCGGCCAAGGCAACCGCGAACCGCGGGAGCGACGCCGCAAGCCCGGGCGGCTTCGCCAGGGAGCTGGCCCGGGTCGCCCAGGCCGCGATGGGGGGCCAGGCCCCCGGGGCCTCGGGCGAGGCGCCGGGGGCTGCCTCCGGCTCCCTCCCCGCGCTGGATGACGCGGGGCTGGAAGCGCTGCGCCAGGCCTTCTCTGGCGGCGACATGAGCGCCTTGCGCGATTGGCTGGCGGATGCGGGGATGGCAGAACCCGACGCCGAGGCGCTTGTCGCGGACCTGAAAGGCCTGCGGCAGGCCCTGGAGGGCGGCGAGGCGACACCCCTGCCCGTGGAGCTCGACCTCGCGGGCCGCGCTAAACAGAACTGGCCGCCAGCCGACGAGGCCGCCGGGCAGCCGGAGCGGGACGCCGATGGCGCGGCGGACGACTGGGCCGCGCTGCGCGAGCGCCTGGCCCTGATCGACCAGGCGGGCCGGGCGACCGAGGGCGAGCGAGGCGAGGCGGCGGCGACACCGCTCATCGCTCCGATGCTCCAGCTCGCGGGCGGCGACAGCGGCAGGGATGTCGATGCCTCCCGACGCGGCCCGGGCGGCCCCGCCCTGCCCCACGCCGAGGCGTCCTCGCGGATCACGCTGCAAGGCGCGATCCTGGAAGCCATGCAGCGGGGCAGCCAGGCCGATGGCGGCACCGCCCGCCCGGCAAGCGCCGACGCCCTGGTCACCGCCTTCGGCCGCCAGGCCGAGGTGGCGACCGCCATGCCGCCCCCTTCCCAGGGCGAGGCGCCGCGAGGGAACCTGCTCGAGGGGCTGTCGCCACTGACCGGCAACGCCACCGGCGGCCAACCGAACGGCACCCAGGCAACGGGCACCCCGCCAACCGCCACCGCCACGCTGAGCGCGCCGGTGGGCAGCCCCGCCTGGCCCCAGCAGCTGGGCCAGCAGCTCCTGCGCATGAGCCAGGGGGGCGGCGAGCAGCGCCTCGAGCTGCAGCTGCATCCCGCGGAGCTGGGCCCCCTCTCGGTGAGCCTCAAGCTGGGCGAGCAGGGTGCCCAGGCGCAGTTCCTCTCGGCCCACGCCCAGGTACGCCAGGCGCTCGAGCAGGCGCTGCCGCAGCTGCGCGAGGCCCTGGCCGAGCAGGGCATCCAGCTCGGTGAGGCCACGGTCGGCGACCAGCGCAGCGGCGGCGACGGGCGTGACGCCGGTGACGGTGAGTCACCGTTGCTCGCGGGCAGCGCCGCGGTCGAGGATGGCGAGCGAGGACAGGGAGCGGGGCTCGATGCGGCGTCCGGTCGTGAAGTGCGCCTCGACGGCCGTGTGGACCTCTACGCCTGAGGCAAGTCCGTCGCAAACCCTGAAGATGCGCCCGCAAGTCGGGCCTGTTCGAATCATCATCATGCCCCGTGCGGCCACATACTGCGGCTCGGGCATGACACGACACGATAGGTAAACGAATGGCCAAATCTGCCGGCGGATCCCGCAAGCTGATGTGGGTGATGATCCTGCTGCTGACGCTCTCCTCCTCGGCGGCGGCGGTGGCCCTGTTCCTGGTCTTCGACCAGCGTGACACCTCGGCCGAGGAGAGCACGGAAACGGAAGTGGTTGAGCGCAAGCCACCCACCTTCTTCCCCATCGAGCCCTTCACCGTCAACCTGGCCGATGACGAGTATGGCTCGCGCCTGCTCTATACCGGCATCACCCTCAAGCTGGGCGACAAGGAGACCAAGGAGCTCCTCGAGGAGTACATGCCCCAGGTACGCAGCCGCCTGCTGACGCTGTTCTCGGGCCAGCAGGCGAAGGAGCTGACCTCCTCGGAGGACAAGCAGCGCCTGGCCGAGGAGATCGTCGCCACGCTGGAGACGCCGCTGGAAGAGGAACAGCCGTCCCTGGCCATCGAGGACGTGCTGTTCACCGAGTTCATCGTCCAGTAGTCCGTCAGGAGACCCCGAGACGCCATGTCCCAAGACGACCTGCTGTCACAGGAAGAGATCGACGCCCTGCTCAAGGGCGTCAGCGGCGATGACGAGCCCGAAGCCAACGGCGAGGGCTCCTCGCGCATCCGCCCCTATGATCCGGCCTCTCAGCACCGGATCATCCGCGAGCGCCTGCACGCCCTGGACATCATCAACGAGCGCTTCGCCCGCCACTTCCGCATGGCGCTGTTCAACCTGATCCGCCGTAGCGCGGACATCACCGTGGACTCGGTGCGCTACCAGAGCTACAGCGAGTTCTCGCGCAACGTGCCGGTACCCACCAACATCAACATCATCGCCATGAAGCCGCTGCGGGGCTCGGCGCTGATCGTCTTCCCGCCCAGCCTGGTGTTCATGGTGGTGGATAACCTGTTCGGGGGCGACGGTCGCTTCGTCACCAAGTCCGAGGGAAGGGAGTTCACCAACACCGAGCAGCGCATCATCCAGCGCCTGCTGCAGCTGGCCATCGACGCCTACAGCGAGTCGTGGAAGTCCGTCTACCCGCTGGAGATCTCCTACCTGCGCAGCGAGATGCAGTCGAAGTTCGCCAACATCACCAACTCCCCCAACGAGATCGTGGTCAACACCAGCTTCAACCTCGAGGTGGGCAACCTGGCGAGTCACTTCCAGATCTGCATGCCCTACTCGATGATCGAGCCCCTGCGCGACCTGCTGACCAACCCCCTGAGCGACGGCAGCCACGACCAGGACGGTAACTGGACGCGGCGCATCGCGGGGGAGATCCGCCACTCCGAGGTGGAGCTGGTGGCCAAGTTCGCCGAACTGCCCAGCCGCATCTCCCACGTGATGTCGATGAAGGCGGGCGACGTGCTGCCGCTGGAGCTGCCCGAGACGGTCACGGCAAGCGTCGACGGGGTGCCGGTGATGGAGTGCGAATACGGCAGCCGGCATGAGCAGCGTGCCCTGCGGGTGTTGCGAATCTTCGACCATGCCGCCGACCATGCGCCGGCCGATGCCTTCGTCAAGGCCCCCTCAGCGCGCAGCGCCGCATCGAAAGCCAAGGAATCGAACCATGACTGACCCCAACAAGCCCGATCAGAACATCAGCGACGACGACTGGGCTGCCGCCATGTCGGAGCAGGGGGATGACACCCCGCCGGCCGAGGAGGACGATCCCTGGGCAGACGCCCTGGCCGAGCAGCAGGCGGCCGAGGCCGCCGACCAGGCGCCCGAGCCGAGCGACGCACCGGCAGCCGAGGCGCACTCCGCCAGCGGCAGCGTCTTCCGCCCCCTCGAGCAGGGGCGAGGCCAGGACAAGGCCGAGGCGCGTGACCTCGAGATGATCATGGACATCCCGGTCAAGCTCACCGTGGAGCTGGGGCGCACCAAGCTGACCATCAAGCAGCTGCTGGAGCTTGCCCAGGGCTCAGTGATCGAGCTCGACGGCCTCGCCGGCGAGCCCATGGATATCCTGATCAACGGCTACCTGATCGCCCAGGGCGAGGTGGTCGTGGTCGAGGACAAGTACGGCATCCGCATCACCGAGATCATCACGCCCTCCGAGCGGGTGCAGAAGCTGAACCGATGAGCGAGAACCGCGGCGAAGAGGCGCAGGCCGGCCTCGAGGCGGCGGCGTCCGGCGGCGAATCGCTGCTGGGGCTGGCCATGCTGGGCAAGACGGCGGCGGCGCTGGGCCTGGTCCTGGCGATCCTGTTCATTGCCGCGGCGGCCATCCGCCGCTGGGGACCCTACCAGCGCCGTCGCGGCGGCCAGCTCAGGGTCATCGACAGCACCCTGGTGGGCCCCAAGGAGCGGGTCGCCATCGTCCAGGTCAAGGAGACCTGGCTGGTGCTCGGGGTCGGCAACGGCCGGGTGGAGATGCTGCACAGCCTGCCGGCCGATCACGCCGCCGAGGATGAAGACCCGTCCCGGGCTCTGTTCGAGCCGGGCGACAGCTTCGCCACGCGCTTCGCCAAGGCCCTGAAGCGCAACGCCGGGCTGGGTGGCAGGAGGGGGCCGTGATCCGACGGCACCCCATGAAGTGGCTGTGTCTGCTGGTGGGGATCGCCGGCCTGCTGTTGCCGGGCCTGGGGTTCGCCCAGGAGATCCCGGGCATCGTCAGCCAGCCCACCGAGGATGGCGGCCAGCGCTGGTCGCTGTCGCTGCAGACCCTGCTGCTGCTCAGCTCGCTGGCCTTCCTGCCGGCCGCGCTGCTGATGATGACCAGCTTCACGCGCATCATCATCGTGCTGAGCCTGCTGCGCACCGCCATGGGCACCCAGGCCACGCCGCCCAACCAGGTGCTGCTGGGGCTGGCGCTGTTCCTCACCTTCTTCGTGATGGCGCCGGTGTTCGGCCAGGTGTACGAGCTGGCCTGGGTGCCGCTGACCGAGGACGATATCGGCCTCGACGAGTTCCTGCAGATCGCCCAGGGCCCCTTCCGCGAGTTCATGCTGGCCCAGACCCGTGAGCCCGACCTGGCGATGTTCGCACGCCTGGCGGACATCGGCGAGCTCCAGGGCCCCGAGGACGTGCCGCTGCGGGTCCTGGTGCCCTCCTTTGTGACCAGCGAGCTCAAGACGGCCTTCCAGATCGGCTTCACCATCTTCATCCCCTTCCTGATCATCGACCTGGTGGTGGCCAGCGTGCTGATGTCGCTGGGGATGATGATGGTGCCGCCGATCACCATCTCGCTGCCCTTCAAGCTGATGCTGTTCGTGCTGGTGGACGGCTGGCAGCTGATCCTCGGCTCGCTGGCCGAGAGCTTCTACCTGTAGCGCCACCGACACGCCACCACCCTCTCAGGGAGCTAGCCATGACACCGGAAATGGTGATGAACATCGCCTACCAGGGAATGCGGGTAACCCTGCTGCTGGCCGCCCCGCTGCTGCTGGCGGCGCTGGCCACCGGCCTGCTGGTCAGCCTCTTCCAGGCCGCCACCCAGATCAACGAGATGACCCTGTCGTTCATCCCCAAGATCCTGGCGGTCTTCGCCGTGCTGGTGCTCGCCGGCCCCTGGCTGCTCAAGCTGATCACCAACTTCACGCGGGAGCTCTTCACCAACATCCCGACGATGCTGATGTAGCTCCATGGTGGAGGTAACCTTCGACCAGCTGCACGGCTGGCTGGTGGCCATCTTCTGGCCCTTCACGCGGATCGCCGCGCTGATGCTGAGCGCGCCGCTCTGGGGCCACTCCAGCGTCCCTCGCCAGGCCAAGATCGCCGCCGCCGGCGCCATCGCCGTGGTGATCGCCCCGGTGCTCCCTCCCCTGCCGGAGGTACCGCTGTTCTCCTGGGCGGGCCTCGGCATCCTGGTGGAACAGACCCTGATCGGGGCCGCCATCGGGCTCACGGTGCGCGTCATGGTCTCGGCGGTGCAGGCCTCGGGGGAATTCATCGGCCTGCAGATGGGCCTGGCCTTCGCCACCTTCTTCGACCCCTCCAGCGGCACCAACATGATGGTGCTGTCGCGGATCCTCTACATGATCACCCTGCTGATGTTCCTGGCCGTCAACGGCCACCTGATGGTGCTCGAGCTCCTGGTGATGAGCTTCCGGACGCTGCCCATCGGCGTCGGGCGCTTCAACCCCGAGGCCTTCATCATGCTGGCCCGCTACGGCGGCACCATCTTCGCCGTCGGCCTGCTCATGGCGCTGCCGCTGGTCGCTTCGCTTTTGATCCTCAACCTGGCGCTGGGCATCCTCAACCGCTCCGCCCCCCAGTTGACGGTATTCAACATCGGCTTTCCGGCCTCGCTCACCGCGGGGCTGGTGCTGCTGATGGTGCTGATGATCGACCTGGGCAGCTTCCTCGAGCGCCACTTCGCCAACGGCCTTGGCTTCCTGCAGCGGCTGCTGGAGACCCTGGCGCCCCTGCCCCCGTCCTGACCACGAAGCCAAAAAAACCGCTTCGGCCGGGATACAGCACCGAAGCGGGACAAGGACCATGGCGCACAGGGATTGGCCATGGCCGGCAGGGAACGGGGGTCAGAGGTAGTCGAACAGCGACATGCCCTTCATGTCGGCGAAGGCCTTCTGGGAGGCCTGCAGGCCGACCTGGCGCAGGCTGTAGTCGCCGATGGCCTCGACATAGTCCAGGTCGACGAGGTCGGAGAGGGTCTGCTCGTAGTTGAGCTTGCGGTTCTCGCCCACGCCGTCCACCACGTCCAGCTCGTTGAGGCGGGCGCCGACGGAGGCGCGCTGGGTCAGCACGTTGTCGAGGCTGTTGTCGAACTCGCGCATCACGGTATTCAGGGTATTGCGCAGGGTGGCCTTCTCGGCCCCGGTATCGGCGGGATTCTCCAGCACCGCCAGGGCCTTCTCGAAGGACCTGAACAGGTTGGTGTTCATCTCGTCGGCGGGGGAGAACTCGATGACATCGCCATCGGCTGCCTCGCCCTTGAGCTCCAGGCGAAGACCACCTGCTTCGATGACACTCCCGTCCCCATTATAGGGGTTGCCGGTGCTCACCTCGGACCAGTTACCCTGCCCCCCCGATTCGACGGTGTATTCCGTCTCACTGGTAAAGGTGACGCGGAAGGCCTCACCGTAGTCGGCGGCCTCATTGTCGATCACCTTAGGGCCAGAAAAGGTCACCTTGCCCGAGTTGTCTGACGCCGCTTCGGCCACATAGCCGGCACCACTGGGCACGCTGTCGAAGATCGACGGGCCGCTCTCGGCCACCTTCAGCTTGCGGGAGGCGTCGATACGCTGCTCGCGCGCCTTGTCATCCCCTTCGTACTGTATGCCATCAGCGGTGCGGACAAAGGGCTCGGTGCTGTCCTGATAGCCGCCGAACAGGTGCCGGCCGTTGCCGTCGGTGGCGTTGGCCTGGCCGATCACCGTCTCGTAGATACCGCGCAGCTCGCTGGCCACGGACTCGCGGTCGGCATCGCTCAAGGTATCGCTCGAGGCCTGCACCATCAGCGTCTTGGCGCTGGTGATCGCATCCCCGATGCTGTTGAGCACGCTCTCGGTCTGGGCCAGCGAATTGCGCGCACTGACCCGGGAATCGGCGAACTGCTGGGTCACCGCCCGGGCCTGGTCGACACCCACCGCCCGCGACGCGGCCTGGGGATCGTCGGAGGGGTTCACCACCCGGCGTCCGCTGGCGATCTGCTGGCTGACCTTGAGAAAGTCGTTCTGCTGACGGTTCATGGACGAGATGCTCTGCTCGTACATGGTGACGCTGCTGACTCGCATCGTGTGCTCTCTCCGGATCAGTTACGCAGGCCGAGGATGGTATCGAGGATGGTGGTGCCGGTATCGATGACGCGGGCATTGGCCTGGTAGAACTGCTGGTAGCGGATCAGGTTGGCCGCCTCCTCGTCCAGGTTGACGCCGGACTCCGACTGCTGCACCGCCTCCAGCTGCTTGGTCAGCCCCTGCTGGGCATCGAGGTTGGCCTGGACGATATTGGTGCGGTTGCCCACGTCGCTGACCATGGCGCCGTAGGCACCGCTGAAGGTGGCACTGCCCCCCACCAGCGGTTCATCCTGCAGGTCCTGCATGGCCAGGGCGTTCTCGTTGTTGCCGGTGCCGAAGCCGTCGGCGCCCGACGCGGCGATCTTGTCCAGGTCGCCGATGGCGGTTTCCATGTTGGCGGCGGCGCGACGCACGGGCTGCACTTCGAAGCGATCGCCATCGGCAGGGGCTTCATTCAGGGTCATGGTAATGCCACCGAAGGAGAGCCTGTTGTCGGTATCGTCCCAGTCGGCCTCCACGACCTGGCCATCATCCTTGCGCAGCACCTCGGGTTTTCCATCCTCGAAGCGAACGCTGTAGTCGGTGGCGCGCAGACCATCGAGCCCGGGGCTATCCGCATCGAGCGCCTCGGTCTGGAAGACGAGGCCATCCTCCGCCACCTGGCTCTGGTTCCCTTCGGCCGCAAAGGCCTGGGGAGCGCCAACCTTGAAGAGGGCGCCGCCATCATCGCCGTTGAGGTCGACCCCGGCCTGGTGCTGGGCATTGACGCTCGCGGCCAGGGAAACCGCCAGCTGCCCGACCTGGTTCTGGGTCTTGTCCAGGGTCTCGCTGCGGAAGTCCATCAGGCCGCCCAGGGTGCCGCCGGTCACCACGTCCTCCTCCAGGGCCACCAGGTCGTCATTGGAGTCGCGATAGCCGAGCACGGTGCGCTGGGGGTCATCGGGCGAGTCCATGGCCTCGAGGCGGTAATGCTGGGTGCCGGCCACCAGCGGCTGGCCGTTGGGCAGGCTGATGTTGTAGGTCTTGCCGTCCTGGATGTTGAGGTCGACGTCCATGCGCTCGCTGAGCTCGTGGACCATCTGGTCACGCTGGTTGAGCAGGCTGTTGGGCGCCTCGCCACCACGCGCCCGGGCCAGGGCGATCTCGCGATTGATGTCAGCCAGCTGGTCGGTGGCGTTGTTGATCTGGGTGACCTCGTCGGCGATCTGGCCGTTGATGCCCTCCTGCATGTCCTGCAGGTAGCCATCGAAGGAGCGGAACTGGGCGCTCAGGGTATCGGCGGCACCCAGAACGCCCTGGCGCGCGGCGGGGTCGGAGGGCGCGCTGGCCAGGTCCTCCATGGCAGAAAAGAAGTTCTGCATCAGCGGCGCCAGGCCGACCTCGCGGTCCGCCAGCAGGCTGTCGATCTGCTCGACCTGCTGGTCATAGGCTTCCAGGGCGCTCGACTTGCTGGTGGCGGCATTGAGCTGCGAGGCCACGTACTCGTTGAACTGGCGCTGGGTGTCGTTGACCCGCACGCCGCCATCGGCACGGCTCTCGCCGAGCATCGTCACCTCGCGGTTGTACCCCGGGGTGTTGACGTTGCTGATGTTGTTGCTGGTGCTGTTGAGGGCACTCTGGGCGGCATTGAGGCCGCTGAGCCCTGTGGAGAAGATACTCATGAGGCGTTTCCCTTGGCCGATACCCCGTTCATCGGCAGCGCGTCAGGTTTCTTGAGGCCGCTATCAGCGCAGGGCCCCTATGCCGACCGAACCGGCACTGGCGAGCTCACGCGGCGCCTCCAGCGGGCCCATGCTGTCCATGACCGCGATCAGCTTGTCGGCGTAGGCCGGATCCGTGGCATAGCCGCCCTGCTGGAGGGCACGGGCCGCCTCGCCCGGGCTGTCGGCACGCGTCACCGCCTGGTAGCGGGGGTTGTTGCCGATCAGGTGGGCGTAGTCGGTGAAGGCCTCCTCGAAGGAGCCGTAGACCCGGAAGTCATCGCGAACCTTCTGGCGCTGCCCATCGTAGACCTCGTGGGTCACGACCTCGGTGGTCTCGCCCTCCCAGCCGCTGCCGGCCTTGATGCCGAAGAGGTTATGGCTGTTGCCGCCGTCACGGGTGGAGATCTCGTGGCGTCCCCAGCCGGTCTCCAGCGCCGCCTGGGCCAGGATCAGCTCGGCCGGCACGCCGGTGGCACGGCTGGCCGCCCGGGCGGGTGCCTCGAGGCGGTCGAGGAAGGTACTCACATGCTCCGGCAGCTCGGCGCGCTCGCGCACGGCAGCGTCGCCATCGGGCTGCCGGGCGGTCTCGCTCTCGGCCGCCGGCGCCGCATGGCCCGGCCGTAAATCGAGCTCCGCCATAAAGCCGCTCGGTGCCTGCCCGGCCTCCTCGGCCGGGGTGGCTTCCTCCGGCGGCATCGACGCCTCGGGCTGGATGGCATCGCGCAGCGGCCGCGGCGTGCCCCGCGGAATGCCGGCGATCAGGTCGCGCTCTTCCCCCGCCGCCGGTCGCTCCACGTGGCCTCGGTTCTCGAGCTCGGCGACCAGCTTGTCGGCCAGCCCGATCCCGCGATTGGCCATGGTCTGGGACCACTGCTGGTCCAGCAGGGTCTGGAAGAACTCGCTCTGCTTGTTGTCAAGCAGGCCGGTGGTCGGCACGGCATCCCGCATGCTCTTCACCATCATCTGCACGAACAGCGCCTCGAACTGACGGGCCGCCTCGTCGGCACCGCTGGCCGGATCCTGCCGCGCACTATGCTTGAGCCGCTGAAGCCCCTGCATCTCCAGGGCGAACTGGCCATCCATTCCCTGACCGCTTCCCAACGCCATATCAGATGATCTCCAGTTCCGCGCGCAGCGAGCCCGAGGCCTTCAGCGCCTCCAGGATCGACATCAGGTCCGCCGGGGTCGCCCCCAGGGTGTTCAGGGCATCCACCAGCTCGGTGAGGTCGGCACCTTCCACCACCTTCAGGGTGCCGGGCTGCTGCTCGACGCTGACCTCGGTGTCCTCCACCACCACGGTCTCGCCGCCCCCGAAGGGGTTGGGCTGGCTGACGCCCACGTCGGTATCGATGGTGATGGCGAGGCTGCCGTGCGCCACGGCGGCCTGGCGCAGGGTAACGCGCCCGTTCATGGCGATGGCGCCGGTGCGCGAGTTGAGCACCACCTTGGCCGCGGCCTCGGTGGGCGTGACGTCGAGCTGCTCGATGCGCGCCATGAAGTTGACCCGGTCGTTCTCGTTCTGCGGCCCATCCAGGGCGATCACCCGGCCATCGCGGGCGGACGCCACCGGGCGCCCGAACTCCTCGTTGATCGCCGAGACGACCCGCTGGGCGGTGCCGAAGTCGGCATCCTTCAGCTCGAGCTCCAGGAGCCCGCCCTGGGCGCCCAGTTCCAGCGGCACCTCCTGCTCCACCATGGCGCCGCCGGCAATGCGGCCACCCGCCTGCTGGTTGATCTGCACGCTGCTGCCACCGCCCTCGGCGCTGGCGCCGCTCACCAGCAGGTTGCCCTGGGCGAGGGCGTAGGTGTCGCCGTCGGCACCCTTCAGGGGCGTCATCAACAGGGTGCCGCCACGCAGGCTGCGGGCGTTGCCCACCGAGGAGACGGTGACATCCAGGCGCTGGCCGGGACGCGAGAACGGCGGCAGGTCGGCCGTCACCATCACCGCGGCGACGTTGCGCAGCTGCATGTTGGTGCCCTCGGGCACCGTCACCCCGAGCTGGTTGAGCATGTTGGACAGGCTCTGCCCGGTGAAGGGCGCCTGGGTGGTCTGGTCCCCGGTGTTGTCGAGCCCCACCACCAGGCCATAGCCGACCAGGGCGTTGTCGCGCACGCCGGCGAAGCGAGCCAGCTCGCGTATCTGCTCGGCCCGGGCCGGCACGGCGGCCAGCAGCAGCACCATCACGCCGACGAGGAAGACGAAGAGACCGTTGAGGCGCGCTTGGGGGGAAGGCTTCACGGGTTACCTCCTGCTAGAAGGGCGAGACATTGAGGAAGAAGCGCTGCAGCCAACCCATATGCTGCGCCTCGCTGATATAGCCGTCGCCCACGTATTCGATACGTGCATCCGCCACCTCCGTGGAGGGAACCGTGCCCTGGCCGGTGATGGTGCGCGGATCGACCACCCCCGAGAAGCGGATGAACTCGGTGCCCTGGTTGATGGCGATCTGCTTCTCGCCCCGCACCCGCAGGTAGCCGTTGTTGAGCACCTCCAGCACCGACACGGTGATGGTGCCGGTGAAGGAGTTGTTGGCCTCGGAGCCTCCGCCACCGCTGAAGTCGCTGTCGCCCTCGACGTCGAAGCCGTACTCGGCCAGGGTTTCCAGGGCGTCGGGCAGCTCGCCCAGCTCGAGGCTCGAGGCGCCGTTGCGGTCGGCGTTGGACTGGCTGTTCTTGCTGGCGCTGACCTCCTCGTCCAGCACGATGGTCAGGATGTCGCCGACCATGGTCGGCCGGCGATCCTCGAACAGTGGCCGGTAGCCCCGCTCGGCCTGGTAGATGGAGCCGTTGGCCCGCGCCGGCGCCGGTTCGGCGATCTCGATGCGCTCCTGCTCGCCGACCACCGAGGCCCGCGGAATCTGGGCGCAGCCCGCCATCAGCAGCATCACCGCCGCCACCAGCAGCAGGCTCGGCCTGCACAAGCGCCCGGTCGTCATGGCCACTCTCCTGCCCTCATCGGTTACAGCTGGCTCAGGCGCGCCAGCATCTCGTCGCTGGTCTGCACCGCCTTGCTGTTGATCTCGTAGGCCCGCTGGGTCTGGATCATGCTGACCATCTCCTCCACCACGTTGACGTTGGAGGTCTCGACATACCCCTGGGAGAGCCGTCCCGCCCCGTTCATGCCCGGCATGCTCTCGTTGCGCGGCCCGGAGGAGGCGGTCTCCTGATAGAGGTTGCGTCCCATGCTCTCGAGCCCGGTGGGGTTGACGAAGGTGGAGAGGGTGATCTGGCCCACCTCGTTGGGCTCGCTGGTGCCCGGCTCGGTCACGCTGACCACGCCGTCCTCGCCGATGCTGACCGACAGGGCGTTGTCCGGAATGATGATCGCCGGTTCCAGGGGGTAGCCGTTGGCCGTGACCATCTGGCCGTTCTCGTTGAGCTGGAAGCTGCCGTCACGGGTATAGGCGGTGGAGCCGTCGGGCATCAGCACCTGGAAGAACCCCTCCCCCTCGATGGCGAGGTCGCGGGAGTTCTCGGTGTTCTCGAGCCCGCCCTGGGTATGCAGGCGCTCGGTGGCCACCGGGCGCACGCCGGTGCCCACCTGCATGCCGGAGGGCAGCCGGTCCTGAACGTTGTTCTGGGCACCCGGCTGGCGCATGTTCTGGTAGAGCAGGTCCTCGAACACCGCGCGGGAGCGCTTGAAGCCGTTGGTGCTGACGTTGGCCAGGTTGTTGGAGATGACGTCCAGGTTGACCTGCTGCGATTCCAGGCCGGTCTTGGCCGTCCAGAGAGACTTGATCATGTCGTTTTCCTCGTGAAGGGGCGTATGGCGTCGGCCTAGCCCTGTATCGACAGCAGGCTGTTGGCGCGCTGGGCATTCTCGTCGGCGGTGCTGATGCCCTTCATCTGCATCTCGTAGCGGCGAGCCACGTCGATCATCGACACCATGGCCTCCACGGCGCTGACGTTGCTGCCCTCCAGGGCACCGCTCGCCAGGGAGACCTCCTCATCCAGGGGCAGGGCGGCCGGCGCCTCGCCCTCCGGCCCGGCGGCCGGACGGAAGAGGCCATCGTCGCCTCGCTGCAACCCCTGCTCCGGCGCCGAGACCAGCTTGAGGCGATCCACCGGCACCAGGGCATCGGGGTCCTCGCCGGCGCCGATGGTGCTCACGGTGCCGTCCGCCCCGATGGAGACCTGGGCCCCCAGCGGTACCTGGATGGGACCGCCCTCGCCCATCACCGGCCGGCCATCGGCGGTCATCAGCAGGCCGTCTCCATCGACCTGCAGGTCGCCGCGGCGCGTGTAGGCCTCGCCATCCGATGCCTGCACGCTCAGCCAGCCCTGGCCTTCCACGGCCACGTCCAGCGCCCGGCCGGTGCGGGTGAGGGGGCCGCTGGAGAAGTCCGACCCCGGGGTCGAGGCGGCCACCGCGACGCGGGTATCCAGGGGGCCGTCGCCCTCGACCGGCACCGCCCGCATGGCATGGAGCTGGGCGCGGAAGCCGCTGGTATCGACGTTGGCGAGGTTGTGGCTGACCACCCCCTGCTGCTCCATGCTCTGCCGCGCGCCGCTCATGGCGGTATAGAGGATGCGATCCATGGCTCAGTCTCCGCGATCAGCGCAGGTTGATGGCGGTCTGCAGGACTTCGTCCTGGGTCTTGATGGTCTGGGAGTTCGCCTGGTAGGAGCGCTGGGTGACGATCATGTCCACCAGCTCGCGGGCCATGTCCACGTTGGAGGTCTCGATGGCGCCGGACTCGATGCTGCCCAGCAGGCCGCTGCCCGGGGCGCCCACCAGCTCCTGGCCGGAGGCCTGGGTCGCCGACCAGGCGTTGTCCCCCTCCGGGCTCAGGCCCTCGGGGTTGCGGAAGCTGGCCATGGCGATCTGACCGGCCGGGCGCGACTGCTCGTTGGAGTAGTTGCGCACCACGGTGCCGTCATCCTCGATGTCGATGCCCACGAAGGCGCCGGAGGTATAGCCGTTCTGGGCCAGGTCGGTGGTGCGGGAGCTATTGCCGAACTGGGTAGATCCGGCGATATCGATCTCAAACTCAAGGTCTTCAGCTCCAGTTTGCGGATCGAACCCGGTTACCGACAGGGAATCCGGGCTATCGAGCTGGCCATTACTGTCAAAAGTGATGTCTTCATCCGTAGTCGTGAGTTCCCCTTCGACGGCAACCCTGGAGCGCCATGTATTATCCGCCGTCTTCTCATAGTAGATCGTGGCGTTCTGGGGGTTGCCCAGCGAGTCATAGACGGTGAAGTTGCTGGAGAAGTGGTAATCCACCACCGTGCCGCCGACATCGGCGGTGCTGGTGCCCTGGCCGGCGACCTCGCGGGAGTCGAGGTTGACGGTGGCGCTGACCTCGGTGGTGGCGCTGGCGTCCATCTCCTCGGTGCCGACCTGCAGCACCTCGGGCTGACCGCCCGCCTGCACCTCACCGTCGGCATTCGACATAAAGCCCATGAGCCGTGCGCCCTGGGCGTTCTGCAGGTAGCCTTCCGAGGTCATGGAGAGCTGGCCGTTGCGGGAGTAGACCACCTGGTCGTTCTGCGAGAAGCGGAAGAAGCCCTCGCCGCTGATGCCGAGGTCGAGCTCGCGGCCGGTGGACTCCAGGTTGCCCTCGCCGAAGTCCTGGAGCACCGTCGACATGCGCGTGCCCAGGCCGACCTTGGAGTTGGCGAAAACATCGGCGAACTGGGCGCTGGAGCTCTTGAAGCCCACGGTCTGGGAGTTGGAGATGTTGTTGCCCTGGACGTCCAGGCTGGAGGAAGCGGCATTCAGGCCGCTGAGCGCTTGTGAAAAACCCATGGTGTTGTTCCCTCTGCGTAAGCCGAAACCGGTGGTTGTTGGTTAGAGAATCTGCTTGATGTCGGCCAGGCCGACCTGCCCCTGCACCGCGCCCAGGTCGAGGGCGAAGCCGCCCTCCTCATCGGTGGGGGTCACCGCATTGACCCTGCCGTAATGGAGCGACTCGACATCGAGCTCCTCGTCGCCCTGGGAGGCTTCCAGCTGAATGCGGTAGGCACCATCCGGCGCAAAGTTCCCCTGGTCGGTCTCGCCGTCCCACTGGAAGGAGGAGACCCCGGCGTCGACGGCGCCGATGTCATAGCGGCGCAGCACCTGGCCGCCGCCGTCGGTGATGGTGACCTTGACGTTCTCCGCCGGCTCCTCGAGCTCCATGCCGATCGGCGTGGCATTCACGTTGCCTTCGGCATCACGCCCCACCATCACCCGGTCACCCGGCACCAATACTCCCTGGCCGATCAGGCCGGTGGCCTCCAGGGCGCGTCCCTCGTCGATCTGGCCACCGATGCTCTTCAGGGTCTCGTTGAGGTCCTCGACGCCGTTGAGGGTATTGATCTGGGCCAGCTGGGAGACCATCTCGCTGTTGTCCATCGGCTCCATCGGGTCCTGGTTCTGAAGCTGCGCCACCAGCATGGTCATGAAGTTGTCGCCGAGCTCCCGGGAGCTGTCGAGGCCGCCGCCGGCTCCCGCCTTGGTGGCCCCCCCGGCGTTGAGGCCGTTCAGTACGCTGCTGTCGATCGTCGTCGCCATCTGTTAGCCCTCACCCAGCGTCAGTGTCTTGAGCATCAGCTGCTTGTTGGTGTTCATCACCTCGACGTTGGCCTGGTAGGAGCGCGAGGCGGAGATCATGTTGACCATCTCCCCCACCGGGTCGACGTTGGGCATGGTGACGTAGCCCTCCTCGTCGGCCAGGGGGTGTTCCGGTCGGTACTCCAGGCGCATGGGCGACGGATCCTCCACCACCTCGCGGACGCCGACGCCGCCGATGCCCTCCCCGGACCGGGCATGAGTCTCGAACATCACCTGACGGGCCCGGTAGGCCTCGCCATCGGGCCCGGCCACGCTGTCGGCGTTGGCCAGGTTACTGGCGGTGACGTTCATGCGCTGTGACTGGGCGCTCATGGCCGAGCCGGAAATCTCGAAGGTGGAGAACATCGACATGCGCTCGCTCCTGGTTATTCGGACTGCATGGCCTTCTTGAGGCCCTGAATACGGCTGTTGAGAATGGTCAGCGCGGACTGGTAGCGCACCGAGTTGTCGGCGAACTGGGAGCGCTCCACATCCATGTCCACGGTATTGCCATCGAGGCTCGGCTGGGCAGGCACGCGGTAGAGCAGATCGCGCGACCCCGCGCCGCCGGCGTCGCCCTCGAGATGGCGTCCGGCGGTGCGCGACAGCGCAAGCCCGCCCTGGCCGCCGCTGTCGACGGCGCGCTTGAGCTCGCTGGCGAAATCCATGTCTCGCGCCTTGTAGCCGGGCGTATCGGCATTGGCGATGTTGCTGGACAGCACCTGCTGGCGCTCCTGGCGGAGCCCTAGCGCCTGCTGATGGAAGTTCAATGAGGCCTCGAGCCGGTCGATCATCCCCACGCTCTCCGAAAAGGGGTTTTGTCGATGCTGAAGCCTAGTGGGGTTGCTGTCAGGCCAAAGCCACGAACAACCCCCCTTGATGGGGCCATTTCCGTGAATGCCCGACGGGCGGGCGGTCTAGAATCGCCCTCATCCTCTATTTTCCTGCGAGACACACGATGCCCAAGGCCCTCCGCCCACGTGCCGCCTGGCTGCTCGCCCTGCTGCTGGCCGTGATGCCGGCCGGCGCGGATGACAGCCTGATGCTGGAGCGCGTCCAGGCGCTGCTCTACGAGCGCGCCAGCGAGCTGGGCGACGAGGTGGTCATCGAGGTGAATCCGCCAAGCGCCAGGCTCCCCGCCTGCGAGGATCCGTCCCCCTTCCTGCCCAACCCGGGGGCCGAGCTGCGCAGCCGCGTCTCGGTGGGGGTTCGCTGCGGGGAGGATGGCCGCCAGGTGCGCTACCTCCAGGCCAGTGTCGAGGTGCTCGGCCACTATGTGGAGGTCGCCCGCCGCGTCGACCGGGGCCAGCCGATCGACGAGGACGACCTGGCGCTCAAGAAAGGCAACCTGGGGCAGTTGCCGCAGGACACCGTGACCACCCTCGACGACGCCATCGGCCAGCAGGCCACTCGCCCGCTGTCCCCGGGGCTGACCCTGCAGGGACACCACCTCCAGTCCCCCCGCCTGGTGCATCGCGGCGAAAGCGTGCAGGCGCAAGCCACCAGCACCGGCTTCAGTGTGCGGCGCGAGGGGGAGGCCCTGGACGAGGGCGGCATGGGCGAGCGCGTTCGGGTCAGACTGCCGGACCGCCTGGTGGTGGAGGGCCAGGTCACGGGGCCGGGCCGGGTCGCCGTGGACTTCTGAGCCCCGGACCACCACACTGGATGCACACGATCGCCGTCGGGCTAAAGTTCTCGCCCGAACGGCCGATAGCCTGTGTAACGCATCGCTCACGAGGCTAACCACCGTGAAAATCGACAATCAGCACCCCAACCTGACCCAGCAGACGCAGGTCGACTCGCGTCAGGAGGCACAGAGGGTCAAGGGCCCTCGGGAAGGCAAGCAGGAAGACGCCGGCCCCGCCAGCGAGACGCACCTGAGCCAACCGGCCGCCGACACCCGCCAGGACATCGACAGCGCTCGGGTCGAGGAGGTGCGTGAGGCGATCCGCGAGGGCAAGTTCGACATCCGCGCCGAGCGCATCGCCGATGGCCTGATCGCCAGCGTCCAGGAGCTGCTCGATACCGAGGACGGCCGCTGACATGAGCCTATCTCGTCTCCTGCAGACCCAGGCCTCTCGGCTGGAAGCCCTCTCGCGACTGCTCGCCCATGAACAGGAGCTGCTGATCGCTGGCCAGATAGAGGGACCGGCACTCGAGCAGGTGGCCGGCGACAAGCAGGCGCTGCTGGAGTCGCTGGATGCCACCGAGCAGAGCCGTCTCGCCGTGCAGCGCCGGCTGGGCTACGCCGACGATGCCGAAGGCTCACGCCGGGCCGCCGAGGATGCCGGCTGCCTGGAGGCGTGGCAGGCGCTGCTGGAGCGGGCACAGCAGGCCGCCCGGCAGAACCAGCGTAACGGCCGGCTGATCAGCGTGCGCAGCCAGCACAATCGCCAGATGCTCGACTACCTGCAGAGCTTCGTCGAGGCACGACCCTATACCGCCAAGGGCCGCCCGCGCGGCGGTAGCGGCCAGCTCAACGCCTCAGCCTGAGACCCTCTCCCGGAGCCACTCGGCCAGCGACTCGATGGCCATCGCCTCGGCGATGCGGTGTCCCTGGATACAGGGGATCCCGTAGCGCTCCACCACCGCCTGCTGCGTCGCCTCCTCGACGCCCACCGCCGTCGTCTCGATACCCAACGCTTCAAGCGCCGCGGCCAGCGCGGCCAGGGTGGCGTCGGACTGCGGCGTCCCCAGCGTCGCCACCAGCCCTCTCCCCACCTTGGCCCCCGAGATGGGCAGGCGCGACAGATAGGGTATCGCCAGCACATCGCCATCCAGGTTGTCGGCGACCAGCCGGATACCGGAGCGGGTGAGACGGCGCAGCATCAGGGCATGCGAGTCATCCAGTCCGGCCAGTACCTGACCGTCGATCTCCAGCGCGAGCCCGACCAACTCCTCGTCCACCTCGCGCAGGAAGCGATCCAGCGTGCGGCCATCGAAGGCCGCCTGAGACAGCAGGCTCGCGTCGACGTTGACGGACACCTCCAGCCCGGCCAGGGGGCAGCCCTGTGCCACAGAGCGGTGGCGCTGGGTAATGACCCGCTCGAGCACCCAGCGGTTGAGGCGCACCATCTGGCCCATCTCGCGGACCTCGGGCAGGAAGGCCCCGGGCAGCAGCCAGCCATGGCGGGGGTGACGCCAGCGCACCAGGCACTCCACGCCGGTGCATCTCCCTTGCGTCAGGCTCCACTGCGGCTGATAGACCAGGCCGAAGTGGCGATCAGGCTCCAACAGGGCGACCTGCAGCGCCTCCCGGAAGGCCGCCCGCTCGGCCAGCTGGCGCTTGAGGGCACGATCCACGAAGGCATAGCTGTCCGGGCCGGCATGGCGCAGCGCCTGCTCGGCCGCCGTCAGTAGCGCATCCGGCGATTCACCATCCTCGGGATAGAAGACGACACCGATCGAAAGCGTCATCAGCAGCGGCGAGGCAGCCAGCGAGAAGGGCGCCTCCATGGCTTCCAGGCACCGCAGCGCGGCCGCCTGGAGGCTCTCCGGGGCCACCGGGTGCTCGACCAGCACCCCCCAGCGGTAGCGCCCCAGGTAGGTGATGCTGTCCTCCACCCGCAGCGTGCCCACCAGCCGGCGACTGACCTGCTGAAGCAGCTGCTGCACCATCGCCTCGCCGTGTTCCCGCAGGATACGTCCGGCACGATCCAGGCAGATCAGCATCACCGCCAGCCCCTGGTCGAGCCGGCCGGCCCGATCCATGGCGTGCTGGAGCCGGTCCTCGAAGACCCAGGTGCTGGGCAGCCCCGTCAGGGGGTCGGCGAAGGGGGGGACTCGCGCGGCCCCTTCGGCCTGGAGGTCGATGAAGGAGAACAGACGGGCCCCCGCCAGCCGGTCGTTGACGGGGCAGGTTTCCGCCATCAGGCAGGCCCTCGGCGCGCCACCCCCCACGACGCTCAGCCACACCCGCCGCCAGGGGCCCTCGAGTGCCGCATCGCGCCCCTGGTGCAGCCAGCCGGTCAGGGTCAGCAGGTCGGCCAACCGGCGCCCCACGGCTTCGCCATGCCGGATACCGATCTGGCGCCAGAACAGCGGATTGGCCCAGAGCACACGGCCGGCGGCATCCAGCAGCACATGGGCGACCGGCTCCGCCTCGCTGACCGTCCTGGCCAGCGCCGCCGGGTGCAGGGCAACGCCCCGGTGACCGCGCTCGCCGGTGGTGTCGCTCGTTTCTTCAACCATCTTGTCGCTCCGGCACATCGGGATGTGCGCCTGCCACTTAGTCTAGGCGCCCTGGCGCCTGCCGGAAGCGAATAACGTCACATTCGCCGTCATGCCACGGCATATCGACCGCGGCAAACCGAACTTGAGTGCCGGTCCACCGCCCGGACACAGGCTAAAGAATGCTGAGCCACGGCCGATAGCAGGCGAGATCAAGACGATAACCCGCAAGAGGCACGGATGTCGCAGACCGACGATGGCTACACCCGGGTAGAGCGCCCCAACGAGGTGGATGAGCTGCTGGCGGCGATGATGGAGCCGGGCGGTGCCTCGCTTCAGATGCTGGAGTCCGGCGGCAAGCCCGAGCCGGTGCTGATGGTGAGCCAGGCACCCGGCTACGCCCTGACCCTCGACATCAGCGCAACCCGGGAGCTCGCCGTCACCCTGCGCCAGGAGCGCCCCTTCCGGGTCCTGGGGCAGGTCCACGGCAAGATGGTCCGTACCCCGGCCCTCACCGCCAGGAGCTGCCAAGAGGATGACGGCCGCCTGCTGTGCATCAGCGACTATCCTCGTTACCTCGAGGTCCTGCAGCGCCGCTCCTCGTTTCGGGCCCACCTGCGCCTGGGCATGGAAGTCGGCGGCATCCTGCGGGACGATCGCGGCCACTCGGCCCAGGGCGACCTCAAGGACCTCTCGCTGGAAGGGTGCCAGCTCGAGCTGCCGCTGGCGGCGGGGAGAATGCTGGCGGAAGCCAGCCAGCCGATGGAAGTGGAGCTCTGCTTTCCTGACAACACGCGCTTTCTGGCCCGCGCCGAGCCGCGTCACCGCCAGGTCGACACCGAGCGCCAGAGCCTGCAGGTCGGCTTCCAGTTCAAGGGCACCAGCCCTGACCAGGAGCGCCAGCTATGGCATCTGGTTCGCGAGATCGAGCGCGAGGCGGCCCGCTACGACGAGGGGGGCGAAGCCTCACGCCTACCCTCGCTTCTGTTTCAGGCCAGCACCACCGCCGCTCCCGGGATCGGGCGACGCAATGCCCAGGAATATGCCACCCCGATGGCCAAGCGGCTGGCCCGCATCGCCGGCTACCTGGACGCCCAGATGCTGGAACTGCAGCAGGGGGGCGCCATCGACTCGGTGCAGCTCTCCCGACATGCCGACCGCCTGCTGCTGCTGAATGACGAGGATCGGGAGGGCCTGCTGTTCGCCACCCGCTGCCTGCCCCATGAACCCCGCCTGGTGCGCCACTGCCTGGCGGTCGCCGTCCAGCTCCTGAACCTGGCGGGCCTCGATGCCATCCCCCGCGAGCTGTGCAAGGCGATGGTCGCCTGCGCCATGATCCACGACCTCGGCAAGGCGCTACTCCCCGCGGCGCTGCTGGAGACCGAGAGGCTCGACGCGATCGACTACGCGCGACTGCAGCAGCATGTCACACTGCTGCTGGAACGCACCACACGCTGCCACTGGCTCTCGCGCAGCGTGCTCGCCTCGGTGGTCGAGGACATCAACGAGCGCCTCGACGGCAGCGGCTACCCCCGCGGCCTGGAAGGCGAGGCTCTGCACGAGCTGGCCCGCGCCGCCGCCGTCGTGGACGTGGTCGAGGCCATGCGCCGGGAGCGGCCCGACCGACCGGCCTTTCCCATCGACGAGGTCTATCGCGTCCTGCTGTCGCAACCGGAGCGGTTCGACCAGAAGTGGGTCAGGCGCTACATCCGGCGCTTCGGCCTATACCCCGTGGGCGCCCTGGTGAAGTTCGAGTCCGGCAAGATGGGCTGGGTGCAGGGCCTCGACGCCCAGGGCCGCCCCAACCGCCTGCAGTTGACCGAGTCGGTGCACCCCCCCGGGCGCGGCCTCGGAGAGGTCATCCAGGGAGACATCAGCAGGCGCCTGGGCAGGATCGAGGGGGAGGTCCCCGTCTCGACCTGAGACCCCGCCAGCGGATGGGTCGCCGGCGGGCCACATTAAAGTCCCCTCGCACCTTGCCGATAGACCGAAATAGTGGCGCAGGGCGGTCGTGTTCGAACCACCGTCTCCGGCAGGGCCTGACAAACTGCGCCCATCGACCAACCGAGTTATCCGCCATGGCCCCGGGCCATGACCGAACAGGAGCGACAAGACCATGTCAGCCATGCGAGGAGCCGCCGCGTACGGACGCGGCGCCAGTGCCTACGCCCGAGTCGGCGTCGAGAGCGGCGTGATGTCCGCCAGCCCCCACCAGCTGATCGTGATGCTGTTCGACGGCGCCATCGCCTCGATCCGCGCCGCCCGCCTCCACCTCGAGGCGGGCCACACCGCCGAGAAGGGCAAGGCGATCTCCAAGGCCATGGACATCATCAACAACGGGCTGATGGCCGCCCTGGACGTCGAGAAGGGGGGCGAGATCGCCGAGCGCCTGGCCGCCCTCTACGACTACACGGTTCGCCTGCTGCTCACCGCCAACCTGCGCAACGACGTCGAGAGCCTGGACCAGGCCGAAACCCTCCTGAACGACATCGCCGGCGCCTGGAAGGAGATCGGCGGTCAGGCAGCAAACCAGGGCGGATGACGATGAACTCCCACTCTCCCTCGGCTGACGACGTGGTGGCGGCCTACGAAGCCCTGCTGCATCAGACACGCCGCATGCTGGAGGCAACGAACCGCCAGGACTGGGGCACCCTGGTCGCCTACGAGGCAGACTACGTGATGCAGACCCACCACCTCCGCCAGCTCGACGCCCACGTGCCACTGACGGAGATGGACCGACAACGCAAGGCGCAACTGATCGAGGATATCCTCGAGAACAACCTGCGAGTGCGTGACGGGCTGATGGCCCGCCGCGACGAGCTCGGCGAGCTGATCGGCATCTCGCGGCGCCAACGCAACCTGAGCCGTGCCTACGGGGTCCAACCCGATAACGCTTTCCGTCACCCCACCCGGTCGCCGGACGACAAGAGCCCCATGTGAGTGGCATCACCCCGCTACTGGACACGCTGCTTCATCAGGTCCTGGGCAAGCGAGTCGACACCCCACCGCCCCGGGACCTGAACCAGCCGGTCAAGCCCACCTCGCCGGCGGAGGCGCCTCGTGCCCTCCACAGCGACTCGCGGCTGGACGCCCGCCCCGGCGCCGCCTCGTCCCAGAGGACCCACCGAACCTCCCCGCAGCCCCCCCCCGATCCGGCGCTTTACCCCCGTCAGGAGGGCACGCCGCCTACCTCCTCCCAGACGCATCTGAGCAGCGCCGGTCGCACCATCGCCGACCTGCTGATGCGCTTCCCGGCACCCCCTTCGACCCTGTCGACCCGCGCCCCCCTGGTCACGACCGGTCAGGCGGCCGATCCCGCCCAGGTGGCAGCGCGCCTCGAGGGCAGCGTTCGCGACAGCGGCCTGTTCTACGAGTCACACCTGAACCGCTGGTACAAGGGAGAGCTGCCGCGACAGCAGCTGGAACGGGAGCCGCAGATGTGGCGCACCCTGCGCTTCTCGCCCTCCGCCGCCCCCGGCGCGGCGGAGACACGCCTGCTCGCGCGCCCACTGCCGCCGGCGGGCGGGCCGCCGCAGGCGACACCGCCCGCCGCCGACCCGGGCAGCACGACTCCCCCCACCCCTGCCCCTTCTGTCGCCTCCCCGGCACCCGCCCCAGCCGGCACTTCAGTCCCGACGTCCGAGGCGACCGGCCGGCCGGCACAGGCTGGCACCGCCGAGCCCACGGCCATGCGCCCGCCCGCCCTGGCGGCTCGCGACCCCGTGCACGAGAGCCTGCAGGGGATCGTGCGCCATCAGCTGGAGATGCTGGTGACGCCGACCCTGCGCTGGGAGGGGGATGTCTGGAGCGGCCTGTTCATGGCGCTGCTGATCCAGCCGCCGGTCGGCGAACGGGCATCACGCGACGAAGAGCAGGAGGCGCCCCCCGGAGAGGATGCGCGGCGCACCTGGCGCTCCGATATCGACCTGGAGGTCCAGGGAGCCGGCAGGGTCAAGGCTTCGGTGTGGATGCAGGACACCCGACTCGAGATCGACATGCGAGTGGCGGATCCGGAGACGCTGACCCGGCTCCAGGAGGGGCGCGCCCCACTCGAGGCGAGACTCGGCGCCCACGGCTTCGAGGAGGTGGGTGTCACCCTCGAGCGCCTGACCACGGAGGCCGCCGATGGCCCCCCATGACCGCGACCGGCAGCGCCGACAGGCCGTTGCCCTGGCCTACCAGGGCAACGACGACGCCCCCCGGGTCATCGCCCAGGGCTACGGGGAACTGGCCGAGCGCATCATCGCCGAGGCACAGCGCCAGGGCATCTATGTCCACGACGCCCCCGAGCTCGTCGGGCTGCTGATGCAGCTCGACCTCGACGAGCAGATTCCCCCGCGCCTTTACCAGGTGATCGCAGAGCTGCTGGTGTGGATCTATGAGCGCGCACCGGCACAGGACAAGCCGTCCGACGCCCCGTTTCGTAAAGAAATGTAAATTTCTAAATAAAATTAGTTACAAGGTGAGACACCTTAGGCGACTGATTATGCATATCTTTTAAGCATTAAACTCGTCACCCCCCGCAACCAGCAACTTATATTAACCCTATAGACACATTGCATCGTCACGATGGGCGACGACAATGGTTCCAACGGCAGGCCGTGGCCAGGGCCACGGAAAAAGAAAACTCCCGATCGCCCGGCGATCGGACTAGAAGACGTCGACAGGGAACCATGCCTTCCACCTCACTCAACGAAGAGATCCAGGAGCTCAACCTCGCCTACCTGCTGCTCGCCCAGCGCCTGCTGGGCGCGGACCGCGACGAGGCGATGTTCCGCCTGAAGATCGATGACGACACCGCCGAGCTGCTCGAAGGCCTCAATGCTCGCCAGCTCACCCGGCTGTCGCGAACCAACCAGCTGCTGTGCCACTTCGGCCACCCCGGCGCCGAGCAGCTGCGCCAGGTCGTCGACAACCCCCGCGAACAGGGCCTGACCTCGCTGCACGCCTCGCTGCTGATGGCCTCCAACGGCAACCCGGAGCTGCTGGAGGAGCGTCATGGCTGACAAGAGCCTTCTCAAGGAGATGCAGCAGGTGCAGCTGGCGATCGACCTGATCGAGCTCGGCGCCCGCCTGCAGGTGCTGGAGACGGAGACCGAACTGAGCCGCACGCGACTGGTGAGGCTGTTCAAGGAGATTCGCGGCATGTCGCCGCCCAAGGGTATGCTGCCCTTCTCCACCGACTGGTTCATCACCTGGATGCCCAACATCCATTCGTCGCTGTTCTACAACATCTATGCCCGGCTGCGGGAGGATCACGGCTGTGAGCGCTTGACCGCCTTCATCAAGGCCTACCGCCTCTATATCGAGCAGATCGACAGCGACGATGCCGAGGCCGTGCTGGGGCTGACCCGCGCCTGGACCCTGATCCGCTTCTTCGAGAGCGACCTGCTGCAGCTCTCCGCCTGCACCCGCTGCTCGGGACGCTTCGTGGCCCACGCCCACAGCCCCACCCACGACTATGTGTGCGGCATCTGTCAGCCGCCTTCACGCGCCGGGAAGACCCGGCGCCGCCGCGAGGCGGAGGCGCCCGAGGCCCTCGTGTGCCGACCCGCTCAACAGGCGACACGCCACCGCGCCTGACCCGCGCCCCGCCTCGACGGGGCGCAACTTTTCTCCCCCTTCCCTCAAGTCTGCCCCTGCCTCGCCGATAAGCGGGTAAGAAGATCAACCCACGCTTCGGTTAAGGGATAGCGGCTGTGCTGATACCCATCGGTTACCTTGTGGTCCTGCTCTCCGTATTCGGCGGCTTCGTGCTGGCGGGCGGCCATCTCGGACCTCTCTTCCAGCCCACGGAGTTCCTGATGATCGGCGGCGCCGGGATCGGTGCCTTCATCGCCGCCAACAACGGCAAGGCCATCAAGGCCACCTTCCGCATCTTCGGTCGGCTGAGGCGCTCCAAGCGCTACGACAAGGCGCTCTACATGGAGCTCATGGCGGTACAGTACAAGTTGCTGGTCAAGATTCGCCGCGACGGCATGCTGGGCATCGAACGCGACATCGACAACCCCCAGGAGAGCGCCCTCTTCAACGAGCATCCGCGGGTGCTCGCCGACCCCACCATCATGGATTTCCTCACCGACTACCTGCGATTGATGGTCAGCGGCACCATGGAGCCGATGGAGATCGACGAACTGATGCTCCACGAGATCGAGGCCTTCGAGCAGGAAGCGCACGTCCCCGCCGACGCCATCGCCAAGGTGGGCGACGCCATGCCCGCCTTCGGTATCGTCGCCGCCGTCATGGGGGTGGTGAAGGCGCTGAGCGCCGCGGACAGCAACCCGGACGAGATGGGCCAGATGATCGCCCACGCCCTGGTGGGCACCTTCCTCGGCATCCTCGCCGGCTACGGCTTCGTCAACCCCCTGGCCAGCCGGGTGGAACGCCAGACCAAGGAGGTGGAGAAGGTGCTGCAGTGCATGCGGGTCACGCTGATGGCCAGCCTGCACGGCTATGCCCCGCAGCTGGCCGTGGAATTCGGCCGCAAGGCGCTGCACAGCGAGGAGCGGCCCGGCTTCACCGAACTGGAGGAATACGTGCGCAATTCCAAGGCGGGTGAAGGCAGCGCATGAGTCAGGACCGTCGCCCCATCATCATCCGCCGCAAGAAGGTGGTGCACCGGCATCACGGCGGCAGCTGGAAGATCGCCCTGGCGGACTTCATGACCGCCCTGATGGCGCTCTTCCTGGTGATGTGGATCCTCTCGCAGTCGACGCCCCCCCAGCGCGAGGCGGTGGGCGAGTACTTCCGCACCCCGCTGGTCAGCGCCATCACCGATGGCGACGCTCGGGCCCAGAGCGAGAACGTGATCCCGGGAGGCGGTCCCGACCCCGCCCACTCCGAGGGGGAGCGGGCGCGCATCGACATGCGCCAGCAGACCCGCCCCAGCGACGTTCAGCGCCGTGCGTTCCGGGACCTGCAGCAGCGCATCGAGTCCGCCATCAACGCCGACCCGGACCTTCGCGAGCTGCGCCAGCAGCTGCGTTTCACGATGACCCCCGAGGGCCTGCGCATCCAGCTGCTGGATACCGAACAGCGCCCCATGTTCGACCTGGGCCGCGACCAGGTAGCGCCCTATATGCGCGACCTGCTGCGCACCATGGCGCCGCTGCTCAACGAACTGGAAAACGACCTCAGCATCAGCGGCCACACCGACAGCCTGGCCTACCTGAGCGGCTACCGCGGGTACAGCAACTGGGAGCTCTCCGGCGACCGCGCCAACGCCTCGCGACGTGAGCTGGTCGCCGGGGGCCTGAACCCCGCCAAGCTGCTGCGCGTCTCCGGCTTCGCCGACCGGGTGCCGATGCCGGACACCGAGGCCAGCGACCCAGTGAACCGGCGTATCGAGCTGCTGGTGCTCTTCGACGAGGTAGCCGAGCGGATTCGGCGCCCCGGCACCCTCAACGGCGCAGGCGCGCCGACGCCACTCAGCCGGCGCACGCCACAGGTGGACATGCCCCCCGTGGAACGCTTCACCGAGAGTCTGCGCAGTCAGTTGGGTACGGATTAGCGGCCCCATTCAGGGCATCAACTATCAGGGCAAGGGTTAGCGCATGGATATCACCGATTTCTATGACACGTTTTTCGAGGAGGCCGAGGAGCTGCTCGCCGACATGGAGCGCCATCTCCTCGAGCTGGATATCGACGCGCCGGATGCCGAGCAGCTCAATGCCATCTTCCGTGCGGCCCACTCCATCAAGGGAGGCGCCGGCACCTTCGGCTTCGATGTCCTGCAGAAGACCACCCACCTGTTCGAGAACCTGCTCGACCATGCCCGCCGCGGTGAGCTGACGCTGCGCAACGACATCGTCGACACCTTTCTGGAAACCAAGGATATGCTGCACAACCAGCTCGGCGCCTACCGCAACGGTGAGGAGCCCGATCAGGAAGCCTTCGCCCGCATCTGTCAGACCCTGCAGCAGCTGGCCCTGGAGGAGATCGGCCAGGGACTCGAGGGGGCCGAGGGGGCGGCCGCGTCCATCGAGGCGCCCCAGGAAGCAAACCCGCCGCCCCCCGTGGAGAGTGCACCGTCACAGGATGCGTCCTCCGCCGAGGGCCAACAGCGCCTGGTGGTGGCCCTGATCGAGGTGGGCGAAAGGGATCGTGCGCTGCTGATCGAGGAGCTCGAGCAGCTGGGGGAGATCCAGGCCCAGCATGGCAGCCCGCAGTGCTACGAGGTCACCCTGACCACCGCGGTGAGTCGCGACGACATCGAGGCGGTGATGTGCTTCATCATCGAGCCCGAGCAGGTGCAGATCCGCGTGGATGAGAGCGAGGAGGCGATCACCGAGACGCCGCCACCGGCCTCGTTCGACGCGGCAGAAACCGGCAAGGAGGCACCGGCACCGCAGGCAGCGAAGCCACCGGACCCCTCTCCCGGCCCGGCCAGACCCGACGCCGGGAAGGGCAGCAAGGCCCAGTCCGACGGCAGCAGCAAGCCGAAGAAGGCCAGGGCCAGCGAGTCCAGCTCGATTCGCGTCTCGGTGGAGAAGGTCGACCAGATCATCAACCTGGTCGGCGAGCTGATCATCACCCAGTCGATGCTCGACCAGACCGTCAGCGAACTGGATGGCGTGAACAACGGCAACCTGCTCAACGGCATGAGCCTGCTGCAGCGCAATGCCCGGGACCTCCAGGAAGCGGTGATGTCGGTGCGCATGATCCCCATGGACTTCGTCTTCAGCCGCTTCCCCCGGGTGGTGCGCGAGACCTCGGGCAAGCTCGGCAAGGAGATCGAGCTGGTCACCGAGGGGGAGTCCACCGAGCTCGACAAGAGCCTGACCGAACGCATCATCGATCCGCTCACCCACCTGGTGCGCAACAGCCTGGACCACGGCATCGAGCCCCCCGAGGTACGCGAGGCCAGAGGCAAGCCGCGCACCGGCCGGCTGACCCTCTCCGCCCGCCATCAGGGCGGCAACATCATCATCGAGGTGAGCGACGACGGTGCCGGGCTTGATCGCGAGAAGCTGCTGGCCAAGGCGAGGGAGAGTGGCCTGCCGGTCGCCGACACCATGAGCGACGACGAGGTGTGGCAGCTGATCTTCGCCCCCGGCTTCTCCACCGCCAAGGAGATCACCGACGTTTCCGGCCGCGGCGTGGGCATGGATGTGGTCAAGCGCAACATCCAGGGCATGGGCGGCCAGGTACAGATCATGTCGACCCCCGGCAAGGGCACCACCATCCGCATCGTGCTGCCGCTGACCCTGGCCATCCTCGACGGCATGTCGATCAAGGTGGGCGAGGAGGTGTTCATCCTGCCCCTCTCCACCGTGCTCGAGTCGCTGCAGCCCTCCCGGGACGATCTCTACCCCATGGCCGGCGACGACGTGGTGCTCAAGGTGCGCGACGAGTACCTGCCGGTGGTGGCGGTCCACGAGGCGCTGGATGTGACGGGCGCCAAGACCGAGCTCAACGAGACCATCGCGGTGATCGTGCAGGGCGAGGGGCGTCGCTATGCCCTGCTGGTGGACGACCTGATCGGCCAGCAGCAGGTGGTAGTCAAGAACCTCGAGACCAACTACCGCAAGGTGCCCGGCGTCTCCGCCGCCACCATCCTGGGTGACGGCAGCGTCGCCCTGATCCTTGATATCGCCGGCCTGCATCGCCTCAACCGCGCCAAGAAGGAGTCGCGGCACCGGCAACGTCCTCATCACGACCTGGAGCGCCGCCTCCACACCGAAGGAGAAGCCTCATGACCCAGCTCACCAGCCCCAGCCTGGATGCCGCCGCCCTCGAGGCCCAGAGCCGCGAGTTCCTGGTGTTCTCGCTCGGCGAGGAAGAGTACGCCATCGATATCCTCAAGGTGCAGGAGATCCGCGGCTACGAGAACGTCACCCGCATCGCCAACGCCCCGGACTTCATCAAGGGCGTCACCAACCTGCGCGGCGTGATCGTGCCCATCGTCGACCTGCGCATCAAGTTCCAGCTCGAGAAAGTCGAATACGGCGGCCAGACCGTGGTGATCGTGGTCAACGTCGCCGATCGGGTGGTGGGCATCGTGGTCGACGGCGTCTCCGACGTCATGACCCTGACGCCGGAGCAGATCAAGCCCGCCCCGGAGTTCGGCGTCACCCTCTCCTCGGACTTCCTCAGCGGCCTGGGCAGCCTGGAAGACCGCATGCTGGTGCTGGTGGACATCGACAAGCTGCTCACCAGCCAGGAGATGGCCCTGGTGGAACAGGCCAGCGAGTGATCAAAGGAGCAACCATGCAAAAGCTGACAACGACAAGGAAACTGTGGGCGTCGCTCGGCATCATCTGGCTCGGCATGGTCTGCCTGATGGCCTGGGCCGCCTGGGAGAACCGCCAGACGATGCTCGAGGAGCGCCGCGGCGCGCTCGACGACTATGTCGACATGGCCCTGAACCTGGTCCGCGACCACGCCAAGCGAGCCGAGGAGGGCGAGCTGCCCCCCGAGGAGGCGAAGACCCGTGCCGCCGATGCGGTGCGCGAGATGACCTACGACGAGGGGCGCGGCTACGTCTACATCTTCAACGGCGACTACGAGCTGCTCGCCCACCCGCGCCTGCCGGTCGGCACCTCGGTGCGCGACTTCCAGAACGAGGAAGGGCGCTACCTGTTCCGCGAGTTCGTCGAGGACGTGAAGAACGACGACGGCGTGGTGGACTACCTCTGGGCCCACGCCTCGGAAGACGATGCCCTGGCCGAGAAGTCATCCATCAACACCGTCTTCGACGAGTGGGGCTGGTACCTGGGCACCGGCGTCTACATCGACGATATCGATGCCGCCTTCGCCGCCGGCCTGGCACGCAGTTTGCTGGCCCTGCTCGGGGTCGGTATCCCGCTCACCCTGCTGATGGGCCTGGTGATCCGCAGCGTCACCCGCCGCCTGGGCGGCGACCCCGCCTACGCGGCCGAAGTGGTGAGCCATATCGCCGAGGGTCGACTCGACCGCCCGGTGGGCCTGCGCCGGGGAGACCAGGCGAGCCTGCTCGCCCACATCGAGCGCATGCGCCGACGCCTTGAGCAGACCATCGGCAACATCCACCGGAGCACCGACGAGGTCAACGGCGTGGTCGAGGAGATCGGCGCCGGCAACGACGAGCTCGCCACCCGTACCGAGCAGCAGGCGGCCTCGCTGGCCGAGACGGCATCCAGCATGGAGCAGCTGACCGCCACGGTACGCCAGAACGCCGACCATGCGGGCAAGGCCAGCGACCTGGCCCGGGAGACTGCCGGCAACGCCGAGCGCGGCCATGAGGCCATGGACCGGGTCGCCGCCTCGATGGGCGAGATCAACGACAGCGCGACCCAGATGTCGAGCATCGTCGAGACCATCGATGCCATCGCCTTCCAGACCAATATCCTGGCGCTCAACGCCTCGGTGGAGGCGGCCCGTGCCGGCGAGCACGGCCGCGGTTTCGCCGTGGTCGCCGAGGAAGTGCGCAAGCTGGCCAGCCGCAGCTCCGAGGCCGCCGGCGAGATCAAGACGCTGATCGACGGCTCTGACGCCAGGGTGACCGAAGGCACCCGCCTGGTGGAGGAGAGCGGCGAGATCATCACCGGCATGGTGCGCGACATCCAGCAGCTCACCACGCTGATCGGCGAGATCTCCGCCGCTTCGGAGGAGCAGACCCACGGCATCGAGCAGGTCAATCTGGCGGTGACCCAGATGGACCAGATGACCCAGCAGAACTCGAGCCTGGTGGAGGAGCACACCCAGGCCTCCCAGCGCCTGACCCTCCAGACCCAGCACCTGCGCGACCAGGTGGCGCACTTCCAGCTAAGAGCCCACCCGGCCCAGGGCGCCAGACCCGTCGAGGCGGCGACCAACGCAGCGGCACAGGGCGCCGCCGATGAGGGCGATGCCCAGGCGCCACGCAAACCCGCCACCATCGATTGAGCCCAGGAAGGACACTGTGAAACGACTCGACAACATGACGGTACGCCTGAGCTGGAGCCTGGTACTGGCGGTGTTCGCCGCGCTGATCATTGCGCTGGGCGGGCTCGGCCTCTACGCCGCCCGCCACAGCGAAGCGGCGCTGCAGACGCTCAACGAGGTCAATGTCGACCAGCAGTCGGCGCTCAACCGCGCCAACACCCGGATGCTGTTTGCCCAGGTCGCGCTGCGGGACCTGCAGGCACGCCTGCTCGACGCCGAATCGCGAGACGCGCGGACCGAGATCCGTGGCGAAGCAGAGGGCCTGGAAGCGTCCTTGGCCGAGGTCGAGTCGACCTTTCAGGCGTTCCTGGCCCTCCCCGGTGACGGGACTCGCGGCGCCATGATCGAGACGCTGCAGGCGAGCTTCGATCGGCTGATGGAGGAGGGCCTGTGGCCCCAGCACCAGGCCCTGGTCGAGGGGGATGCCGCCCGTTTCCTGGCTCTCGCCCACGACGTCGAGGCACTGACCGAGACCTTCTACGACGATGCGGTCACCTTCTTCGTGGATGCCGAGGAGAGCGGCGCCAGTCTCTATAGCGGCTTCCTCGATCTGGTGAAGGTGCTGGAATGGCTGATGATCGCGGGCCTGGGGATCGCCGCCGTCACCATCGTGGTGGTGATGTGGGGGGTGACAGCCAACGTCATTCGCCCGCTGGGGCAGCTGGTCGGCTACTTCGAGGCCATGCAGCAGGGCAACCTTGCCCAGCGCATCCCGGAGCGCGGCAGCAACGAGATCGGCCGCCTCTATGCCTCCATGGCGGCGATGCAGCAGGGCCTGGCCGAGACGGTCACGACCGTGCGCGACAGCAGCGAGGCCATCTACCAGGGCACCCAGAGCATCGCCCATGGCAACAACGACCTCTCGGCACGCACCGAGCAGCAGGCCTCCTCGCTGCAGGAGACCGCCTCGAGCATGGAACAGCTCTCCTCCACCGTCACCCAGAACGCCGACAACGCCGGGCAGGCCAGCCGGCTGGCCGTGGACGCCACCCAGACGGCCCGGCAGGGCGGCGAGGTGGTCAACGAGGTGGTCAGCACCATGCACGAGATCAGCCAGGGCTCACACCGCGTCGCCGAGATCATCGGCACCATCGACAGCATCGCCTTCCAGACCAACATCCTGGCGCTCAACGCTTCGGTGGAGGCGGCCCGCGCCGGCGAACACGGCCGCGGCTTCGCCGTGGTGGCCGAGGAGGTGCGCAACCTGGCCAGCCGGTCCGGCGATGCCGCCCGTGAGATCCGCGGGCTGATCGAGGCCTCGGTGAGCCAGGTCGACCGCGGTACCGCACGGGCCGACCAGGCCGGCCAGACCATGGAGGAGGTCGTCTCCGCCGTGCAGCGCGTCAGCGACATCATGGACGAGATCGCCTCCGCCTCACACGAGCAGAGCAGCGGCATCGCCCAGGTCAACGACGCGGTGACCCAGATGGACCAGGTCACCCAGCAGAACGCCGACCTGGTGCAGCACGCCGCCAGCGCCGCCAACCAGCTGGAGGCCGAGGCCAGCCGGCTCAAGGCGGCGGTCAACCGCTTCCAGCTCGAGACTGGGGCCGACCACCGCCAGGCGGATGACGGCGCGGCCGGCGACGACCTGTCGCGCTGGATGCCGTCACTCATGAACCGCCGCGAGCAGGCCAGGATGCCCGCCGACACGGAGGCCAGGCCGACGAAGAGCGGCGACTGGGAAGCGTTCTAGACCTCATCGGCGCTTCACCAGACACAACAACGACGTCGACTATCGCCTCATCAGGGAATCGCCATGCGCAACAACCAGCCAGTGAGCCAGCAGGAGTACCTGCTTCACGACGACCATTTCCTTATCACCCGTACCGACCTCAAGGGTAGGATCACCTACGCCAACCCGGCCTTCGTCGAGGTCAGCGGCTTCCGCCACGACGAGCTGCTGGGCGCGCCCCACAACATCGTGCGCCACCCCGACATGCCCGAAGCGGCCTACCAGAACCTGTGGGACACCCTGAAGGCGGGCGAGAGCTGGAAGGGGCTGGTCAAGAATCGGCGCAAGAACGGCGACCACTACTGGGTGGAAGCCAATGTCTCGCCGATCGTCGAGGAGGGCGAGGTCAAGGGCTACGCCTCGGTGCGGGTCAAGCCCTCCCGCGAGGACGTGGAGCGCGCCGAGGCCGCCTACGCACGCATCCGCGAAGGCAAGGGGCGTGGCCTCACGCTGGACAAGGGGCAGTTGAAACGTCGCGGCATCGCCGGCTGGCTGGCAGGCGCCAGCCTCACCAGCCTGCGTGCCCGTATCGTCTCCATGGTGCTGGTGGCCGCCGTGCTGCTGCTCATCAGCGGCGCCCTGGGCCTCTACGGCGTGCAGAGTGCCGGGGAGCGGCTGCACACCCTCGACCGCGACGGCCTGCAGGACGTGGCGCGACTGCAGCAGATCGACCAGCTCACCACTCAGGCGCACCAGACCCTGGCGCGCAGCGACCGCTTCAAACTGGTGGAACGCCAGGAGGCCTTCGCGGAGGAGCTCGGGACGATCGGCACCCGCCTCGATGAGCTCTGGTCGGCGCTGCGTGCCCGCGAGGCCAACCAGGGCGGGCTTGCCGACGAGTTCGATGAGGAGCTAACGGCCTACCGCCAGGATGGCATCGGACATGCCATCGAACTGCTGCAGAGCGATGACAGCTTCGAGATCTTCAGCAACCTGCCCGACCACATCGAGACCATGCAGGAGGACGGCGAGCGACTGGCGGAGAGCGTCAACGAGATGATCGAGGCCAAGCAGGAGGCCGCCGGGCAGCTCGCCCAGCAGGCCCGCGAGGGCCAGCGCCAGATGCTGCTCGCCCTCGCCGCCCTGCTCGGCGCGGGTCTGCTGCTGCTGGTGTTCATCAGCGCCATGACCCTGCGCACGGTGATCCGCCCGGTGCGCGAGTCCCGCGCCTTCACCCTGCAGATCGCCTCGGGCAACCTGGCGGCGGATGCTCCGGCTCGCCGCCGCGACGAGCTGGGCCAGCTCGTTGACGCCCTGGACATCATGCGCAAGAGCCTCGGCAGCATCGTCAACGACGTCAACGGCGGCATCGGTATCGTCACCCCGGCCGCCCGGGACATCGCCCGCAGCAACGAGGACCTGTCGGCACGTACCGAGCAGCAGGCCGCCTCACTGCAGCAGACCGCCTCGAGCATGGAGGAGATGACCACCACGGTGCAGCACAACTCCGACAACGCCCGCCAGGCCAGCGGCCTGGCCGAGGAGAACGCCAGCGAGTCGCGCGCCTCCGGCGAGCTGATGCAGCGTGCGGTCTCGACCATGGACGAGATCACCGCAGGCTCGCGCAAGATGACCGAGATCATCGACGTCATCGACTCCATCGCCTTCCAGACCAACATCCTGGCCCTCAACGCCTCGGTGGAGGCGGCTCGTGCCGGCGAGCAGGGGCGCGGCTTCGCCGTGGTGGCCCAGGAGGTGCGCAGCCTGGCCAGCCGCTCCGCCGACGCCGCCAGCGAGATCCGTCAACTGATCGACGGCTCGGCGCGGCGCATCGACAGCGGCGCCGAGCTGATCCACCAGGCCGAAGCGGCCATCGCCAGGGTCATGGAGGCGTCCACCCGGGTGAACGACATCCTCGGCGAGATCACCGCCGCCTCCGAGGAGCAGAGCAACGGCATCGCCCAGATCAACTCGGCGGTGGCCGAGATGGACCAGGTGACCCAGCAGAACGCCTCGCGAGTGCAGGACTCGGCACGCGCCGCCGGCGAACTGGAGCACCAGGCCACCATGCTCAGCAACGCCGTGGGCGCCTTCCGCCTGCGTGGCCACGGCATGGAGCAGGCGCCGAAGCGGGAACGTCGCGAGGCGAGCGATGAACCGACGTCCTGCGTCGAGGCGCCGCCAGCACGCCGTAACGACACCGCGACCACGCCCAGGGCGACGGAAAGCAGCGAGGAGTGGGAAGCGTTTTGAACACTCCCAGGGAAGGCGAGGCCATGACCGCCGCCGCGGCTGGCTGGTCAAGCGGCCGACTGGAGCGCGACCTGGAGCTGACGGATGAGGACTTCACCCGCATCCGCCAGCTGATCTACCAGCGCGCCGGCATCGTGCTGGCCGAGCACAAGCGCGAGATGGTCTACAGCCGCCTCGCCAAGCGTCTGCGCCATCACGGCCTGACGCGCTTCTCCGACTACCTGGCCCGCCTCGAGCGCCAGCCCGAGGCGCGTGAGTGGGAGGCGTTCACCAACGCCCTGACCACCAACCTGACCGCCTTCTTCCGCGAGGCGCACCACTTCCCGCTGCTGGCCGAGCATGTGCGCGCACGCCCGGGCCGCATCAGGGTCTGGAGCGCCGCGGCCTCCAGCGGCGAGGAGCCCTACTCCATCGCCATGACGCTGATGGAGACGCTCGGACAGCAGGCGGCCCAGCGTGCCGAGGTCATTGCCACCGACATCGACACCGACGCCCTAAAGAAGGCGCGGTCCGGTGTCTACCCGCTGGAGCAGGTCAGCAAGCTCGACGAGGCGCGGGTCAGGCGCTTCTTCCAGCGCGGCCGCGGCACCCACCAGGGCCTGGCCCGGGTGCGCCCCGAGGTGGCCGCCCTGGTGGCGTTCGAGGAACTCAACCTGCTTGCCCCCCGCTGGCCGGTGCAGGGGCCCTTCGATGCCATCTTCTGTCGCAACATCATGATCTACTTCGACAAGGCGACCCAGACGCGCATCCTCGAGCGCTTCGCCCCGCTGCTCAAGCCGGACGGGCTGCTGTTCGCCGGCCACTCCGAGAACTTCTCCTACATCACCGACCGCTTCCGCCTGCGCGGCCAGACCGTCTACGTGCGCACGCCTTGACGCGCTTTTTGCCTAAAGTTCCCGTCCCTGGCGCCGATAGTTCCAGCATGACCTGACCCGACAGCCACGGCTGTCAGAACCCCGGGAGACGACTCTTGAGCGCCACCAGAATCAAGGTGCTGTGTGTCGATGATTCGGCGCTGATACGCGACCTGCTGACGGAGATCATCAACGAGCAGCCCGACATGGAGGTGGTCGCCGTGGCCCCCGACCCCATCGCCGCTCGCGACCTGATCAAGCGCCACAACCCCGACGTGCTGACGCTGGACGTCGAGATGCCGCGCATGGACGGGCTCGACTTCCTGGAGCGACTGATGCGGCTGCGGCCGATGCCGGTGCTGATGGTCTCCTCGCTCACCCAGGCGGGTTCCGAGGTGACCCTGCGCGCCCTGGAGCTCGGGGCCCTGGACTTCGTGGCCAAGCCCTCGCTGGGGATTCGCAGCGGCATGCTGGAGTATGCCAGCGAGATCGCCGAGAAACTGCGTGCCGCCGCCCGCTCGCGCCCGCATCGCGCGCGCCGCCGCGACGCGCCGCCCCCCGAGCGCCTCAAGGCACCGCTGATCTCCAGCGAGAAGCTGATCATCATCGGCGCCTCCACCGGGGGCACCGAGGCGATCCGCCGCGTGCTCGAGCCGCTGCCGGCCAACAGCCCGGCGATCCTGATCACCCAGCACATGCCCGGCGGCTTCACCCGCTCCTTCGCCGAACGCCTCGATCGGCTATGCCAGATCCGGGTCAGGGAGGCCAGCGACGGCGAACGCATCCTGCCCGGGCATGCCTACATCGCCCCCGGCGATGCCCATCTCAAGCTGGCCCGCAGCGGCGCGAACTACGTGGCACGCCTGGACGATGGCCCCCCGGTCAACCGCCACCGCCCCTCGGTGGATGTGCTGTTCCACTCCGCCGCCACCCAGGCCGGACGCAACGCCATCGGCGTGTTGCTCACCGGCATGGGCAAGGACGGCGCCGCGGGGCTGGTGGAGATGCGCCAGGCCGGCGCCCCCACCATCGCCCAGGACGAGGCGAGCTGCGTGGTGTACGGCATGCCCCGCGAGGCCATCGCCCTGGGCGGCGCCGCCGAGGTGCTCCCGCTGGAGGAGATCGCCGTGCGCCTGCTCTCCCTGGTTACCGCCTCGGGCCGCGCCCAGCGCGTCTAGGGGTTTCCATCTTGCACCGAAGGAAGGCATCCATGCCGCCAGTGACACCACCGCATCACCACAGAGCCCGGGCCCGTCTATCGGGGCGTTCCAGCATGACCGGTGGGCCTGCCGCCCCTGGCGTAGCCATCTAGAAAGAGCGGGAGCCTTATGCTTCAGAATATTCGGATCAGCATCCAACTTGCGGTACTGGTGGGCGTGTTCGCCCTGAGCTCGATCGGCCTTGGCCTGCTGGGGATGCATGGCCAGTCCAGTGTGTTGCAAGGGCTCAATACGGTCTACGAGGATCGTGTGGTCCCGATGCGTCAGCTGACCACCATCGCCGACGAATATGCCGTGAATATCGTGGATACCGCCCACAAGGTACGCAGCGGTCGTCTGGACTGGGACGAAGGGCACGATAATGTCGAACAGGCCACATCCAGCATCGAGTCAGAGTGGCAGACCTATCAAGCCACGTCCCTGGTGGAGGCGGAGCGCGAACTGATCGCGGAGCTGTCCCCCTTGATGCAGAGCGCCGATCAGGGTGTGGCCCGTCTTCAGGATATCCTGAGGAGTGAGGACGCCTCGGCTCTCGAAGCCTTCATCCGCAATGAGCTGTATCAGGGCATCGATCCCGTCTCCGAAGGATTCGATGCCTTGATGGACATCCAGCTCGACGTGGCCAGGGCGGAGTATCAAGAGGCCACGGCCCAGCATGACTTCAACCGCACTTCGCTTATCTCCGCCATTCTGCTCGGGTTGCTGATCGGCATACTCCTGGCGTGGCTCATCATCCGGGGTATCACCCGTCCCCTAGGTGAGGCGGTGCATTCGCTGGAGCGCATCGCCGAGGCTGACCTGTCCCAGAAGACCCGTGCCCCGAGTCGCAACGAGATCGGCAAGCTGTTCGCCGCCATGCGCGACATGCAGCAGAGCCTGA
>JBKHEO010000011.1:0-49361 GCA_046540755.1 Halomonas sp. | reverse complement strand
GCGGCACTGCTGTCGATGTTCGTCGCCTACACCGGCTGGCTGGTGACCCTGGTGGCGACGGGAGGTGGCTGAGGGGATCCAGGTGCGACAAGGCACCACGCAACTTCCTTGCCCCCTTCGCTGTCAGCTCGGGTATAATCTCCTGGAAAGAAAGAATAATTAAATAACTATATTGCATTATGGAGGCGCCGCCATGCGCCTCGCTCGGCCTGCTAGGCTGAAGATGTTCTTCAGGTGTCCAGGTGGAATGCGTCATGGGCCGGCGAGTGTCGGGTCCAGAGGCACAACACGCCGCGAGCGTGCATCCGCATCCCTTGAGACGTGTTCGTGTCTCACTTGAACCGAGGCAAGCGTCATGGAACTGGATCCTCTCCTGCTATCGCGACTGCAATTCGCCTTCGTGGTCTCCTTTCACGCCATCTTCCCCGTGTTCACCATCGGGCTGGCATCCTATATCGCCGTTCTCAACGGCCTCTTCTACAAGACCGAAAATCCCGCCTGGGATCGCCTTTCGCTGTTCTGGACCAAGGTCTTTGCCGTGGTCTTCGGCATGGGGGTGGTCTCGGGCATCGTGATGTCGTTCCAGTTCGGCACCAACTGGAGCGCCTTCTCCCTGGCGGCCTCGAACTTCTTCGGCCCGGTGCTCAGCTACGAGGTGGTCACGGCCTTCTTCCTGGAGGCGGCCTTTCTCGGGGTGCTGCTCTTCGGGCGTGGCAAGGTGCCCCAGGGCGTCCATCTGTTTGCCGCCATCATGGTGGCCCTCGGGACCTTCATCTCCTCGTTCTGGATCCTGTCGGCCAACAGCTGGATGCAGACACCGGCCGGCGTGGAGCTGGTCGACGGGCGCTTCCAGATCACTTCCTGGGGCGAGGCGATCTTCAACCCCTCCTTCTGGTACCGCTTCTCCCACATGGGGTTGGCCTCCTTCCTGACCGGTGGCTTCGTGGTTGCGGGCGTCAGTGCCTGGTATCTGCTGCGCAACCGCGATGTGGATGCCAACCGCAAGGCACTGTCCATGTGCCTCTGGCTGCTGCTGGTGCTGACACCGGCCCAGGCCATCCTGGGCGACTTCCACGGCCTCAATACCCTGGAGCATCAGCCGACCAAGGTGGCGGCCATGGAAGGCAACTGGGAGACGCAGAAAGGGGCGCCTCTGCTGTTGTTCGCCTGGCCCGACCAGGAGGCTCAGGACAACCTGTTCGAGATCGGCATCCCCAAGCTGGCCAGCCTGATCCTGACCCATGAGATGGATGGCGAGGTGCCTGGTGTCAAGGCCGCGCCGCCCGAGGAGCAGCCGCCGGTATGGATCGTCTTCTGGTCGTTCCGTGTCATGGTGGCGCTTGGCTTCCTGATGATCGGTGTGGCGCTGGTGGGCCTGTACCTGCGTCGCGGCGGCCGACTCTACCGAAGCCCGACCTATCTCAAGACGCTGGTGGCCATGATCGCCAGTCCCTTCCTGGCGGTGCTTGCCGGCTGGATCGTGACCGAGGCAGGCAGAGCGCCCTGGGTGGTTTATGGGTTGATGACCCATGCCGAAGGGCTGACGCCCTCGCTGACTGGCGGCATGGCGCTCTTCACGCTGCTGGGGTACATGGCCGTCTATGCCGTGGTCTTCTTCGTCGGCCTCTACTACCTGATGCGGGTCGTGCGCCAGGGCATGCTGCCCGAGTCTGAGCAGCACGACATCGAGGGTGAAGTCGAGCGTCCCAAGCGTCCGCTATCGGCCGCCCATACCCCCTTCGATGACGCCGACGCGACAAGGAGCTGAGAGATGGAACTATTCGACCTTCCACTTATCTGGGCCTTCATCATCGGCTTCGGGGTCATCATGTATGTGCTGATGGATGGCTTCGACCTGGGGGTGGGGATACTCTACCCCTTCGCGCCGAACGAAGAGTCCCGTGACCTGATGATGAACTCCGTGGCACCGATCTGGGATGGTAACGAGACCTGGTTGGTGCTGGGCGGTGCCGGTCTGTTGGGAGCCTTTCCGCTGGTTTACTCGGTGTTTCTGCCGGCCCTCTATATCGGTGTCTTTCTGATGCTGGCGGCGCTGATCTTTCGCGGTATCTCCTTCGAGTTCCGCTCCAAGTCCCATCGCAATCGGCGCTGGTGGAATCGTGCCTTCTGCGGTGGGTCGGCGATCGCCGCCTTTGCCCAGGGGGCCGTGGTGGGGGCCTACATCCAGGGCTTTGCCGTGGAGGACATGGTCTATGTCGGTGGTGCCCTCGACTGGCTGACGCCGTTCAGTGTCCTGACCGGCCTTGGCCTGATGACCGGCTATGCGCTGCTGGGTGCCACCTGGGTCATCCTCAAGACGGAAGGCCCGACGCGGGACTGGGCCTATCGCATCACGCCACCGCTGTTGGCGGCCGTGCTGACGATCTTCCTGATCATCAGCTTCTGGACCCCCTTCATCGACCCCAATGTTGCCGCCCGCTGGTTCGACAACATCCAGTTGATCTGGGTCCTCCCGGCCCTGGCCCTGTTCTGTGCCTATCTGGTGCTCCGGGCCGTGCGCAGGCGTGCCGATGGTCAGCCCTTCCTGGCCACGCTGGGGGTCTTCATCTTCACCTATCTCGGCCTGGTGGCCAGCAAGTGGCCGGTGGTGGTGCCACCGGACTACACCATCTGGGATGCATCCTCCTCGCCCGACGCTCAGCTGTTCCTGCTGATCGGGGTGCTCTTCGTGGTCCCGATCGTGCTGACCTATACCGCTTGGACCTATTGGGTCTTCCGCGGCAAGGTCAGTCTCGAAGACGGTTATCACTGAGTGGCCGGACGTGGCAAGCCGGCGAGGCTGACGCCTCGCCGCTACCTCAAGCAACTGGCCGCCGGCGAACGCCGGCGGCTGCGTCTTGCGGTGCTCGCCGGCACCCTCGGGGGCGCGCTGACTCTGGTCCAGCTGGCGCTGATGGCGGCCTTTATCAGTGGCCTGCTGGTCGAGGGGAAGGCGCTGTCGAGCCTGCTGCCGCTGCTGGGCGCTATCCTTTTCGTGGTGGCTCTCCGATCCCTGATGCTCTACGCGCAGGAGACCCTGGGTCAGGCGGCCAGCCTGGCGATCCGCCACCGCGCCCGTCTTGCGCTGCTCGACCATCTCGCGCTTCTGGGGCCGGTGCGCCTGGCATCCCGGCACTCGGCGTCCGTGGCCAGCGAGCTGGTGGAGCAGGTGGAGGCACTGGATGGCTATTTCGCGCGTTTCCAGCCCCAGCTCTGGCTATCGCTGACGGTGCCGCTGATGATCCTGGTGGCGACCTTCTGGCTTGACTGGCTGGCCGCGCTCTTCCTGCTGATCTCGGCGCCGCTGATTCCGGCCTTCATGGCTCTGGTCGGCATGGGGGCCGAACGGCTCAACCGGGAACAGTTTGCCGCCGTGGCGCGTCTCTCCGGGCACTTCATTGATCGTGTCCGCGGCATCACGACCCTGCAACTTTTCGGGCGCACCCGGTCCGCGACGGAGGAGGTGCATGCCGCCGCCGACGATTATCGCCGCCGCAGCATGCGCACCCTGCGTCTAGCCTTCCTCTCGTCAGCGGTGCTGGAGTTCTTCGCCTCGGTGGCGATTGCCGTGGTGGCCATCTATGTCGGTTTCGGCCTGCTGGGGTACATCGACTACGGTCCGTCGGAGCAGCTGACACTGTTCAGCGGCCTGCTGGTGCTGCTGCTGGCGCCGGAGTTCTTCCAGCCGTTGCGCACTCTCTCCCAGCACTATCATGACCGGGCGGCGGCCCTGGGGGCTGCCGAGGCACTGGTCACGCTGCTCGAGGAGGTGCCCGACAGCGGTCGTCGCAGCAACGCCCCTGACCGTGACGAGCAGGGCCCTGCCGACAGCGCTACCTTGATCGTGCTGAGGGAGGCCAGTGTCGTCCATCCGGGCCGCGGCGTCGTCCTGCAGCCGATCAGCCTGACGGTGCGGCGGGGGGAGGTCATCGCCGTGACCGGCCCTTCCGGGGTGGGCAAGTCGTCACTGCTGCAGCTGCTTGCCGGCTTCGTGATGCCCGCGACAGGCGAACGCCATCCCGGCCGTGACATGGGCCTGGCGTGGATGGACCAGCGACCGCTGCTGATCCAGGGAAGCCTGGCGGACAATCTTCGCCTGGCCGCCCCGGAGGCCAGCGACGAGGCCATGCGCGCGGCATTGACCCGAGCGGGTCTCGACGCGCTTCTGGCCACTCTGCCGCAGGGGCTGGAGACACCGCTGGGCGAGCGTGGCGTCGGCCTGTCCGGCGGCCAGGCCCAGCGCCTGGCGCTGGCTCGGGTGTTCCTGTCAGAGGCCCCGCTTGTGCTGCTGGACGAACCCACGGCCAGTCTGGATGCCGAGACCGAAGCCGGGGTGATCCGGGCGTTGCAGGCGCTTGCCGACGAGGGGCGAGCGCTGGTCATCGCCACCCACCACCCGGCGCTGATGGCCATGGCCAGCCGACAGCTGGCGTTGTCCGGGACAGCCCGAAGCGAGGAGGGACAGCATGTCGCTGACAACGCTTGATGACCCGAGGTGGCAGGTCCTGAGGCCCTGGTTGCGGCTGCTGGACCAGCGCCGCGGCCGGCTGGTGCGCGGGGCGGTGCTGATGGCACTGACCCTGATCTCGGCAATCGGGCTGCTGGCGCTGTCGGGCTGGTTTATTACCGCCACGGCGCTGGCCGGGCTGTCGCTGGCGGCGGGCCTGGCCATTACCCTGGATGTCTATGTGCCGGGTGGGGGCATTCGCTTCTTTGCGGTGAGCCGGACAGCGTCTCGCTATGTGGAACGCCTCTACAATCACGATACGGTACTGCGCCTGCTCGCGGACCTGCGTGCGCGACTCTTCGGCGTGCTGTCCGGTCTCGATGGGCAGGCCCTGAGCCGACGGCGGGCAAGTGACTGGCTGAATCGTCTGACCGCGGATATCGATACCCTGGACAGCCTCTACCTGCGCCTCCTGGCGCCGGCGCTGGTGGCGCTGGTGGCGATCCTGCTGCTGGCCGGGTTTCTGGCCATCTTCGCCGTGCCGGTCGCGGTCAGCGTGCTGGTGCTGCTGCTGACGGGGTGGCTGTGGCTGACCCTGGGGCAGGCGCGGCGAGGCATGCTGTCCAGTCGGCGTCAGGTCGAGGATCTGGAGCAGCTGCGGGGGCGGCTGATCGAGCAGCTCCAGGGCCTGGCGGAGCTGGAGGCCTACGCTAGCCTGACGGCGCATCGGGCCCGCCTGCTGGATATCGAGGCGCGGCTCTACCGCGATCAGCGCTCGCTCGGACACCTCGTCGCGCTCGGCAATGCCCTGGTGTCGCTGCTGATAAGCCTGGGGGCCCTGGTGGCCCTGTGGCTGGCCGCCCGGGCCTGGACGGCCGGCGTGATCGATGGGCCCGTGATGGTCATGATGCCCCTGGCGGTACTGGCCATGAACGAGGCACTGGCCGCATTGCCCGCGGCCTTCACCTGGTTCGGGGCCACCTTCGGGGCGGCTGAACGGCTCAATAGCCTGGAAGCGCAGTCCGGTTCGCAGGCCAGCGCGGCCACGTCCGGCGGTCAAGGGATGGACGGCGCCCTGACGGTCGAATTGCGGGGGGTGACACTCCACTATCCGGCAGCACTTCGCCCGGCCTTGCAGCATCTGACCCTGTCAGTATCGCCCGGAGAGCGGCTCGCACTGTGTGGTGCGTCCGGTTCCGGCAAGTCCAGCGTGGCGGGGCTGCTCACCGGGCAGCTCAAGCCCGGGTCGGGGTCGTGCGAGCTGGGGGGGATTTCGCTGGGGCACTGGGACGAGGATGCCCTGCATCGCCGTGTGGCGCTGCTGACGCAGCAGACCGATCTTTTCGACGATACGCTTGCCGCCAACCTGCGTCTCGCGGACCCCGAGGCGGATGAGGGCCGGCTGTGGCAGGTGCTGGCGATGGTCGATCTGGCGGAGTGGGCCGGGACCCTGCCGCGGGGACTGGCGACACGTGTCGGCGAGGGGGGGCGCCAGCTATCCGGTGGTCAGGCCCGCCGCATCAGCCTGGCCCGTGTCCTGTTGCGCGACCCGGACCTGGTGATCCTGGATGAGCCCTTTGCCGGGCTCGATGCCGATACCGCGGCACGCCTTGCCGGTCAGCTCGACACCTGGCTCGCGGGAAGAACCGTCATCTACCTGGTGCACCAGCTCGACGGCGAGTTCGACCCACCGGGGATCGACCATGTCCTGACGCTGGTCGAAGGGCGCGCGGCGCGCTATACCTGAGCCAGGGCCGCCCCCTCGGCGCCCATACGCCTGCCTCACGCCAAGGAGTCGCCCCATGCCCCTCCGGGATCTCCCCTCACGCCGGTTCCCGCGGTGCCTCGCCGTGGCCCTGGTCGGCCTCGCCCCGCTGTCGCTGCCTGCCACGTTCGCCCTCGCCGAGGGGCTGCCGGTGACCGCCATCACCCTCTCCTCGGGCGGGCTCGCCGAGGTGGAGCGACGTGCCACCCTGGAGGGGGACGGCACCCTGCATCTCGACGTGCCCCTGGAACATGTCGACGACGTGCTCAAGAGCCTGGTGGTGCGCGACCCGGAGGGCCGGCTACGGGGGCTGAGCCTCGATGGCCTGGCGACCCAGGAGGAGACCTTTCGCCGGCTGCCCTTCGGCCCGGAGGACCTCGGCTCGGTGGCGCGCCTGGCCGCGACTCTGCAAGGGGTCGAGGTGCGCGCCAGCGCCGGCGGCCAGCGCCTGGAGGGGAGGGTGCTGGGCGTCGACGAGCGTCGCGACGAGGAGGGGCGCGTGACCCGCAGCCTCTCGCTGCTCGATGCCGAGGGCGCCGTGGTTACCCTGCGCCTGGCCGACGACGCGCGGCTGGAGCTGCTGGACCCGGCCCTGCGCGAACGCCTGGGCGAGGCCGCCACGGTCAGCGCCCGTGCTCGCACCGACGAGATGCGGCGCATCGCCATCGCGCTCGAGGGCCGGGGCGAGCGGGAGGTGGCGCTCACCTATGTGGTCGCCGCCCCGGTGTGGAAGAGCACCTACCGGCTGCTGCTGGAGGGCGACGAGCGGGCGCGGCTGCAGGGCTGGTCGGTGGTGGAGAACGCCAGCGGCAGCGACTGGGACGAGGTCGCGCTGACCCTCTCCAGCGGGGCCCCGGTGACCCTCACCCAGCGGCTGCTGGCGCGCTACTGGGCCGATCGGCCCGAGGTGCCGGTGAGTGTCGACGCCACCGCGCCCGTACGACCCGACGAGGGGGCCCACGATGGGTCGCCCGCCGCCCGACTGGAGTCCGCCATGGCCTTCGGCGCCTCGGCCGAGGATCGCGCCCAGGCGGCCCCCTCGGCGCCGGCCCGGCGCCCCGAGGTCCGCGACAGCGCCACCGCCGCCACCTGGCGACTGCCGGCGTCGGTGGATCTCGCCGCCGGTCGCACCCTCTCGCTGCCCTATATCGACGCCGAGGTGCCGGCCCGGCGCGTCTCGCTCTTCCAGCCCGAGCGGGGTGAGCGCCACCCGGTCGCCGCCGTGCGCCTGGAGAACACCAGCGACGCCTGGCTGCCGCCGGGGCTGGTCACCGTCTATGACCCCGAGGTCGGCCATCTGGGCGACGTCGACCTGCCCGGCATCCCGGCCGGCGAGGCACGCCTGGCGAGCTTCGCCGCCGACCGCCAGGTGCGGGTGAGGGAGAGCACCCGCCCCGAGGAGCGCATCGCGCGGATGGTGATCGTCGACGGCGCCCTGCGTCTCACCCACCTCTCCCGGCGCATCACCCGCTATGCGGTGCAGAGCGATGCCCGCGAGGCGCGTGAGGTGCTGGTCGAGCACCCGCGCCGCGAGGGGTGGGAGTTCGCCTCCGGGGCCCTGGCCGAGAGCACGTCGAACCATCATCGCCTGTCGCTCTCCCTGGGCGCCGGCGAGCGCGGCGAGGTGGAGGCTGTCGAGACGCTGACCCGCCGCCAGAGTGTGGCCCTGGCCGATGCCGCCGAGGCCCAGCTGGTGGAGTGGCGCGAGGCCGCCGAGGGGGAGACCGCGGAGGGGCTCGAACGGGTGCTGGAGCGACGCCGTGCGCTGGTCGGCACCGAGAGCGAGCTGCAGGGTATCGAGCGTGACCTGGAGCGTGCCAGCGAGCGCCAGGCGCGTATCCGGGAGAACCTGGCGGCGGTGGGCACCGACAACGACCTCGGGCAGCGCTACCTGGCCGACCTCGAGGCCGAGGAGGCGCGCATCGCCGAGCTGGAGTCCCGGCGTGCCGGCGCCGAGGCCGAGCGCGACCGGCGCCGCGAGGCGCTGGCCAGGACCCTGCGCCGGCTGCCCTGAAGGCGTTGATGGCCCGGGCTTTGCCCGCGGGTACGCTTTCTATCAGGATGGGGTGAAAGGATCCGAGGAGAGCGAGACGAGCCATGCGTGATTTCCTGACCCGCCTGCCCAAGGCCGAACTGCACCTGCATATCGAGGGCTCGCTCGAGCCCGAGCTGATGTTCGCCCTGGCCGAGCGCAACGGGATCGTGCTGCCCTACGCCACGGTGGAGGAGGTGCGCGCCGCCTACGACTTCTCGGACCTGCAGTCCTTCCTCGACCTCTACTACCAGGGCATGGGCGTGCTGCGCACCGCCGAGGACTTCTTCGACCTGGCCATGGACTACTTGCGGCGCGCCAGCGCCGAGGGGGTGGTCCATGTGGAGATGCACTTCGACCCCCAGGCGCACCTGGCGCGCGGGGTCGAGCTCCCGGTGGTGATGGAGGGGCTCTCCCTGGCCCGGCGAGAGGCGGCGCGGGAGCTGGATCTCTCCACCGCCCTGATCATGGCCTTCCTGCGCGACCGCGACGGCGAGGAAGCGCTCAAGGTCCTGGAGGAGGCCGCGCCCTACTGGGAGATGCTCGACGCCGTGGGGCTGGACAGCGCCGAGCGGGGCAACCCCCCCGAGAAGTTCGTCGAGGTCTTCGAGCGCGCCCGGCGACTCGGCATCCCACGGGTGGCCCACGCCGGCGAGGAGGGGCCGCCCGCCTATATCCGCGGGGCGCTGGATCACCTCGGCGTCTGCCGCATCGACCACGGGGTGCGCTGTCTGGAGGACCCGGAGCTGGTGGCCCGATTACGCGACGAGCAGACGGTGCTCACCGTCTGCCCGCTCTCCAACGTGCGCCTCAGGGTGGTCGAGCGACTCGAGGAGCACCCGCTGCCGCGCTTGCTGGCCGAGGGGCTCAACGTGACCCTCAACTCCGACGACCCGGCCTACTTCGGCGGCGGCATGCGGGAGAACTTCCTCGCCTGCCAGCTCGCCTTCGGCTGGGACGAGGCCACCTTTCGCCGCCTGGCTGGCAACGCCATCGAGGCGGCCTTCGTCGACGAGGCACGCCGCGACGAGCTGCGCCGCCGGCTGGCCAAGGCGTAGGCGCCCTGACGCAGCGCGGCCCCGGGATGGCTTCCCGGGGCCGCGTCGGTTCCAAGGTCCCGCATGGCCCCTTCCGGGGCGTCAGGGCAGGGCCGGGACCTCGATATCCGGCATCTCGCCGGTGAGGGTGTGCAGGAAGGCGGTGATGTCGGCGATGGTCTCGTCGTCGAACTCGCGGCCCAGCATCTCCTCGCCCATGATGGCCACGGCTTCCTCGAGGGTCTCGGTGGCGCCGTTGTTCATGTAGGGATAGGTGACGGCGACGTTGCGCAGGGTCGGGGTGCGGAACTTGAAGCGGTCATCCTCGTCCCCGGTGACGTCGTAGCGGCCGACGTCGGTGGATCCCGGCACCTGGATGCGGTGGAAGCGGCTGTCGGTCAGCGCCGGGCCGCTGTGGCAGGCGATGCAGCCATTGTCGGCGAAGGCCACCATGCCGTCCTTCTCCTGCTCGTTCAGGGCATCGAGATCCCCGCGCAGGTAGCGGTCGAAGGGCGAGTTCGGCGTGTTCAGGGTGCGCTCGAAGCTGGCGATGGCGTGGGCCAGGTTGTCTTCGTTGATGGGGGCCTCGTCGTCCGGGAAGGCGTCGGCGAACTTGTCCTGATAGACGTCGTGGTCCTCCAGGCGCTCCAGGGCCTGCTCGAGGTCCATGGCCATCTCCACCTCAGCCTGGATGGGACCTATCGCCTGGCCCTCGAGATCGGGCTCGCGGCCATCCCAGAACTGTGATTCCAGGAAACCGGAGTTGAGCACGGTGGGGGTGTTGCGCTCACCGATTTGGCCGTCGTGGCCGGTGGCCCGCGGGATACGGTCGGCCCAGCCCAGCGCCGGGTTGTGGCATGTGGCACAGCTGATGACGCCGCTGGAGGAGATGCGCGGCTCGAAGAACAGGAACTTGCCCAGTTCCACCTTCTCCGGCGTCAGCGAATTGTCCGCCGGGATCGGCGGCAGGTGCGGCAATGGCTCGAAGCGGTCGCGGTACTCCTCGAGGCCGTCGTCGGCCAGGGCCTGGCCGACGACGAGGACGGAGCCGAGGGCGACAGCGGTGACCAGCAGGCGCTTGTCTAGCATGACAGTTCCCCTTCTTCTGATGACCCACTCGGTGGGGGTGCAAGGCGCGCCGCACATCGGCGCTTTACCTTATGTCACATAGTTACGCATCTCGCCCGCGGCTAATCAACCCAGCGGAACAGTCGGAAAACTATCACCCTTGCGCCACGTCAATTTTTGATACTTATTGAGGGTCTCGGCTGGACGGTTCCGATATCATCGGGCGAAGCTGGAGCCTTCGCAATCCACTGGCCCGAGACCATCGACATGCCACGCTACCGTTATCCGGCCATCGCCGAATCCGAGGTCACCCCGCGCGAGCTGTTTCGCCAGCGGCGCCGCTTCCTCCAGGGCGGGGCCGCCCTGGGGGCGGCGGCACTGTTGCCGTCGGGCCTGCTGCTGCCGGGCAGCGCTCGGGCCTGGAAGGAGGGGCTCACCGAGCGGCTCGACGACGAGCTGCCGTCCCGCGGCCTGGCGGGCGACGAGACACCGACGCCCATGGAGGATGCCACCTCCTACAACAACTTCTACGAGTTCGGCACCCGCAAGAGCGACCCCGAGGTCTATGCCCACAAGCTGGTCACCGACCCCTGGTCGCTCACCATCGACGGCGAGGTCGACAAGCCCGGCACCCTGGCGCTGGAGGACGTGCTGGGGCGGGAGTCGCTGGAGGAGCGGATCTACCGGCTGCGCTGCGTGGAGGCCTGGTCGATGGTGATTCCCTGGGTCGGCTTTCCCCTGGCCGACCTGCTCAAGCGCCACGCCCCCACCTCCCGGGCCCGCTACGTGCACTTCGAATCGATCCATGATCCCGACAACCTGCGCGGCCAGAAGCGCTCGATCCTCGACTGGCCCTATCGCGAGGTGCTGCGCATCGACGAGGCGATGCACCCGCTCACCCTGCTGGCGGTGGGCATGTACGGTGAGGTGATGCCCAACCAGAACGGTGCGCCGATCCGCCTGGTGGTGCCCTGGAAGTACGGCTTCAAGAGTATCAAGTCGGTGGTGCGCATCACCCTCACCGAGGAGCGCCCGGTGAGCGCCTGGATGGAGCAGAACCCCGAGGAGTACGGCTTCTTCGCCAACGTCAATCCCGAGGTCGACCACCCGCGCTGGAGCCAGGCCCGTGAGCGGCGCATCGGCGAGCGCGGCAAGCGGGAGACGCTGATGTTCAACGGCTATGCCGAGGAGGTCGCCGAGCTCTACGCCGGGATGGACCTGAACGAGCACTTCTGACGACGGGAGGCAGGATGCCGATGGCCAGCAAGGGGCCAGTACTGCTGTTCCGCCTGGTGGTGCTGGCGGCGGGCCTGCTGCCGGCGCTGTGGCTCGCCTGGCGCTGGGAACAGGATGCACTCGGGGTGGTGCCGGAGGAGGCAGTGGTGCAACTGACCGGGCGCATCGGCCTCGCCCTGCTGCTGGCCACCATCGCCTTCAGTCCCGCCTTCCGGCTCACCGGTTGGGTAGGCATCATGATCGCCCGGCGCCAGATGGGACTCTGGGCCTTCGCCTGGCTCTGCGCCCACGCCCTGGCGTGGATGGGGCTGGAGCAATACTGGGCGTGGGACTGGATCTGGCACGACATGCAGGACCTGCCCTATGTGCGCTACGGGGTGGCGGGCCTGCTCCTGCTGGTGCCGCTGGCGCTCACCTCCTTCCGGCGCGTGCGGACGGCCATGGGCGAGCGGGCCTGGCACTGGCTGCACCGTCTCGTCTATGTCTCGGCCGCGCTGGGCGCCACCCACCTCTGGATCCTGACCCGGGCCGACTACCGCCTGCCGAGCCTGGTGGTCGCTGTGCTCGCCGCCCTGGTGCTGTTCCGCCTGGTGGACGCCGCCCTGCATCGCCGCTGAGGGCGGCCACCCCTGGCCTCGTTCAGGCCCCTTTGACGCCGAAGGGCAGCCCGCAGGCTGCCCTTCGTTGTGGCGGGACGATCGTCGGGGCTCAGGTGGTGGCGAGCAGTACCACGCACAGCGCCGCGGAGACCCACATGGCGGGGTGGATCTCGCCGGCCTTGCCGGTGGCCAGCTTGATCATCACGTGGCTCAAGAAGCCGAAGGCGATCCCCAGGGTGATGGAGTAGGTGAGCGGCATCAGGATGATCGCCAGGAAGGCGGGGAAGGCCTCCTCGTAGCGGCCCCAGTCGATGCGCCCGATGGGCGAGAGCATGAAGAGCCCCACCAGCACCAGCGCCGGGGCGGTGGCGATGCCCGGCACCAGCGAGAGCAGCGGGGACAGGAACAGGAAGGGCAGGAAGAGCAGGGCGATGGTCACCGCCACCAGGCCGGTGCGCCCGCCCTGGGCGACCCCGGCCCCGGACTCGATGAAGGTCTGGGCGGCGCTGGTTCCCAGCGGTGCTGCGATCATCGAGGCGAAGGCGTCCACGGTCATGGAGCGCTTGAGGTTGCGCGGGTTGCCCTCCTTGTCCTTGAGGTCCGCCGACTCCGAGAGCGCCATGAAGCAGGAGAGGGCGTCGAAGAAGTTGGTGAACAGCATCACGAAGATGAAGGGCAGGTAGGCCACCTTGAGCGCCCCCCAGATGTCGACCTGCATCACCGCGCCGAAGTCGGGCCAGGCGGCCAGGCCGCTCCACTCCACCACCATCTCGCCGCCCCACAGCCGGCCCATGGGCGTGGCCAGCAGGGTGGTCAGGGCGATGCCCAGGATCAGGGCGCCGTTCATGCGCAGGATCACCATCACCGCGGTGGCCATCAGTCCGATGAAGAAGGTCACCAGGCCCGGGTCGAAGCTGCCCAGGGTCACCAGGGTGGCGTCGCTGCCGACGATGAAGCCGGCGTTCTTGAGCCCGATGAAGGTGATGAAGAGCCCGATGCCGCAGGTGATGGCGTAGCGCAGCGAGGCGGGGATCGCCTCGATGATGGCGCGGCGCACGTTGAATACCGCCAGCAGGGCGAACAGTACCCCGGACCAGAAGACGCAGCCCAGGGCCACCTCCCAGGAGAGGCCCGCCCCCAGCACCAGGGTGTAGGTGAACAGGGCGTTCATGCCCATGCCCGGGGCCACCAGGATGGGGTTGCGGGCGTAGAGCCCCATGGCCAGGCTGCTCATGAAGCTGATCAGCACGGTGGCGGAGAGCGCCGCGGAGAAGGGGATGCCGGCCTCGGAGAGGATCGCCGGGTTGACCACGATGATGTACATCGAGGCCAGGAAGGTGGCGATGCCGGCCAGTATCTCGGTCCTGAGGCTGGAACCGCGTCGGCTGACGCCGAAGTAGCGGTCGAGCCAGGGAGCGGCGGGGGAGGAGGCGGCGCGGGGCGCCTCGGCCGTCAGGGAGGAGGTCTCGGTTGTCATGTCGATCCCGTTGTTGTTGTGCCGGAATGGAAACTTGCTTGACCATTCGGTCAGCAAAGCGTCGCAAGCAGCCTAGACCCGGCTGACCGATCGGACAAGTCGACCTTTGACCTATCGGTCAACGCTGGATCGGCCGTCGCGGCGATGCTGGAGGCGCCCGCCCGCCCAGGTCTCGGCCACGCAGCGGTCGTCGCCCATCATCATCAGCGCGAAGAGGGTTTCGGCAAGTGTGCGGCAGCGCGCGGTGCGCCGTGTCAGCAACGGCGTGGCGGTAGGGTCGAGGACCACCAGATCGGCGTCCATGCCGGTTGCCAGGCGGCCGATGCGGTCGTCCAGCGACAGCGCCCGGGCGTTGCCCAGGGTCAGCCCAAAGAGCCCCTGCCAGGCGGTGAGGGGCTGGCCGCGCAGCTGGCCCACCTGGTAGGCGGCCTTGAGGGTCGCCAGCCCCGAGAGGTCGGTGCCGCCGCCCACGTCGCTGGCATAGGTGACGTTGAGGCCCATCTCCCGCGCGGCCTGGCGGTTGAAGAGCCCGCTGCCCAGGAAGAGGTTGGAGCTGGGGCAGAAGGCGAGGTTGGCGCCGCGTTCGGCGAGCCGGCCGCGCATCTCCTGGTCGAGGTGGATGCCGTGGGCGAAGGTGCTGCGCGGGCCCACCAGGCCGGACTGCTCGTAGACCGCGAGGTAGTCGCGGCTGCCGGGGAAGAGCTCGGCCACCCAGTCGAGCTCGCCGGTGTTCTCGGCGAGGTGGGTCTGCAGCCAGAGGCTCTCGTCGTTGCGCCGCAGCGCACCGGTGGCGTCGAGCTGCTCGCGGGTGGAGGTGGGGGCGAAACGCGGGGTCAGGCTGTAGCCGAGCCGACCCTTGCCATGCCAGTCGCCGATCAGCCGCTCGCTGTCGCGGATCCCGCCCACGACGTCGTCGGTGAGCCCCGCCGGGGCGTGGCGGTCCATCAGTACCTTGCCGGCCAGCATGCAGAGGCCGCGGCGGTGGCTGGCGGCGAAGAAGGCGTCCACCGAGGCGGGATGGCTGGAGCAGAACACCTGGGCGGTGGTGGTGCCGACCCGCAGCAGCTCGTCGAGGAAGGCCTCCGAGAGCGCTGTGGCGTGGTCGGGGTCGGCGAAGCGCAGCTCCTCGGGGAAGGTGTAGTCGTTCAGCCAGTCGAGCAGCTGGCGACCATAGGAGGCGATGATCTCCAGCTGCACGTAGTGGACGTGGCTGTCGATAAAGCCGGGCATGATCAATTTCCCCCGGTGATCGATCACCTCGACCCCATCGGGAAGCTCGGGTGCCAGGGTGGCGTAGTCCTCCACGGCGCGGATGCGGCCGTTCTCGATCCACACCGCGCCATCGGGATGGTGGCGCACGCTGCCTGGCGCGGGGGTGTCGTCGTCGCCGGGGTCGGCGTCGAAGCTCAGCAGTTCGGCGCGCAGCACGCGCGAGTCGTCATGGGTCATGTCGTCAGGGGCTCATGAAGAAAACAGTTGGCGCAGCTCATCCGGGTCCAGGCCGCGCTGGTCGGGGCGTTCGGCGCCGGCCGCCAGCGGCAGCAGCTCGGCCAGGGTGGCCAGAGCGATGGCGTAGGGGGTCTTGTCGCCGCCGGTACCTCCTGCCGCCATGCCGAGGGGGCAGCGCACCCGGGCCAGCGCCTCGGCGTCATGGCCGGCATCCGCCAGCCGCGAGCGGAAGCTGGCCCACTTGCTTCGCGATCCGATCAGGCCCAGCGACGCCGTGTCGCCGCGGGCGAGCAGGGCGTCCACCAGGGCGCGGTCCTCGGCGTGGTCGTGGGTCATCACCAGGGCGTGGCTGCCCGGGGGCAGGGCGGCCACGGCGGCGGCCGGGTCGGGGGCCGGGTGGCAGCTCAGTCGCGGCGTGCCCTCGGCCCACTCGGGGAAGGCGCCGTCGCGGCTGTCGTGCCACAGGATCCGCCAGCCCAGGGGCTCGGCGAGCCGCACGACCTCTCGACCGACGTGGCCGGCGCCGAACAGCGCCAGGGTCACGGGGCTGCCCGGGAAGGTCTCCAGCAGCACATTGACGAAGCCGCCGCAGCACTGGCCGCTGCGCCCGCCCAGGCTGAAGGCCTCGAGGCTCATGCCGGTGTCACCGGCGGCCAGGCGGCGCCGGGCCGCCTCGATGGTCTGCCACTCGAAGGTGCCGCCGCCCAGGGTGTCGTACACGGCATCGGCGGTGATCACCATCCGCGCCCCGGGCTCCCGGGGCGTGGAGCCGGCGCTGGTCACCTGGGTGGCCAGGGCGTGGGGCACCCCCTCGCGCTGCAGTCGGTGCAGGGCGGCGTGCCAGCGCTCGGCCCGCGCGCTCACAGCGTCGGCTCCCCGCGCTGGCGCAGCGCCTCGGCGGCCATCAGCACCCGCTCCGGGGTGGCCGGGGTGTCGAGCCGCGGCGCCTCGCGATAGTCCGTGAGGCTCGCCAGGGCATCGCGCAGCGCCGACCACACCGAGATGGCCAGCATGAAGGGCGGCTCGCCCACCGCCTTGGAGCGATAGAGGCTGGCCATGGAGTTGGGGTGGCCCTCCATCAGCGCGACGTTGAAGCGCGGCGGCAGGTCGCCGAAGGTGGGGATCTTGTAGGTGGCCGGGCCATCGGAGATCAGCCGGCCCCCCTCGTTCCAGCGCAGCTCCTCGCTGGTGAGCCAGCCCATGCCCTGGATAAAGCCGCCCTCCACCTGGCCGGCGTCGATGGCCGGATTGAGGGAGTCGCCCACGTCGTGGAGGATATCGACGCCCTCCACCCGGTACTCGCCGCTCAGGGTGTCCACGCGCACCTCGGCCACGGCGGCGCCGAAGGCGTAGTAGTAGAAGGGACGCCCCTGGCCGGTCTCGCGGTCGTAGTGGATCAGCGGGGTGGCGTAGAAGCCCTTCTCGGAGAGCGAGACGCGCCCGAAGTAGGCCGCCTGCACCAGCTCGCCCCAGGGGATGCGCCGCTCGCTCTCGCCGTGGCCCGCCACCAGGTGGCCGTCCGCCAGGCGCATGCCCTCGCGGTCCAGGGCGTAGTGCTCGGCGGCGAAGTCGAACAGCCGCGCCTTGAGGGTCAGGCAGGCGTCCCGGGCGGCCATGCCGTTGAGGTCGGCGCCGCTTGAGGCGGCGGTGGGCGAGGTGTTGGGCACCTTGTCGGTGCGCGTGGCGGTGATCCGCACCGCCTCCATGTCCAGCGCCAGCTCACGGGCCACCACCTGGCAGACCTTGGTGTGCAGCCCCTGGCCCATCTCGGTGCCGCCATGGTTGATCTGCACGCTGCCGTCGGTATAGACGTGCAGCAGGGCGCCGGCCTGGTTGAGGTGCTGGGCGGTGAAGGAGATGCCGAACTTCACCGGGGTCAGCGCCAGGCCGCGCTTGATCACCGGGCTCTCGGCGTTGAAGGCGGCGATCTCGCGGCGCCGTGCCCAGTAGTCGCTGCTCGCTTCCAGCCGCGCCACCAGCTCGTGCAGCAGGCCGAGCTGCTCCACGGTCTGGCCATAGTGGGTGATGTCGCGCCGTGTGGCGTCCTCTCCGGCGCGATAGAGGTTGCGCTTGCGCACCGTCAGCGGATCCTCGCCCACCCGGCGGGCGATATCGTCCATGGCCGCCTCGATCACCATCATCCCCTGGGGACCGCCGAAGCCGCGGAAGGCGGTGTTGGAGGCGAAGTGGGTGCGCGCGCGATGGCCGGTGACCCGTGCGGTGCCCAGGGAATAGGCGTTGTCGGCGTGGAACATGGCGCGGTCGACGATGGCGTCGGAGAGGTCCGGGGAGTAGCCGCAGTCGCCGATCACGGTGATCTCGCCGCCCTGGATCACCCCCCGCTCATCCACCCCCAGCCGGTAGCGGTTATGGAAGGGGTGGCGCTTGCCGGTGACGCGCATGTCCTCGCCCCGCGGCAGGCGCAGCTTGGCCGCGCGGCCGGTGCGCCGGCTGACCAGCGCGGCGATGCAGGCCCAGGGCGAGGCCTGGGTCTCCTTGCCGCCGAAGCCGCCGCCCATGCGTCGCACCTCCACGGTGACCGCATGCAGGGGCACCCCCAGCACCTCGGCCACCAGCTTCTGGGTCTCGCTGGGGTGCTGGTTGGAGGTGTGCACCACCACGCCCTCGTCCTCGGTGGGCGTGACCAGGCAGGCCTGGCCCTCCAGGTAGAAGTGCTCCTGGCCGCCGACGAACTGCTCGCCCGCCACCGTCAGCGGTGCCCCGGCCAGGGTGCCCTCCCAGTCGCCGCGCGCCTGCACATGGGTGGGGCGCACGAACTCGCCGCGCTCGGCGGCGGCCACCGCATCGAGGCTCGCCGGGCGCTCATCGATCTCGACGACGCCGGCCTCGAGGGCCGCCTTCACGGCCTCCCGGGCGGCGCGATGGCTCTCGGCGGCCACGGCGAAGAGCACCTGGCCGGCATAGAGGATCTCCTCCTCCACGAAGAGCGGGTCGCCGGGGAAGACCGGGCCGATATCGGTGTGGCCGGGCACCTCATGGAAGCCCACGGCGTCCACCACCCCGGGCAGGGCGCGGACCCGGTCGAGGTCCAGGCGCCTGAGACGGCCATGGGCCACCGGCGAGAGGGCGAGCGCCAGGTGCAGGCAGTCCGCCGGGACCATGAGGTCGTCGATATAGGCGGCCCGGCCGGTGACATGCTTGATGGCGCTCTCGTGGGCGAGGGCGCTGCCGGCGGCGACGTGACCCTGGGCCTCCCGGGTCAGGGACCCACGAGCCGCGGGGCCGTCGCCCTGGATGCGGCCCTCGAGGCCGCGGCGCGCCGCGGCGGCGTCGGGGCCCACGTCGTCGTGCCGGGTATCGAGTGCCTCGGCGGGCGTGGCATCGGGAGTCGTGGCCACTGCGCCATCCGGCGCCTTGGCCGGCGCGGCATCGGGCGCCTTGGAAAGCCTAGTGAGCGTACGCATCGAGCATCACCTCCCGGGCGCTTGAAGGATGGGTCGGGTCCTGGTCGCCGGCGGTCATCACCAGGCGCAGGCGTTCGAGCAGGTTGGCGGCGGAGAGGCGCCGGTAATCGGCGCTGCCACGTACGTCGGACATCGGCTGGAAGTCTTCCGCGAGGGCGGCGCGGGCTGCCGCGAAGGCCTCGGGCGTGGGGGCCTGTCCCTCCAGGGCCGTCTCGGCGGCCGCCGCGCGCTTCGGGATGGCCGCCATGCCGCCGAAGGCGAGGCGCACGTCGCGCAGGACGCCGTCCTCCTGGCGCCAGGCGAAGGCGCCCAGCACCGCGGAGATATCGTCCTCGCGACGCTTGGAGAGCTTCCACACCTTGAGGTGGCGTCCCGCCTCGGGGCGCGGCAGGAAGATGGCACGGATCACCTCGCCCTCGCACAGGGCGGTCTGCTTGTAGTCGAGGAAGAAGTCGTCGAGGGGCAGCTCGCGCTCTCCGTCCGGGCCCGCCAGCCACAGCCGCGCGCCCAGGGCGAGCAGCACCGGCGGGGTGTCGCCGATGGGGGAGGCGTTGGCGATGTTGCCGCCCAGGGTGCCGCGGTTGCGCACCTGGGCCGAGCCCAGACGATGCAGCAGGTGGGCGAACGTCGGGTAGTGCTCGTCGAGCAGCGGCTCGAGTCGGGCGTAGGTGACGGCGCCGCCGATCCACCAGCCGGCACGGCCATCCTCTAGGGTCGCCTCCTCGAGGAGGTCGAGTTCGGCCACCCGGGTGACGTCCACCACCCGCGGGAAGCGGGCCAGGCGCTGGGTCACCTCCAGCCAGAGGTCGGTGGCGCCGGCGACGATCGGCGCCTCGGGGTGGGCGCGGCGCTCGTCGATCAGCGCCGCCAGGGAGGTGGGCTGGACGAAGGCGGCCTCGGGCGCGGCCTCACCCCGGGGGGCCGCGGCGTCCACGGCGAGGTCGAGCCACTCGGGGCGCGCCTCGGGGTAGTTACCCATGGCCAGCGCCGCGTCGCGGATCGGGCGGTAGCCGGTGCAGCGGCAGAGGTTGCCGCCCAGCGCCGCCTCGAGGCGTTCCGGTGTCAGGGGCGCCGGCGCCTGACGCTGGGCCTCGTGGAGGGTGAAGAGCGACATCACGATGCCCGGCGTGCAGAAGCCACACTGGCTGCCGTGGTGTTCGACCATGGCCGCCTGGGCGGGGTGCAGGGCCTCGCCCCGGGCCAGGCCCTCCACGGTGACCAGGGCGCGGCCCTGGAGCTGGTGGGCCGGAGTGATGCAGGCGTTGGCGGCGTGGTAGCGGGTCTTGCCCTCGGCGTCGAACTCGCCGATGGCCACGGTGCAGGCGCCGCAGTCGCCGGAGGCGCAGCCCTCCTTGGTGCCGGTCTGGCCCAAGGTGTCGCGCAAGAGCTCGAGCACGCTGGTGTCGGGCGAGGCCTCGCAGCGGCGGGGCTGCCCGTTGAGCAGGAAGTCGATCATCGCCTTGTCTCTGTTGTAGTTTGCGACCGTCGATCGCGTCAGGGGGTTCGTTCCGGGCCTCTTCTTGACCATTCGGTCAGGAATGTTTTCAGCATGGTCCAGATACCGTTCCTTTGCAAGGCCCCGGCGGCTGTCGTTTGCACCCCTACAGGTCATGCGGCAAACTCGCCACAACCTTTCACGCATTGCCAGGAGGCGCTTGATGAGCCAGGGCGAGGTCCCCGCGATTCCCAGGACGGAGGGTGGCAACGGTGCCACCCGCGAGCGCAATGAGCGCGAGATCCTGGCCGCCGCCGAGCGGGTCTTCGCCGCCCATGGCTACCGTGGCGCCAGCCTGGCCCACATCGCCGAGCAGGCGGGGCTGCCCAAGTCCAACGTCCTCTACTATATGGGCAGCAAGCGGGGCCTCTACGTTCGCCTGCTGGAGCGGATGATGGCGCGCTGGAACGCGCTTCTCGACGATATCTCCGTGGAGGACGACCCGGCCGAGGTGCTCGAGGCCTTCATCCGCAGCAAGATGCAGCTCTCCCGGCGCCATCCCGAGGGGTCGCGGCTGTTCGCCGCCGAGATCCTGGGCGGTGCCCCCTTCCTGCAGGAGTACCTGCGCGGCGACCTGCGCGACTGGGTGCAGGCGCGCGCCGCCATCTTCCGCCAGTGGGCCGAGCGCGGCCTGATGGACCCGGTGGATCCGGTGTGGCTGATCTTCCTGATCTGGTCGGCCACCCAGCACTACGCCGACTTCGAGGCCCAGGTGCTGGGCATCACCGACCGCGAGTCGCTGAGCGACGCCGATGTGGAATCCATCACCGTCTTCCTCACCCGGGTGATCCTCAAGGGGTGCGGTGTTCGGCCGCGCTCCGAGCCCGCCGACTGAAGCGTCCTATGTCCCTGCCCATCGATGCCCGTCTCCCCGCCATCCAGGCGGCCCTTTCCGATCACTCCCGCGCGCTGCTGGTGGCCGAGCCCGGCGCCGGCAAGACCACCCGGGTGCCGCTGGCGCTGCTCCAGGCGCCCTGGGCCCGCCAGGGCAGGCTGCTGTTGCTGGAGCCGCGGCGGGTGGCGGCGCGCCTGGCCGCCGGCTTTATGGCCGAGCAGTTGGGCGAACGCGTGGGAGAGACGGTGGGCTACCGGATGCGCGGCGAGAACCGCGTCGGCCCGCGTACCCGCCTGGAGGTGGTCACCCAAGGGGTGCTTACCCGGATGCTGCAGGAGGACCCCTTGCTCGAGGGGGTGGCCGGCATCCTCTTCGACGAGTTCCACGAGCGCAGCCTGGAGGCGGACCTCGGCCTGGCGCTGGCGCTGGACGCCCAGTCGGTACGCGACGACCTGCGCCTGCTGGTGATGTCGGCGACCCTGGATGTCGAGGCCCTGCTCGGTGTGCTGGGGGAGGCGACCCCGGTGGTCGACTGCCCGGGGCGAAGCTTCCCCGTCGATACCCGCTACCGCGCCCTCAACGCCCGCGAGGACGCCGCGCCCCAGCAGGCCCGGGCGCTGTTCGAGGCCATGGGGGAGCAGGCGGGCGACGCCCTGGTGATCCTTCCCGGGGTGGCGGAGATCCGTCGCCTGGCCGGCGAGCTCTCCCGCCGGGCGCCGGACCTGGCGGTGAGGGAGCTGCACGGCCGCCTGCCCCTGGAGGCGCAGCGCCGCGCCCTGCGTCCGGACCCCGAGGGACGCCGGCGGGCGGTGCTGGCCACCGCCATCGCCGAATCCAGCGTCACCGTCGATGGCGTGCGCCTGGTGATGGACGCCGGCCTCGAGCGGGTGCCGGTGTTCCAGCCGCGAAGCGGCCTGACCCGGCTCGAGACTCGCCGCGTCAACCGCGCCGGCGCCGACCAGCGCCGCGGCCGTGCCGGCCGCCAGGGGCCGGGTCTCTGTCTGCGGCTATGGGCCGAGGAGCAGCCGCTGGTGCCCCACGGCGAGCCGGAGATCCGCCAGGCCGACCTCGCCCCCTTGGCCTTCGAGCTGGCCCGCTGGGGCATCACCGAGCCGAGCGCCTTGGCCTGGGTGACCCCGCCGCCCGAGGCGGCGCTGGCGGCCGGTCGCTCCCTGCTGCGTCGCCTGGGGCTGCTGGATGACGCCCATCGCCTGACCGAGCGGGGGCGCTCCGCCGCCCGCTGGCCCACCCATCCGCGCCTGGCGACGCTGCTGGAGCGCGCCGTCGAGCTCGATGCGGTGCCGCTGGCCTGCGCCCTGGTGGCGCTCCTGGAGGAGCGCGGCGGTGACGAGGAGCGCGACCTGGAGCGGGCGCTCAAGGCGCGGCTGCGCGAGCCTCGCGTCCATCGCCCGTGGCGGCGCGATGCCGAGCGCCTGGCCCGGATTGCCGGGGTTCCCCTCGAGGCGGCGAGCCTGGCCCCGCTGGGGGAGCTGCTGGCCATTGCCTACCCGGAGCGCATCGCCCAGCGCCTGGATTCCCCGGGCCGCTTCCGTCTGGCCGCCGGAGGGCTGGCGACCCTGCCCGAGGCGCACCCCCTGGCCCACGCCGAACTGCTGGTGGCCGCCGAACTCTCCGGCGAGGCGAGCGGGGCGCGGATCTTTCGCGCCGTGTCGCTGCCGCGCGATCGTCTCGAGGCGCTCCATCCGGAGTGCGGCGAGTGGCGCGCGCGCCTGGAGTGGTCCGACGAGCAGGGACGCCTGGTGGGCGAGCAGGTGCGCGGCCTGGGGGCCGTGGTGCTGGCGCGGCGGCCGCTGGAGCGGTTGCCCGCGGAGGCGGTGCGGGAGGCCCTGCTCGAGGCGCTGCGCCGCCGCGGCCTGCCGCGGGACGAGTCGCTCACCCAACTGCGCGGGCGCCTGGCGCTGTTGCACCGTACCCTGGGAGACGGCTGGCCAGAGGCGTCCGAGGCGGCGCTGCTCGCGACCCTCGAGGGCTGGCTCGGCCCGCACCTCGACGGCATCACCCGTCTGGACGACGTGGAGCGCCTGCCCCTCGCGCGGCTGCTGCTGGAGACCCTGGACTGGCCGCGGCGTGCCCGCCTCGACGAGCTCGCCCCCGAGCGCCTGGCGGTACCCAGCGGTGCCCGTCACCGGGTCGATTACGCGCCCTGCCTGGAGGGCCAGCCGCCGGTGCTGGCCGTGAAACTGCAGGAGTGCTTCGGCTGGCAGGCCTCGCCACGTGTGGCCGACGGGCGCGAGGCGGTGCTGCTGCACCTGCTCTCGCCGGCGCGTCGCCCGCTGCAGGTCACCGCCGATCTGGCGAGCTTCTGGGCCAATGGCTATCCGTCGGTGCGCGGCGAGATGCGCGGCCGCTACCCGAAGCATCCCTGGCCGGACGACCCGTTCACCGCCGAGGCCACTGCTCGAACCAAGCGCCGGCGGTGAGGCGCCATCAGGGCGACTCGATCTCCGAAGGGTCGTGAGCGCCGTGACTGGCGGTTGGATGACTGTCGATACCGCGGGCGCGCAGCACACGCTTCTCGAGCTCGACGACCAGGTAGATGGCGAGGCTGCCGGCCAGGATCACGCCCCAGTGGCCGAGGCCCAATTTCTCGCTGCCGAAGATCAGCTGCATGAAGGGCAGGTAGGTCCAGCCCAGCTGTAGCAGCACGATGATCCCGATGGAGACCCAAACCGGCCGACTGCCGAAGATGCCGGCCAGGGAGAGGGTGCTGCGCAGCAGGTAGCGGCTGTTGATCAGGTAGGCGGCGCTGCCCATGACCAGCATGTTGACGGCGCCGGTGCGTGCCAGCATCTCGCTGCCGCCGTGCTGGAGGATCCAGGTGAACATGCCGAAGACACCGATCAGCAGCAGCACTGACACGAACACGACCCGCCACAGCAGGAAGAGGTCCAGCAGCGAGGCATCCGGGTCCCGGGGCCGGCGGGTCATGATATCCGGCTCGGCCGATTCAAAGGCCAGCGCCAGCCCCAAGGTGACCGCCACCACCATGTTCACCCAAAGTGCCTGCAGCGGGGTCACCGGCAGGGTGGTGCCGGCCAGCACCGCGAGCATGATGGCCAGCCCCTGGCCGCCGTTGGTGGGCAGCAGGAAGGTAATGGTCTTGCGGATGTTGTCGTAGACCTTGCGGCCCTCGCGGATGGCGCCGACGATGGTGGCGAAGTTGTCGTCGGCGAGCACCATCTCGGCGGCCTCCTTGGCGGCTTCGGTGCCCTGGATGCCCATCGCCACGCCGACGTCGGCACGCTTCAGCGCCGGGCCGTCGTTGACGCCGTCGCCGGTCATCGCACAGATGCCGCCACGGGCCTGCATGGCCTGGACGAGGCGCAGCTTGTGCTCCGGTGCAGCGCGCGCGAAGACGTCCACCTTGAGGATGAGGCTCTCGAGCTCGGCGTCCGACATCGCCTCGATCTCGCGGCCGGTGATGGCACGCTCGGTATGGGCGAAGCCCAGCTGCCTGGCGATGGCCAGGGCCGTGGCCGCATGATCACCGGTGATCATCACCGGGCGGATGCCGGCCGCGAGGCAGTCCGCCACGGCCTCGATCGCCTCGTCCCGGGGCGGGTCGAGCAGGCCTACCAGCCCCAGCAGCACCAGCCCCTCCTCGGCATGCTCGTCGGTGAGCTCGTGAATGTCGCGTACCGGTTTCTCGGCCAGCGCCAGCACCCGCAGCCCCCGTTCGGAGAGCGCATGGATGCGTCCCTCCCACGCGTCGCGGTCGAGCGTGTCGTCCTCGCCGTCCTCCCGGCGCACCCGATGGCACATCTCCAGCAACCGGTCCGGGGCACCCTTGACCAGCAGCAGATTTTCGCCTTCCACTTCGTGGAGCGTCGCCATGTACTTGCGCTCGGACTCGAAGGGGATGGCGTCGTGACGGTCGTGGTCACCGCGCAGCTTCTCTGTCGTCAGGCCGGCCTTGGCCGCTGCCACCACCAGGGCCCCTTCGGTGGGGTCGCCGTGAATCCTCCAGCGGCCATCCTCTTCCGCCATTTCGGCGTCGCTGCACAGCACCCCCACCTTGAGGAAGTGGCGCAACGCATGGTCATCGTCCAGGTCGAGTTGCGCCCTGTCATGCGTGCCGTCGCCGACCCGGTGGAAACTGCCCTGCGGGGCGAAGCCGGTGCCCTCGACATGCACCTCGCCGTGTGGCAGCCAGATGGCCTGGGCCGTCATCTCGTTGCGGGTCAGGGTGCCGGTCTTGTCGGAGAAGATGGTGGAGATAGAGCCGAGTGTCTCCACCGCGGGCAGCCGACGGATGATGGCGTTGCGGCTCGCCATGGTCTGGACGCCCAGCGCCAGGCCGATGGTGACGATGGCCGGCAGGCCCTCGGGGATGGCGGCCACCGCCAGGCCCACGGCGGCCATGAACATCTCGGTGAGCGGCTGGTCGTGCACCACCACGCCGAACACCGCAGTGAGGGCGGCGGCCAGCAGAATGAAGAAGGCCAGCACCTGGCCGGCGCGATCGATCTGGCGCAGCAGGGGGGTCTTCAGCTGTTCGACGCCGCGCAGCATCTCCGAGATTCGCCCGATCTGGGTATGGGCGCCGGTTTCCACCACCAGGCCCCGTGCATTGCCCTGGACCACGATGGTGCTGGCGAAGGCCATGCTGCTGCGGTCACCCAGGTCGACGTCGACCTCGACCGCTTCGGTCGCCTTGTCCACCGGGGTGGACTCCCCGGTCAGCGAGGCCTCCTCGGTGCGGAAGCGTCGCGCCTCCAGCAGGCGCAGGTCTGCCGGCACGCGGTCTCCACTCTCCACCAGCACGATGTCGCCCGGCACCAGTGCCTCGGCGGGGATGGTCTCGCGTCGGCCATCACGCAGCACCTGTGCCTTTGGCGAGAGCATCCGGCGAATGCTCTCGAGCGCCTGCTCGGCCTTGCCCTCCTGGATGAAGCCGATCAGGGCGATGATCACCACCACGCCGAAGATGGCGGCGGCATCCAGGGCATGGCCGAGGGCCAGGCTGGCGACGGCAGCGACGATAAGCACCAGCATCAGGACATTGTTGAACTGCTCCAGCAGGCGCTTCCACCAGGGGCGCGCTTCGGCCTGCTTGAGCTGGTTGGGGCCATGCTCCGCAAGCCGACGTTCGGCTTCCTCGCTGTCGAGCCCCTCGGCACGACCCTCGAGTCGTTCGAGCGTCTCCTCGGTTGAAAGGGCGTGCCAGTCGGTGGACTTGTCCTGTGCGTGCTCGGTCATGCGGTGTCTCCGGCCGGATGCAAGAACCCAAGATGTAGCACACAGCATGTTGCACTGCAGTGATCCAGGGCAAGGGTTTCCCGTCAAGCCGCTGGAATCACCGTGTCATGAAGGCCACGCGCGTGCCGAAAGCCAGGCGCTGCCGGGTCGAGAGGGTAGGGGCCTGCGGGGGAAGGCCGACCATTTCATCGGTGACATCGGCCCAGGTGAGGGTCCCGTGGGTCAGCCCCAGCGGTGCCAGTAGTCGACTGATCCACTGGGTGCCGGTAAAGCGGCGCGTTTCGCCCGCTTCGTCCACGAGCCGGCTGGCCCCCTCACTATGATGGAAGAGGACAATGTAGTAGCCCATGTCCAGCGACTGGATCTCCACCAGCGGCAGCGCATCCGGTGATAGCCACCGGGGCAATGCGTCGGCGGTGAGGGTGGCGGGCATGGCAGCGACAGGCAGGTGTTCCATGGTAGATTCCCCGTGGTATGGCGACTTGACAGTGATACAAGTGTTATATATTTCCATGGCTTGGTACAGGTTTTCCGATGCTGTCGTCTTGTGATGCTTGCCCCTGCGGCAGCGGGCTTGCCTATGAGGCCTGCTGCGCTCCCTGTCATCGCGGCGATCCGGTCGTGACCCGACTCAAGCCAGGGCGAAACGACCCCTGTTCCTGCGGCAGTGGCCGCAAGCTCAAGGGGGGGCTGCGGCCCGCGGTGATGCCCTGACTCCTAGCACATGGGCGGCCAGTTGCCGCCTTCACGGTGACTGCTACCGGGAGCCCCATGAACGATTCACGTCTGACAAGCCCTGCTGCGCTCCGCAACCGCCAGCCGATACGCCGGGTCCTGCAGGCGGTTCTGCCGGCCAGGGCCCGGGTGCTGGAGGTGGCCAGCGGCAGTGGTGAGCATGCCGTCTACCTGGCCGGTGCCGTTCCCGGCTGGACCTGGTGGCCCAGCGATCCCGACCCGCGCGCACTGGCGTCCATCGGCGCATGGCGGGAGACGGCGGCGCTCGCGAATCTTCGTCCACCTCGACAACTGGATGTGCTGCACGACGACTGGCCGATGGCACCTCTGGATGCTGTGGTGAGCATCAACCTGCTGCACATTTCCCCCTGGCGGGTCACCGAGGCGCTGATGGCGGGGGCGGGGGCCTTGCTGGTGACGGGGGGTGTGCTCTATCTCTACGGCCCCTTTCGCCAGGAGGGGCGCCATACGGCGCCCAGCAATGCGGCCTTCGATGCCGACCTTCGAGCTCGCGACCCGCGCTGGGGCATCCGTGATCTGGACGCCGTATCGGCCGAGGCCGAGCGCCATGGTCTCATCCTCGACCGAGTGGTCGACATGCCCGCCAACAACCTCAGCGTGGTGTTTCGCCAGGGCGTGTCTGGCCCGCTACGTCAAGGGAACTGAGATCAGCCATCACTCCGGCACCTCGCCGGGCTCCCGGTATTCGATGCCCTGAGTCTGGCGCTCCTCGCGGGTCGTCGTCTCCTCCTCCACGGGAATTCCCCATACGGTTTCCTGGCGGCCATCCTCCCAGGTGTAGGTGGTACAGCCCGTCAGCAGACTCATGCCCAGGATGACAAGCAGTGCCAGGCGGTTGCGTGCATGTGACTCCATCGAGCGTGCCTCTGCCGGTGTCCGAGTTGCGGGTCGTCAGCGCGACCTCATGTCGTTGTTCATTGTGGCGCTTCGCGGCGAATGAAGGAAGCGGGAGGCGGGCTACCCTCAAGGGTGCTCGGGGCCGCCGTGTTATTCTTCGGCGAGATGGGAGAGGGTCGTCTTGAGTTCGCCAAGCAGGGCTCGGGTCACCTTGACGCTATCACTAACCTCTCTGGCAGCCCCTGATGAGCTTTCAGCCAGTCGGCGCACTTCCTGGGCTACCACCGCGAAGCCTCGGCCTGCTTCCCCGGCTCTTGCCGCCTCGATGGCGGCATTCAAGGAGAGCAGGTTGGTCTGGCTGGCGATGCCGTCAATGGAGGCCACGAGCGCGCTGATCTTCTGGCTCGCCTCGTCGACCCTGTTCATCTTGTCATCCATTTCGTGGCGCAGGCTCACTTCGTCGGTGACGTCACGGAAGAAGGCGGTGTAGTGAGTTTCCTCGCCCAGCTCCACTTTCGACAGACTGACGCTTCCCCAGCGCGTGCGGCCATCCTTTGTGGGGACCGGGACCTCTCGTGTAGACCCGACAAGCCTGTTTTTACCGCCATTGCGATTGGCATTCACATAATTGTCGTGGTGGGGCCTGATATCTTCCGGCACCAGCATCTTGACGTTCTGGCCCAGGACGTCCTCTCGCGGGTATCCCCACAGCGTTTCGGCCGCCCGATTGAAGAAGATGACCGTGTTGTGCTGGTCAATGCTGACGACGGCATCGAGTGCCTGCTCGAGCGTCTGGTTGAGCCGCTGCTGGAGCTGGCGCTGCTCGCTGATGTCCTTGGCGAAAGCGGTGTAGCAGGTTTCGCCATCGACCTCCACTTGCGAGAGCGACAAGTTGACCCAGACAGGCTCGCCGTTGCGACGATGCATCAGGGCATCCCGGCTGCTGCCGACGATGCGGTTCTGCCCGGTACGACGGTGCCGGTCGATAAAGCCATCGTGCTGTCCACGATGCATTTCAGGTACCAGCATCCGGACGTTCTGGCCCAGGACCTCATCACGCTGATATCCCCAGAGTCGCTCTGCCGCTGCATTGAAGAAGATCACGCGATTGTCGCCATCGATGGTGACGACGGCGTCCAGGGCCTGCTCCAGGGCTTGCTGGGCGTGGTCGGGGGGTGGCTGCTCGATACGGCGAACGCTGGCGAGGCTGCCTTGCCCGAACGCGGTAAGCGTCACCCCGGCCAGAAATGGTACCCCGTGTGCATCGACGCTGGGCAACGGCTGCTCTTCCTGCCGGCTATCGAGCGCCAGGCCGTGCAACAGTCGCCGGTAATCGGCCCCTTGCAGGCCGTGGTGCCCCCACAACTGCCCAGCGGCCAGGTTATGTTCGACGACGCTGCCACTGCTGTCCAGCAGGAGCAAGGCTGTCGGGACAGCATCGAAAAGGGCCTTGAAATCACGCGTGTCCGCGGGTTCCGACGGACCCTTCATCGTCGGCAGGAGAGAGAGGCTGAGTCGCTGCAGGAGAGAGGGCATGAGTGGCCTTGGGCGGTGAAAGTCGGCTGACTATAGCGATACATAAGTTATACATCAATATATGAAATGGATAAGTAGTGCCTGGTGCTGTTGGCTGTCGCCATTGCCGGGCCTGTCCGATACCCCGGCACTTTGGTGCATGGGGCGAGCATGACGGGCTTGAGCCGCCAGTGGCGGGGACCTAGTCTCACTGTATTCACTATCACTCATGAGACAACGCCGGGAATCACGATATGCAGCAGCTGCTCGAACGCCTGTCCGCTATCCTGGGGGCGGACAATGTGTTGACGGGGGAGGCGGTGCATCAGCGCAGCGTCGACTGGTTTACCTCCTTGCCCTGTGCGGCCGGGGCAATCGTGCGTCCCGCCACGACCCAACAGCTCAGCGAGGTCATGGTGCTGTGCCATGAGGCCGGTCAGCCGGTTGTCACCCATGGTGGCGTTACCGGGGTGGTTCATGGCGCCATCGCCGGTGAGGATGAACTGGTGATTTCACTGGAGCGCATGGCATCTATTGAAGCGGTGGATGCCGTGGGCGGCACCCTCACCGTGCAGGCTGGCGTGCCGTTGCAGCGTGTGCAGGAGGCCGCATCGGAGATCGACATGCACTTTCCCCTGGACCTTGGTGCCCGCGGTTCCTGTACCATCGGTGGCAACATCGCGACCAATGCCGGCGGCGTGCAGGTGATTCGTCACGGGATGATGCGTCAGCAGGTGCTGGGCCTGGAGGCGGTGCTTGCCGATGGTCGGGTGGTCAGCTCCATGAACCGGATGCTGAAGAACAATGCGGGCTATGATCTCAAGCAGCTGTTCATCGGCAGCGAGGGCACGCTGGGCATCGTGACGCGTGCCGTGCTCAGGATTCAGCCCAGACTGAACAGCGAGCAGTGTGCCCTGGTGGCAGTGCCCTCTTTCGATGCGCTGACCTCGCTGCTCGATCTGGCATCCCGGCGCATCGGCCTGAGCGTTTTCGAGGTGCTGTGGAACAGCCACTATCGGTTGATGACCGAGGAGAGTGGCGCCCATACGCCACCGCTGGCCACGGATTCGCCCTTCTATGCCATCATCGAGAGCCAGGGGCAGGATCCGGCGCGTGATGCCGATCAGTTTCAGTCGCTTCTGGAGCAGGCGTTAGCGCAGGGGGTGATCAGCGACGCCGTGCTGGCCGGTTCCGAGGCGCAGCGCCAGGGCATCTGGGCCATTCGCGAGAATATCGAGGTGCTGGTGCGCGCGCTCGACCCGATGTTTTCCTATGACGTCAGCCTTCCCATCCCGGCCATGGAGGCGTACGTGGCCGACCTGGAGCGGGCGCTGGCGAATGCCTTCCCCGCGGTGGGGCGCATGGTCACCTTCGGCCACCTGGGAGATGGCAACCTGCACATCATGATTACCGTGGGCGAGGCGAGCGCCGAAAGCCGCCGCCGCGTCGAGGCGCTTGTCTACGAGCCGCTGGCCGACGTCGGTGGGTCGATATCCGCCGAGCACGGCATCGGCCTGGAAAAGCGCGACCATCTGCATCTTTGCCGCAACCCGGACGAGATTGCGCTGATGAGGCTGCTGAAAGAGGCGCTCGATCCTTGCGGATTGCTCAACCCCGGCAAGGTGCTGGTGCCGCCGCGGGCCTCATCCCCCTGACCAGCCGGCCAGTATCGGCACGTAGACGACCAGCAGCAGGACGCTGATCAGCCCCATCAGGTAGGGGACGATGGCCCGGGTGATGCGTTCCAGCGGCAGCCGGGTCACCGAGGAGGCCACGTAGAGGTTGATCGCCACCGGGGGGGTGATCATGCCGATGGCCAGCCCCATGACGATGATCAGCCCGAAATGGATGGGGTCGATGCCCAGCTGGGTGACCAGCGGCAGCAGCACGGGGGTGAGGATGATCAGGGCGCTGGCGGTCTCGATGAAGACGCCGGTCAGCAGGATGACCGCCACCACCAGCAGCATGATCACCAGCGGATCGGTGGAGAGCGAGAGCACCGCCTGGGCGATGGCGCCCGGCACCTGCCAACTGGAGAGGGTCCAGCTCAGTACCGCCGAGGTGGCGATCACCAGCATGATCACCGAGGTGGTGATGGCAGAGCGCATCAGGATGGCGTAGACGTCCCTGAGCGTCAGGTCGCGATAGACGAAGAGCGACACCAGCAGGGCATAGTTGACCGCCACCACCGCCGCCTCGCTCGGGGTGAAGACCCCCGAGAAGATGCCGCCGAGGATGATCACCGGCGTCATCAGCCCCCAGCTGGCGCTCCGGAAGGTGCGCCATATGGTGACCGCCGAGAGGGCGGTGCCGTGGGGATAGTTGCGCCGGTAGGCCTGGACGATGGCGATGGCGGAGAGCCCCAGGCCCATGGCGATGCCGGGCAGGATGCCGCTGAGGAAAAGCTGGGAGACCGATTGCTGGGCGATCACCGCGTAGATGATCATCGGCACCGAGGGCGGAATCACCACGCCGATGGTGCCGCTGGCGGCGATCAGGCTGGCCGCCGAGGCGGGCTGGTAGCCCTTCTTGCGCAGCTCCGGCACCAGGCTCGAGCCCACGGCCGCGGTGGTGGCCGCCCCGGAGCCCGAGATGGCGGCGAAGAACATGCCGGCCCCCACCGAGACGACGGAGAGCCCGCCCTTGAGGAAGCCGAACAGCGCATCGGCGAAGGCCACCAGCTTCTCGCTCACCTTGCCCTGGGCCATCAGGTCCCCGGCCAGGATGAACATGGGCACCGCTACCAGGGCGAAGGAGTTGATGCCCTGGAACATCTGCTGGGTGACCACCATCGGCGGCACCCCCTGGGCGTGTAGCGCCACCAGGGTGCTGGCGCCGATGGCCATGGCGATCGGCACCCCGAGCAGCATGAAGACCAGGAACAGCGCGAAGAGCAGGACGGTCATGGCAGCTCCTCGCCGCCTGGCGGGGGGGTGGCGTCATCGCCCAGCGCCAGGCCGATCACGTCCACCAGGGCGTACCAGGCCATGATCGCCGCCGAGAGCGGGATCACCAGGTAGACCCAGGTCATGGAGAGGCGCAGGGAGGCGGACTTCTGGAAGCTCTGGGCCTGCATGTACTCCCAGCCGATGGCGAACAGGCCGAGCAGGAAGCCCAGCGCCACCAGCAGGGCGGCGATGCGCGCCAGCCGCTGGGGCAGGCCGGGCAGGGCGTCCACCACGAAGGTCACGGCGATGTGCCGGCCGCGACGGAAGGCCAGGGTGGCGGCCAGGAAAGTGATCCAGACCAGCAGGAAGCGCGCCAGCTCCTCCGTCCAGCCCACCGCGGTGAAGAAGACCCGCGAGACGATCTGCAGGGTGATCACACCGATCAATGCCGCCATCGCCGTGACGACCACGGGCGCGATGGCGGCATCGAGGGCGCGCTCACTCCACCGAAGCGGTCGCAGCAGGGAGTGGGCAATATCGTGCACTTACTCCAGCGCCTCCTGGATCCGCGGGAGATAGTCGCCGAATTGCTCGCCATACTCCTCGTAGACCGGTGCCACGGCTTCCTGGAAGGCGGCGATATCGGGCTCCTCGACGATCTGCATGCCCGCCTCGCGCAGCTCGGCGAGTTGCTCGGCCTCCATCTCGGCGTTGACCCGGCGCTCGTGCTCGGCGGCCTCCTGGGCGGCCTGTTCGATCACCTCGCGGGCGGCCTCGGGCAGCTTCTCCCATACCGGCATGCCCATCACGAAGAGCGCCGGCGCGTAGGTATGGCGCGACAGCGTCATGTGGTCCTGGGTCTCATGGAGCTTGAAGGAGTGGATGACATTGACCGGGTTCTCCTGGCCGTCGATGGTGCCCTGCTGCATGGCGGTGAGCGCCTCGGTCCAGGCCATGGGCACGGCGTTGGCGCCCAGTTCCCGGAAGGTGTCCACGTAGACCGGGTTCTCCATCACGCGGATGCGCAGGCCGTCGATGTCCTCCGGGCTCTCCACCGGGCGCTCGCTGTTGGTGAGGTTGCGGAAGCCGCGCTCGGCATAGGCCAGGCCCTTGAGGTTGACGTCGGCGAGGCGGTCCAGCAGCTCCTGGCCGATCTCGCCGTCGAGCACCTCGTAGGCGTCCTCGGAACTGGGGAAGAGGAAGGGCAGTTCGAACACCGCCATCTCCTCGAGGAAGTTGGCCACCGGGCCGTTGGTGATCACGCCCATGTCCACGGTGCCGATCTGCATCCCCTCGAGCAGGGTGCGCTCGTCGCCGAGGCTGGCATTGGGGTAGAGTTCGATGTCCACCTTGCCGTCGGTGCGCTCCTCCACCAGTTCCTCGAACTTCATGGCAGCGATATGGAAGCCGTCCTGTTCGTTGACCACATGGGCCAGGCGCAGGTTGATCGGGTCCATGTCATCGAACTCGCTGGCCTGGGCGGAGGCGGCCATGGCCAGGGAGACGGAGAGGGCAAGCGTGCTGCGGGTAAAGCCGTTCATTCTTGTGCTTTCCTTTTTTATGTCAGCGGGTTGGGAAGTCCAGCGCTTAAGAGCATGCACCGAGCCGGGTGAAACGGTCAATCGACTCGGCGCGCACTGCCCCGCCGGTAGTCAGGCCGCGCTCTGCTGGGCGCGCAGCCAGGCGATCTCCTCGGCCCAGAGGGCGGGATCGATGGTCTCGAGCACCAGCGGCATGTCGTCGGTGCGCGGATCCTGCATCAGGGCGGTGAAGCAGGCCGAGCCGATGTTGCCCTGGCCCAGGCTGTGGTGGCGATCCACCCGGCTGCCGAGTTCGCTCTTGGCGTCGTTCAGGTGCATGCCCTTCAGGTACTCGATGCCTACCACGGCATCGAACTCGTCGAGCATGGCCAGGGTGGCCTCCCGGGTGCGCAAGTCGTAGCCGGCGGCGAAGGCGTGGCAGGTGTCGAGGCAGACGCCGACCCGCACCCTGTCCTCCACCTGGTCGATGATCTCGGCGAGCTGCTCGAAGCGCCAGCCCAGGTTGCTGCCCTGGCCGGCGGTGTTCTCGATCACCGCGGTGACGCCGCGCGTCTCGGCGAGCGCCAGGTTGATGGACTCGGCGATACGTGAGAGGCAGTCGCGCTCGCCGATCTTGCGCAGGTGGCTGCCGGGGTGGAAGTTGAGCCGGTCGATGCCCAGCTGCTCGCAGCGCTGCATCTCGTCGAGGAAGGCCGCCCGCGACTTGGCCAGCCCCTCGGCCTCCGGGTGGCCCAGGTTGATCAGGTAGCTGTCGTGGGGAAGGATCTGCCCGGGGCCGAAGCCGTGGCGCCGGCAGGCCGCGCGGAAGGCCGCGATCACCGCCTCGCCGAGCGGCTTGGCCTGCCACTGGCGCTGGTTCTTGGTGAAGAGCGCGAAGGCGTTGGCGCCGATCGCCACGGCGCGCTCCACCGCCTGGTCGACGCCGCCGGCGGCGCTGACATGGGCTCCGATGTGCTTCATGGTGAACCTATCCTTTTGCCAGCTGTCACGAGGGTGCAGGCGATTCTAGCCTGTCCGTCGTTCGAATGTCGTCGGCGGGCAACGGAATCGCAGCACGCACCCGTTTCACAAGGAGTTTCCATGACAGTGCTCAAGCCGCTCGCCATTTCCTCGCTCACCCTGGCCCTGGCCGCCCCCGCCTTCGCCCAGCAGCAGATGTCTCAGGGGCAGGGTCAGGCGCCCAGCGCCGAGGATCAGGTGGCACAGCTAGATGAGCTGGTCGAGCTCGACGCCAACCAGGAGGAGGAGCTGGTCTCGCTGCTGACCGATTCCCAGGAGCGGATCCAGTCGCTCGAGTCCGACGCCCAGTCCATCCAGACTCAGCTGCAGGAGAGCATCGGCCCCGAGTTCGACGAGAACGCCATCCGTCAGGATGCCACCCGCCTGGGTGAGCTCACCGGCGAGATGACGGCGGAGAGCGTGCTGATGCAGTCGCGCATCGAGCAGACCCTGACTCAGGAGCAGCGCGACGAGCTGGAACGCCGCATGCAGGAGCAGCAGGAGCAGATGCAGCAGATGCAGCAGCAGATGCAGGAGCAACAGCAGCAGCAGGCACCGGCGGAGTAAGCCGCGGCTTGCCGGTCGCCAGGCGGCGGCCAACGGCACGAGAAACGGCACCCGAGGGGGTGCCGTTTCTCGTTTCGGCTCAGGGTGGCGGCCCCTTGCGGCCGCCCAGCCAGTAGCGGTGGCCGCGGCGCTCGGGGTGAGCTTCCACCAGCGGGTCCCGGGGGCGATAGGGCCGCGACGAGGAAGGCCTCGGCCCCTGTCGCCGCGCCAGGGCCAGCAGGCGGCCCACCCGCTCGTCGGTGACGGGGTGGGTCTGCAGGTAGCGCAGCCAGCTGGGAAGCTGGCTGCGCCCGAAGAGCGTGGTCAGCCACAGCCCGTTGTGCCGTTCGAGCACGCCCAGTGCCTCGGCCAGCCCTTCCGGGTCGCGGGTCAGGGCGGCGGCCTCGAGGTCGGCGGTGAACTCGCGGTTGCGCGACAGCGCGAGCTGCAGCAGGGTGCTGGCGGTGGGTGCCAGGCCCACCACCAGCAGCTCCAGCCAGGGCATGCGGATCTCGCCGGCCATCACCATAGGCAGCATGGCGATCAACGCCAGCTGGACCAGGAAGGCGCCCCAGATCGTCAGCCGTGTCATGGCGGCGGCCATGGACATCACCCGGGTATCGCCGTGGCGCAGGTGGCTCACCTCGTGGGCCAGCACCCCGGCGAGCTGGCGTAGCGTGAGGCGCCGCAGCAGCCCCTCGGTCACCGCGATGCCGCCATCCTCGGCGTCGCCCACGGCGAAGGCGTTGAGGTCCGCCGAGGGCACGTAGAAGAGCCACGGCGACTGCGCCAGACCGGCGCGGCGGTAGAGCAGGTCCATCACCCGGTAAAGTTGCGGGGCGTGGTGGCGGTGCAGCACCCCGGCCCCGGCGTTGGCCAGCACCAGGCGCGCCGGTACCCGGCCGCTGAGGTAGAGGGTCAGCAGCACCAGGCCGAAGGCCCACACCACGCCGGTGGCGCCGGCCAGCAGCCAGGCGGGCACCGAGAGCAGCAGCGACATTCCGACCAGGATCAGCAGATGTTGGACGGTGTTGTGCAGACGCTGGGCGGTGAAGCGAGAGGGCATGTCGAGACTCCTGTTGCGCCCAGCGTAACCTGCCGGCGTCCGGCATGACAGCCGTGGCCTGCCTGGCCGTCTCGGGTGGTAACCGCCTGGTTCGCCCCGTCAAACTTTGTGGAAATGCCTACCGGATATTGAAATCCGGGCGGGGATGCGCTTTATTAGTCGGGTAATCAACCTGGAGGTATCCCATGTCCCTGCCCATCCACACCCCGGAAGTCCTGGAACACCTGCTGCAGAAGGCCGAGGCCCTCAAGGCCGCCCAGGAGGCGATCGCCGCCTTCATCGGCTGAGTTTCTCACGGCCAGGGATGGCCAGCCCCAGGTTCCGCGCTTATTCGCCTTGCCCTTCCCCGGACCGCTCCTCGCCTTCTCCAACGAGTCTTATCCCTGTACAACGTCACGATAAACTGAAAGGCTTGGAAGCTTTTACGCGACGCGTCGGCAACGCCTCGTGACAAGCTTCAGACCCAAGAGGTCGTCGTGGACCCCCTTCAGACGTTCGATACGCCCCACCTGATCCTCGGCCTCGTGGCCTTCGCCGCCGGCTTCGTGATCGCCTTCGCCCTTCAGCAGCGCCGAATCGGCGCGGCGCGTCGCGAACGCGACGGCGTGCGCGACGCCCTCCACGCCCAGCAGCTGGAGGCGCGCGAGCAGGCGGTGGCGCTGCAGGTGGCCGAAGGCGAGGTGGAGACCCAGCGCGAGGCGAACCGCGCGCAGGCGCGGGAGCTCGAACGCCTGCGCGAGGCCTACTATGCGCTCAGGCAGACCCATGGCGAGCTGACCACCCGCCTGGAGGAGAAGGAGGCACACTTCGCCCGCCAGCTCGAGTGGATGGAGCAGAGCAAGGGCCAGCTCAAGGTGGAGTTCGAGAACCTGGCCAACGAGCTGCTGGAGCAGAAGGGCAGGGCCTTCTCGTCGCTCTCCGAGCGAAACCTGCAGGGGCTGCTCGGGCCCTTCCGGGAGGAGATCAAGGGCTTCCGCGAGAAGGTCGAGACCCTGCACCATCAGGAGACCGCCCAGCGCGCCAGCCTCACCACCGAGCTCAGGCACCTCCAGCAGCTCAACCGCGACATCACCGACCAGGCCGCGCGGCTCACCGAGGCGCTCAAGGGGCAGAAGAAGGTGCAGGGCAACTGGGGCGAGCTGATGCTGGAGAACGTGCTGGACAGCGCCGGCCTGCGCCCCGGGGAGGACTACCGGCGCGAGAGGAGCTTCACCACCGAGGCCGGCAAGCGCCGCCCCGATGCGCTGGTCTACCTGCCCGAGGGGCGCCACCTGGTGATCGACGCCAAGACCTCGCTGGCCGCCTACCTGGAGTACGTCAACGCCGAGGACGAGGCGACCCGCCGGCGCGCCCTGGCCGACCACGCCCGGGCGGTGGGCGAGCGCATCGAGGAGCTGGCCGACAAGCACTACTACGACCTGCCGGGGCTGAACTCGCCGGAGGTGGTGATCATGTTCATCCCGGTGGAGTCCGCCTATATCGAGGCGCTACGCCACGACGCCACCCTCTACCAGCGCGCCATCGAGCGCAACGTCCTGGTGGCCACGCCCTCCACCCTGCTCACCAGCCTCAATATCGTCGGCCAGCTGTGGCGCTTCGAGAACCAGAGCCGCCACAGCGCCGAGCTCGCTCGCAAGGCGGAGCGCTTCCACAGCAAGCTCGCTACCTTCCTCGACAGCATGCAGGACGTGGGACGCAAGCTCGAGGGCGCCCGGGAGAGCTACGACAGGGCCCTGGGACAGCTGGTCAACGGTCGCGGCAACCTGGTCAAGCAGGCCAGCGAGTTCCGCGAGCTCGGCGTGGCGGTGAAGAAGGAGCTGCCCGCCGAGGTGCTGGAGCGTGCCCGGCTCGAGGTGGGGCCGACGACGCCCGACGACCAGGCACCGTCCGGTGCCCCGGCGCGCCGGTGAGGCAGCCGGTGTTGGAAAGCGCGGCGTTTTCTGGTCAGCTGGTGAGAAGGGGCGCTGCCGCGGCCTCGCCGTGATCGCCCATTGGACAGGGAGTCGAGATGGCCTTTCGTTTTCAGCGCCGTATCCGGCTGGCCCCCGGGGTGCGCCTCAACCTCAGCAAGCGCGGCCTGGGCCTCTCGGTGGGCCCGCAGGGTGCCAGCCTCAGTGCGGGGCCCGGCGGCGTGCATGGCCATGCCGGGATTCCCGGCACCGGCCTGGCCTTTCGCCAGAAGCTCGGCGGCGCCGGTCGGCAGGGGAAGGGGGAGCGGCGCACCGCCGGCGCGACCCTGGCGCAGCGGCTGGCCGATGGCGAGAGCCTGGCCGTCACCCTGGAGATAGACGCCGACAGCGGCCAGGTCGGCTACTTCCATGCCGATGGCACCCCGCTGAGTGACGCCGAGGCCCGGGCACTGCGGCGCCACGCGGAGGCGAGCCTGCGCGAACAGCTCAGGGCGCACTGCGAGCGCCTGAACGAAGACCTCGAGCGGCTGGGGCGGCTCCACGAACAGACCCCGGCGCCCGAGGCCGGTGGCTACACCATGCGCGACTTCGAGGAGCCGCCACCGGCACCCTTCCAGCCGCTTCCCCCGGCCTGGTGGCATGCGCTTTGGCCGCCCGCCCGCCGCGCCCGGGAGGCGCACAACCGCCGGCGCCAGGCCGACTTCGACGAGCGCTACCGGGCCTGGGAGTGGCGCAAGGCGGAGCACGACGCCGCCGAGTTCGCCCGCTACCAGCGAGAGACCGACGGGGTCTGGGACGACCCGGATGCCATGGAGGCCACCCTGCGCGAGCGCCTGGAGGAGATCGACTGGCCCCGGGAGACCCTGATCGACTTCGACCTGGGCAGCGACATCTCGACCATCGCCGTGGATATCGACCTCCCCGGCGAGGAGGAGATGCCGGATCGCTGCTGGGGCATGCCGCCCAAGCAGCTCAAGCTCTCGCCGCGCCGGCTGAGCGATACCCGCCAGCGCAAGCTCTACCGCGACCATGTCCACGGCATCGCCTTCCGCGTGCTAGGGGCGGTGTTCGCCCGCTTGCCGGGGGTGAAGGAGGCGCGGGTCTCCGGCTATCGCCAGGTGGTCGACTCCGCCACCGGGGCCCGGCGCGACCAGTACCTCTACAGCGTCAAGGTCACCCGCGCCCAATGGGAGACGATCCGCTTCGACCGCCTCGACCAGGTCGACCCGGTGGCCGCCCTGGAGGCCTTCACCCTGCGCCGGGACATGACCAAGACCGGCATCTTCCGCGGCATCGAGCCGCTCAAGCTGGTGTAGGGCTACACTGGGACCGACCCCTTGCCGCCTGGAGCCGTGATGCCGCCCATCGACCGCGACCTGCTTGTCGCCGACCTGCTGGCCATGCTGGCCATTCCCTCCCCCTCGCTGCACTGCGAGCCGCTGGTCGAGTGGCTGGCCCCCCGGCTGTCGGCGCTGGGGCTCGAGGTAGCCACGACCGCCCGCGGCGACCTCCACGCCCAGGCGCCGGGGGACTCGCCTCACCGCGCTGTGACGGCCCATCTCGACACCCTGGGGGCCATGGTGGTGGCGCCCCGCGACGATGGGCGTCTGGCGATTCGCCCGATCGGCCACTGGAACGCCCGCTTCGCCGGCGGGGCGCGGGTGCGCCTCCACGACCATGACGGCGGGATCGCGGCATACGGGACCCTGCTGCCCGAGAAGGCCTCGGGTCATGTCTTCAACGAGGCGGTGGACAACCAGCCCAGCGACTGGGCGCACATCGCCCTGCGCCCGGATCTTGTCGACACTGCGCCGGACGCCCTGGCGGCGCTCGGCATCGGGGTGGGCAGCCTGGTCAGTGTGGAGAGCCAGCCGGTGGTCACCGATACCGGCTTCATCAATGCGCGCCACCTGGACAACAAGGCGGCCATCGCCTGCGTGCTGTCCGCACTGCGTGCCGGTGCCGAGGTGACCGGCACCCGCCTGGTATTCTCCTGCGCCGAGGAGCTCGGGGTGGGCATGAGCCAGCCGCTGCTGGCGGGGGTCGAGGAGATCCTCAACCTGGATATCGCCGCCCAGGGGGAGGGACAGAACGTCTGCAGGGACGGCGTGACCCTGGCCATGCTGGATAGCCAGGGGCCTCTGCATCCGGTGGCGACGCGGCGCCTGGCGGCGCTCTGCGAGCAGCACGCCATTCCCTACGCGCGCGACTGCTTCCCCTTCTACACCTGCGACGGGGACGCGGCCAGTCGCGCCGGCCTGGACGTACGCAATGCCCTGGCCTGCTTCGGCGCCGATGCCTCCCACGGCTGGGAGCGGGTCCACGTCGATTCCCTGATCGCCCTGGCCCGGCTGGTGGCGGCCTGGCTCGAGCCTCAGGAGTGATCGCGGCCGGCCAGGTGTTCGCTGAGTGCCAGGTAGTCGCGGTTCGGTTCCCGGTCCGCGGCGTCCCCGGCGCGGAAGAAGGTCCTCTCCAGCATCGCCTCCCGCTCCTCCATCAGCGCCTGGGCGGCCCCCATGTGCTCGGCCATGACGGCGCTGGCGGCGTCGACCTCGCCTCGGCGCAGCGCCTCGACCAGCCGGCGCTGGTAGTCGTGCCCGCGCCGGCGCAGCTCGGGGTAGGGGCGGGCATAGATTCGCTGGCAGGTCGTCATGCTCATCAGCAGCCGGATCGGGAAGCGGCACATCAGCGCGAGCAGGGGGTTGGGGCAGTGATCCACCAGCAGGAGGTGGAACTCCAGCTCCTTGATGCGCTGCTCGCGCTCCTCGTCGAGCGAGGTGGGCGGGTGGTCGTAGAAGGCCATTACCGCCTCGAGGGCGGCGAAGTCCGCCTCGCCCAGCTGTCCGGCGAGGCTCGCTACCAGGCTGGGCTCTAGCTGCTTTCTCACCTCGTAGATGTCATGGATGGTGGGCGGACGGAAGAAGAAGTAGTTGCCCAGCAGCTCCATGGCGCGGTCGTCGCTGACCTCGGAGAGAAAGGCGCCGCCGCCGGGGCCGGTGCGCGTCTCCACCAGGCCCTGGAACTCGAGGCCGCGCATGGCCTCGCGGATGGTGCCCTTGGCGGCATCCAGCGCCTCGATCAGGTGGTCCTCCCGGGGCAGGCGGTCGCCGGGGCGCAGCCCTTGGGCGGCCACGTAGTCCTTGATGGCTTCGCCGATGGCCTGGGGGCGCTTGCGGCGCGGGGAAGATGCACTCATGCCTCGGGGGGCTCTCCTGGCGGACGGGGGTCCAGTCGCTGCCACGGGGCCTCGACGGGGTAGCGGCAGGCGGCTCGATGGTCGCCGCTTTGATCGAGGCTGTCCAGCGCCGGCACGGCCTGGCGGCAGTCGTCTTGGGCACGCGGGCAGCGCGGCGCGAAGGCGCAACCCGGTGGCGGCGCCAGCGGATCGGGGAGCTCGGCCTCGCCGGACTCGGCGCGGATTGGCGGCCCGCCCGGCACCGGGGCGCTGTCCAGCAGCAACCGGGTGTAGGGGTGCGCCGGAGAGTGGAAGAGCCGCCGCGCCGGCGCCTGCTCGACCACCCGGCCGAAGTACATCACGGCGATGCGGTCGCTGATGGTCTCGACCACCGAGAGGTCGTGGCTGATGAAGAGGTAGGTGAGGTCGAACTCGCCCTTGAGGCGGCGCAGTAGCTGGAGTACCTGGGCCTGGATGGAGACGTCCAGCGCGGACACCGGCTCGTCGAGCACCAGTAGCTGCGGCTCGGCGGCCAGCGCCCGGGCGATGCCGATGCGCTGGGCCTGGCCGCCGGAAAACTCGTGGGGATAGCGCGAGATGAACTCTGGGCGCAGGTTGACCACCTCCATCAGCTCGCCCAGGCGGCGCTCCAGCGCCTGGCCTTCCAGCCCGCGCAGATGCCGCAGCGGGGCGGCGAGAATGTCGCGGATGCGCTTGCGCGGGTTGAGCGAGCTCAGCGGGTCCTGGAAGACATACTGCAGGCGCCGCGCCAGGGCGTGGCGGTCGCCGGCGCGCAGCGCCTGGAGATCCTCGCCGCCGAAGCGGATATGCCCCGCGGTCGGGGTATCCAGGCCCACCAGCAGGCGCGCCAGGGTCGACTTGCCGCAGCCGGACTCCCCGACGATGCCCAGGGTCTCGCCGCGTGGCACGTCGAGGTCGACGCCCTGCACCGCCTGGACGCCGGGACGGGTGGTCCCGAACCAGCGTCGGCCGCCGCCGAAGGTCCGGGTCAGACCGCGGATCTCGAGGAGGGGCTCGCTCATCGGCTGGCTCCTTGGCTATCGGGGGTGACGAGGCCCAGCGGCTTGATGCAACGCACTCGGCGTTCGCCGTCGGTGGCGATCAGTTCGATCTCGCCGCGACGACAGGCATCCTCGGCCAGGTCGCAGCGCGGCGCGAAGGCACAGCCCTCGGGCAGGGCATTGGCGGCCGGGGGCAGGCCGGGGATCGCCGCCGGTTCGTTATCCGGCTCGCCCAGGCGCGGCACGCAGTCGATCAGCCGTCGGGTATAGGGATGGCGGGGGGTGTCGAGAATATCCGCGGTGGGGCCGATCTCGACGATGCGCCCGGCGTACATCACCGCCACCCGGTCACAGACCTGTGAGACCACGCCGAAGTCGTGGGTGATGAACAGCACCGCGGTGCCCTTCGTCTCGCGCAGGGTCTGGATCAGCGCCAGGATCTGCGCCTGGACGGTGACGTCCAGCGCCGTGGTGGGCTCGTCGGCGACGATCAGCTGTGGGTCGTTGGCCAGTGCCATGGCGATGCCGACGCGCTGGCGCATGCCGCCCGAGAGTTCGTGGGGATACTGGTCGGCGCGGTTCTCGGGATTGGGGATGCGCACCTGGCCGAGCAGCGAGACGGCGAGTTGCCGGGCGGCGTCGCGCGACAGCGGCTGGTGTTGACGGATGGCCTCGATGAGCTGGTCGCCGACCCGGAACAGCGGGTGCAGGGTGGAGAGCGGGTCCTGGAAGACGTAGGCCACGTCCTTGCCGCGGATGCGGCGGATCTCGCGGTGGGGCAGGTCGAGCAGGTCGCGGCCGGCGAGGGCGATGCGCCCGCCGGTGATCATCCCCGGTGGCGAGGCCACCAGGCCCAGCAGCGACAGGGCGGTGACCGACTTGCCGGAGCCCGACTCGCCCACCAGCCCCAGGCATTCGTCGGGGCAGATGGCGAAGCTCACACCGTTGACCGCGCGGTAGGTATCGCGGCCCACCTCGAAGTCGGTATGCAGGTCGTCCACGGCCAGCAGGGCGTCGTCAGCGGTGGGCTCGGCCTCGGGAATCCGGCGGCGACGGATACGCGTGAAGGGTGCCGGGCGTGACAGGGCGCCGGACTTGAGGCGCGGGTCCAGAGCGTCGCGGATGCCGTCGCCCAGCAGGTTGATGCTCATCACCAGTAGGAAGATCACCAGGCCGGGCAGGGTGGCCACATGGGGGGCGTTCAACATCATCTTGCGCCCCTCGCCGAGCATCGAGCCCAGGTCGGCCTGGGGCGGTTGGGCCCCCAGGCCCAGGAAGCTCAGGCCGGCGGTCTCCAGGATCATCCAGCCCACGGTGGTCGACAGGGTGATGATGATCACCGGCAGCACGTTGGGCAGGATCTCGCTGGCCAGGATGCGCAGGTCCCCCTTGCCCGAGAGCCGCGCGGCGTCGACGAACTCGCGGTGGGCGATGCTCACCGTCACCCCGCGGATGTTGCGGGCGAAGAAGGGGATGTTGACGATGGCGATGGCGTAGAGGGCGTTCATCAGTCCCGGACCCAGCACCGCGACGATGGCGAGTGCCAGTAGGATGTAGGGGAAGGCCATGAGCATGTCGATGCCGCGCATCAGGGTGTTGTCGGTGCGCCCGCCGAAGTAGCCGGCGACGATGCCGATCAGCGAGCCGACGAAGGCCGCCACCAGGGAGGCGGCGATGCCCACGGCCAGGCTGATGCGCGTGCCCCATAACAGCCGCGAGAGGATGTCGCGGCCCAGGGCGTCGGTGCCCAGCAGGTGACCCTCGGAGAGTGGGGGTTGCAGGCGGTTGGCCGTCTCGGTGGTATCGGGGTCGACCAGCGGCAACAGCGGGGTGATCAGGCACAGCAGCAACAGCAGCACGAGCATCACGCCGCCGAAGGCGGCCAGGCGGTTGCGGGCGATCAGCTTGACGAAGGCCATCATGCCTGGATCCTCGGGTCGAGCCAGTACTGGAGCAGGTCGGCCAGCAGGTTGAACAGCACATAGGCCGCCGCGACCACCAGTACCCCGCCCTGGACCAGCAGGAGGTCGCGGGTGGAGATGGCGTTGACCAGCATCCGGCCGATGCCCGGCCACTGGAAGACCGTCTCGATGTAGACGGCGCCGCCGATCACGAAGCCGGCCTGAACGCCGATCACCGGGATCAGGCTGACCAGTGCCACCTTGAAGGCGTGGCGCATCACCACGCGGTTCTCGTCCAGGCCCTTGGCCCGTGCCGTGCGGATGTAGTCCTGGCGCAGCACCTCGAGCATGTTGGAGCGCGTCAAGCGGGCGATGACCCCGGCGGCCACCACCGCCAGGGCGATGGCCGGCAGCACCAGGTGGTGAAGGATGTCGAGCAGGCCACCGCCGCCGTAGGATGCCGTCATGCCGCTGGCGGGGAACCAGCGCAGGCCCACCGAGAACACCATGATCATCAGCATGCCCAGCCAGAAGGCGGGCACCGAGATCCCGATGAGCACCAGCAGCGTGATCACGCGGTCGCCCCAGCCGTACTGGCGTACCGCCGAGACGATGCCGGCGATGACGCCGACTAGGATGCACAGTACCAGGGAGGTGCCGGCGAGGATCAGGGTGGCGCCGAAGCGTTCCAACACCTCGTCGAGCACCGGGCGATTCAGCGAGTAGGAGCGCCCCAGGTCGCCCTGCAGGATGTTGCCGAGCCAAACCAGGTACTGCTGGGGCAGCGGCAGGTCGAGGCCGAGGTTGGCGCGCAGGCGCTCGAGGTTCTCGGGTGTGGCGTAGGAGCCCAGGATGGCCTGGGCCGGGTCGCCGGGGATCAGTGACATGATCAAGAACACGATCAACGAGAGACCGAGCAGCACCGGCAGGGTCAGCAGCAGGCGGCGCAGGGCGTAGCGGGCCATGGGGATGACTCCGGGTCGTATGGGGCGACGGCGTGGCTCCTGCCACGCCGTCGTGCGGGGTCAGTTTTTCTCGACCTCGTGGAGCAGCAGGAAGAAGGAGGGCTGGAGCCGGAAGTTCTCGACATTGGCGCCGGCCACGGCGTTCTGCTTCCAGTTGGCGACGAAGGCCCAGGGTGCCTCCTCGTGGACGATGGTCTGCATCTCGCGATACAGGGCGGCGCGTTCGTCCTGGCTGACGCTCCGGCGGGCCTGCTCGAGCAGCTCGTCGACCTCGTCGTTGCTGTAGTAGCCCGAGTTGAAGCCGCCCTCGTCGGGCAGGGCATCGCTACGCAGGGCGAGGAAGGGCAGGGTGTCGGGATCGTTGGTCATCCATGCCATCTGCGCCATGTCGGCCTTGCCCTCCAGGCCTGGATTCACGCGGTCCAGGAAGGTATTCCACTCGTAGGTCTCGATCTCGACGTCCAGACCCACCTCGGCCAGGTCGGCCTGGATGGCGCTGCCCATGGGCACCGGGTCGAGCATGCCGGAGCCGCCCTCGGTGACGTAGAAGGTCAACTCGGCCCCCTCATGGCCGGCCTCGGCGATCAGCTCGCGTGCCTTCTCCGGGTCATGGGGATAGGGCTCGAGCTCCTCGTTGTAGGCCCAGTCGAAGGCCGGCGGGATGGGCCCGGCGGCGACCTCGGCGGTGCCCTGGAGGACGTCGTCCACCAGCGACTGCTTATCGATGGCGTAGTTGACTGCTTGGCGCATCGCCTTGTCCTGGAAGGGGCCCTCGCGGGTGTTGAGGATCAAAAACCAGAGGTGCGGGCCGGCCTGCTCGTAGACCTGGAAGGCCTCGTCCTCGGCGAGGTCGCCCAGGTTGTCGGGCGGTACCTCGACCATCAGGTCGATGCCGCCGGAGAGCATTTCGGCGACCCGGGTGTTGGCGTCGGTGATGGGGCGGAAGACCACCGCCTCGAGCGAAGGCGCGCCGCCCCAATAGTCTTCGTTGCGGGTGACCACCACCCGGCTGTTGCTCTCCCATTCATCGAAGGCGAAGGGGCCGGTGCCGGAAGGATGGCGGCCGATCTCCTCGCCGTGCTCTTCCACCGCGGCCGGGGAGATCATCAGCCCGGTGGGGTAGGCCAGGTTGGAGAGGAAGGGCGCGTAGGGCTCCTCCAGGGTGAAGGTGACCTCGTGCTCGCCGGTGGCCTCGACCTCGTCGATGGCATCGAAGAAGAAGGCCAGCGGGAAGGGGCCGGTGTCGTGGTAGGGATGGTCCTCGTCGAGCATGCGCTCGAAATTGAACACCACCGCCTCGGCGTCGAAGTCGCTGCCGTCGTGGAAGGTCACGTCGTCACGCAGGGTGAAGGTGTAAACGGTGCCGTCGTCGCTGATCGACCACTCGCTGGCGAGCGCGGGCTCGACCTCCAGGGTGCCGTCGGCGTAGCGCACCAGGCCGTCGTAGAGGTTCATCAGGATGCGGAAGTCGTTCACCGCGGTGACCTGGGCCGGGTCCAGCGCCTTGGGTTCGGCGATCTGGCCGACGATCAGGACGTTGGGGGGCGTTTGGGCGACGGCGCCGCCGGCGATGCTCATGGCGGTGGTGGCCAGGAGGGGGAGCAGCCAGCGGCGTGCCCGGGGATGCGTGGGGGTCATGTCATGCCTCTCGAGTCATGCGGTTGGGATTGTTCGCCGGCGAGTTGCCAGGGCTGAGCGAGAGCGGCTACGCTGATTCTTGTCGATATTTATCATGATAAATACGCCCCTAAGGTATGGCACAGGGATCTCGTGCCTGCAAGTCGACCGGGGCGAACGGAGAACGCCCATGACCTTCAGCCTGATCGCGCTGGATGCCGAAGGATCCCGGCTCGGCGTCGCCTGTGCCACCGGCGGCCCGGCCCTCGGTGGTTTCGTGCCGCACCTGATCCCCGGCGTCGGGGCCGCCATCACCCAGGGCTTCAGCACCCATGTGCTGGCGGCGGAGCGGGGTCTTGCGAGGCTTGCCGGTGGCGAAGACGTGGAAGAGGTAGTGGCCTCCCTGCGCCAGGCCGACCACGGGGCGGCCTGGCGCCAGATCGCCCTGATGGATGGCCAGGGGCGGGTGGCGGGCTGGACCGGGGAGCGCAACGTGCCGGCCATGGCCATGGCGCTTCACCCGGGGCTGGTGGTGGCGGGCAACATGCTCGCCGGCGACCGGGTGGTGCCCGCCATGGTCGCCAGATTCTATGCTGCCCGGCAGCACGGCGAGCCCCTCGCGGAGTCGCTGATCGCCGCCCTGGTCGCCGGCCAGGCGGCGGGCGGCGATGCCCGCGGCGTCTTCTCCGCCGCCCTCAAGGTGCGCGCCCCGGGCGGGGTCCCCTACGACCTTCGCATCGATGACGACGCGGATGCTGTCGCTGCCTTGGTCAGGCTGCATCACCGCATCCGTGACGACCGCGAGTTCCAGGCCTTCCTGGCGCGGTTGCCCGATGACGCCGACCCGCACCGCCACTGATCCTGTCGATTCCCAACCCGACATCCGCGAGGAGCCCTGCCATGTCCCATCCCGATGCCTCCCCGAGCCTCGGCCAGCGCCTGATGGCGCGTCTCGACGAGGCCGCGACCTACTCGCTTCCCGGGCCCGGCGTCTCGCGCCTCTTCGCCAGTGAGGAGCATCGTCGGCTGCTGCCGCTGCTCGCCGAATGGATGCGGGACGCCGGCCTCGAGCCGAGCCTGGACGCCGTGGGCAACCTGATGGGGCGCTGCCCGAGGGCGCGAGCCGGCGAGCCCGCGCTGATCCTGGGCTCCCACCAGGACTCGGTGATCGAGGGCGGCAAGTACGACGGCATGCTGGGGGTCGCGCTGCCCCTGCTGGCGCTGCAGGCGCTCAACGAGAGTGGCCGGGCGCCTGCCTGCGCGGTGGAGGTCGTCGCCTTCGGCGACGAGGAGGGCGTGCGCTTCCCCTCCACCCTGGTGGGCAGCCGGGCGCTGGCGGGCACCCTCGATCCCAGGGTGCTGGACGGCAAGGATGCGGCCGGCATCTCCCTGCGCGATGCCCTGGTGAGCCTCGGCGCCGACCCCTCCCGCTTGGCCGAGGTGGCGCGGGATCCCGCCCAGGTGAGGGGCTATGTCGAGGTGCATATCGAACAGGGGCCGGTGCTCGAGGCGGAGGGGCTGGCACTGGGCGTGGTGACCGCCCTGACCGGCATCGAGCGCCATCGCGTGCGGGTCATCGGCAAGGCGGGCCATGCCGGCACCACCCCCATGGCCGGGCGTCGCGACGCCCTGGTGGGCACCGCGGCGATGGTGGTGGAGGTCGACCGCCGGCTCAAGGCCATGGAGGAGATGGTCGGCGTGGTGGGGCAGCTCTCGGTGCGCCCCGGCGCCGTCAATGTCATCCCGGCCGAGGTGACCTTCACCCTCGAGCTGCGCTCACCCGACGCCGAGCACCGGCGCGCGGGGCGTGCCGAACTCCTGGCGGCACTGGAGGGGATCGCCAGGGAGTGGGGCCTGGAGATGGACACCACCCTGGCCTATGAGGCCGAGGGGGTGGCATGCGCCGACTGGCTGATCGAGGCGCTGGAGCAGGCGTGCCGCCGGGAGGACCAGCCGACAAGGCGGCTGTTCAGCGGCGCCGGCCACGACGGCCTGGCCATGCACGCTCTCACCGACATCGGCATGCTCTTCGTGCGCTGCCGCGATGGCCTCAGCCACCACCCGGACGAGGCCATCACCGCCGAGGACGCCGAGGCCGCGACCCGGGTGGTGATGTACCTGTTGGAGGACCTGAAGCCTGCCCCGGCAGGGTAGAAGCCTTCCACACCCAGGAGGCCTGGAAGGGCTCCCATAGACGCTTCTTGACGGCTCTCTGCCCTGCCGATACCCGTAGAGTCGGGTATCACCAAGGGGCTTGAGCGTTTTATGGGTCATCCGTGGCCATATATGACATATGACCCACAAACGGGGTTGTCGTCGGAGAGTCAGCGACGTGTTTGGTTCCTGCCTCATGCTGACCTCGCAGGAGGAGGGTGCGCCTTCGGACCCAGGCTCCCATACGGGACGATGCAAGCAAGATAGCCGATTCAGTGGTCCGTGCTGGCTTTTTGGCACCTGACAGGAACCCAGGGTGCAGACAACGCAAAACCGCCACCCGGCATGATCCGTAAGTGGCGGTTTCTACAGTGTTCTAGTGGT
>JBKHEO010000010.1:0-50602 GCA_046540755.1 Halomonas sp. | reverse complement strand
CCCCTCGGTCCCAGCCCGCCTCGGAGCCCGAACCCGAGCCTGTCGCCGACACGCCTCCGGAAGCGGAGCCCGAGCCGGCCCGCGCCGCGCTGCAGGAGAAGGCCGTGGCGGGGGAGAAGAAGGGCTGGTTCGCGCGCATCCGGGCCGGCCTCGGCAAGACCCGCGCCAACTTCACCGACGGCCTGGCGGACCTCTTCCTCGGCAGCAAGCAGATCGACGACGACCTGATGGAGGACCTCGAGACCCAGCTGCTGATGGCGGATGTGGGCATCGAGGCGACCACCGAGATCATCGACCGGCTGACCGAGCGCGTCTCCCGCAAGGAGCTCAAGGAGAGCGATGCCCTCTACCGCGCCCTGCAGGAGGAGCTGGCGGCCATGCTGGCGCCGGTGAGCGAGCCGCTGACACTGCCGCCCAAGGGCGAGGGTCCCTTCGTGATCCTGGTGGTCGGCGTCAACGGGGTGGGCAAGACCACCACCATCGGCAAGCTGACCCAGCGCTTCCAGCGTGAGGGGCGCAGCGTGATGCTGGCCGCCGGCGACACCTTCCGCGCCGCGGCGGTGGAACAGCTCAAGGTGTGGGGAGAGCGCAACCGGGTGCCGGTGATCGCCCAGCACACCGGCGCCGACAGCGCCTCGGTGGTCTACGACGCCGTGGCGGCGGCCAGGGCGCGCGGGGTCGACGTGTTGATCGCCGATACCGCCGGGCGCCTGCACAACAAGGCGCACCTGATGGAGGAGCTCAAGAAGGTGCACCGGGTGATGGGCAAGCTCGACGCCGGCGCGCCCCACGAGGTGATGCTGGTGCTCGACGCCGGCACCGGCCAGAACGCCCTCTCCCAGGCCAGCACCTTCAACGAGGCGGTGCCCATCACCGGGGTGACCCTGACCAAGCTCGACGGCACCGCCAAGGGCGGCATCATCTTCGCCCTGGCCAAGCAGCTCGGCACGCCGATCCGCTTTATCGGGGTCGGCGAGAGCCTGGACGACCTGCGTCCCTTCGTCGCCGGCGAGTTCGTCGACGCCCTGTTCGACCGCGAGCGGGACGACGCCGGGGCATGATCGACTTCCAGCACGTGGGCAAGCGCTACGGCGGGCGCTTCGAGGCGCTCGCCAGTCTCGACTTCCACGTGCGACGTGGCGAGATGGTGTTCCTGACCGGCCACTCCGGGGCCGGCAAGAGCTCGCTGCTGCGACTGATCATGCGCCTGGAGCGCCCCACCCGCGGGCGTATCCTGGTGGCGGGGCACGACATCGACCGCCTCCATCCCAGCCAGGTGCCCTTCTATCGGCGCCAGATCGGCGTGGTCTTCCAGGACCACCAGCTGCTCTACGACCGCTCCATCTTCCACAACGTGGCGCTGCCCCTGGAGATCCAGGGCGTCGAGCCCCGCGAGTCGGCGCGCCGGGTGCGCGCCGCCCTGGACAAGGTGGGGCTGCTCCACCGCGAGAAGGCGCTGCCCATCGAGCTCTCCAGCGGCGAGCAGCAGCGCGTGGGCATCGCCCGCGCCGTGGTCAACAAGCCGGCGCTGCTGCTGGCCGACGAGCCCACCGGCAACCTCGACCCCCAGCTCTCCGCCGACATCATGGCGCTGTTCGAGGACTTCAACCGCATCGGCACCACGGTGATGGTCGCCAGTCACGACCTGGCGCTGATCGCCCGCCTGCGCCACCGCACCCTGCGGCTGCGCGAGGGACGCCTGGTGGGCGACCAGGAGGCCGCATGAGTCGACGCCCCGAGGCGCCTGCCCGCGGCGCGCGGCGCCATCGCACCCGCTCGGGGAGCCGCTTTCGCGGCTGGTTGCGCCACCACCGCGCCATGGCGCAGGACAGCGCGGGTCGGCTGCTGCGGGCCCCCATCGGCAGCCTGGTGACCATGCTCGCCATCGCCATCGCCCTGGTGCTGCCGGCGGCGCTTTGGCTCGCCCTGGACGGGGCCCGGCTGCTGGACGCCGAGCTCACCGAGAGCGCCACCCTCACCGCCTATCTCGCCCCGGGCGTCGATGCGACCGAGGCGGGGCGCATCGACGAGGCCCTGGGGGCCCAGGCCGGGGTGGCGAGCACCCGGCTGATCACGGCCGAGGAGGGGATGGCCGAGTTCCAGCAGGCGCTGGGGCTGGAGGATGCCCTGGCGCGCCTGGAGACCAACCCGCTGCCGGCCAGCGTGGTGGTGACCCCCACCGACCCTGGCCCCGAGGCGATGCACGAGCTCGCCGCAAGCCTCGAGTCGGTCTCCGGGGTCGAGGAGGTGCGCCTGGACCTGGCCTGGATCGAGCGGCTGCGCCATATCGGCGAGCTGGGGCGACGGATGGCGCTGGCGCTGGCGGTGCTCTTCGGCGGCGGCGTGCTGCTGGTGGTGGGCAACACCATCCGGCTGGCGGTGGAGAGCCGGCGCAAGGAGATCGAGGTGGTCACCCTGATCGGCGCCACCCACGCCTTCGTGCGACGCCCCTTCCTCTACAGCGGGGCCTGGTACGGCCTGGGGGGCGGCCTGCTGGCATGGGGCCTGCTGACCCTGGGTGGGGAGTGGCTGGCGGCGCCGGTAGCGGCCCTGGCGACCAGCTACGGCGCCAGCTTCAGCCTGCCCCGCCTGGGGGCGGATGGTTCCGCCATCCTGATCGGCTGTAGTATACTGTTGGGCTGGCTGGGGGCCTGGATCGCGGTGAGCCGCCACCTGGCGGAGGTCAAGCCGCGCTGAGGCCGCCCAGCGAAATGCCGCGGAACTTTCCGCCGTCCCTGGCGTCTGAGGAGCCGCACGTCAGGGCAACCATGGGCTGATTGAGGAGACATCCTGCACATGAGCCACAGTCTTCTTCCGGTGGGCCAGCTCTCCCCGGGGCACGACCTCAACGGATACATCCAGGCGGTGACCAGCATCCCCATGCTCTCCGCCGACGAGGAGCGCGACCTGGCCTTTCGCCTGCATGACGAGGGCGACCTGGAGGCGGCGCGCCGCCTGGTGCTGTCGCACCTGCGCTTCGTCGTGCATATCGCCCGCAGCTACTCCGGCTATGGCCTGCCCCAGGCCGACCTGATCCAGGAGGGCAACGTCGGCCTGATGAAGGCGGTCAAGCGCTTCGATCCCCACCAGGGGGTGCGGCTGGTCTCCTTCGCCGTGCACTGGATCAAGGCCGAGATCCACGAGTTCGTGTTGCGCAACTGGCGCATCGTGAAGGTCGCCACCACCAAGGCCCAGCGCAAGCTGTTCTTCAACCTGCGCAGCGCCAAGAAACGCCTGGCCTGGCTCAACGGTGACGAGGTCGACGCGATCGCCAGGGACCTCGACGTCAAGCCCGAGGTGGTGCGCGAGATGGAGGGGCGCCTCTCCGCCCACGATGCCGGCTTCGACGCCGCCCCCGGCGAGGACGAGGAGAGCAGCTGGCAGGCGCCGGTGCACTACCTCGACGACGCCTCCACCGATCCGGCGACCCAACTGGAGGCGAGCGACTGGGAGGGCGATGCCACCCGCCGCCTGCAGCAGGCGATGGAGGCCCTCGACGAGCGCTCCCGTGACATCCTGCAGCGCCGCTGGCTGGCCGAGGAGAAGGCGACCCTGCACGAGCTGGCCGACGTCTACGGCGTCTCCGCCGAGCGGATCCGCCAGCTCGAGAAGAACGCCATGAAGAAGATCAAGCAGCAGATCGGCGATGCCCTGGTGGCCTGATCGCCGCGACTGGCAAGCACCGAGCGACAAGAAAACCCCGGAGGCCATGGCCTGCGGGGTTTTGTGTGATGGCGGGTGATTCACGCGGCTGGCTTGCAGCGTGAAGCGGCATTACGCTGTCTGTGGCGCCTCCCTGAGCAGCTGGGCCGAGAGCAGCGCCCACTGATCCTCCCAGTGCTCGGTGGGGCGGCGCCGGAAGTCGCTCCTCACGTACTGGCTGATGCGCCCCTCGGCCGTGGCCAGCAGCAGGTTGGCGGCGGCGGAGGCCGGCAGGCTGGGGCGGCGCCCCTCGCGCAGTTCCGCCTCGCGCAGCACCTGCTTGAGCTGGGTCTCGAGGCGCTCGAAGAGCTGGTGGATGCGGGTCCGCAGGCGCGCCGTCTCGCCGGTGAGCACGCCCCCGTCGAGCAGCCGCGAGAGCCCCGGGTTCTTCTCGGCGAAACCCAGCAGCAGGGTGAGCAGCGCCGCGCAGCGTGACAGCGCCTCCTGCTCCTCCTCCAGGATGCGCCCGATGCGGGCGAACAGCGACTCCTCGATGAACTCGATGAGGCCCTCGAACATGCGCGCCTTGCTGGGGAAGTGGCGGTAGAGGGCGGCCTCGGTGACGCCGACCTGGCGTGCCAGGGCAGCGACGGTGATGCGCTTGCCGCTGTCCTCTTCCAGCATCAGGGCCAGCGCCTGGAGGATCTGCTCCCGACGGCTGGGGGTGGGGGGTGCCTGCGTCATATCGGTCTTTTCTTTTCTAATGGTCGACTCATGCTAGTCGGGCGCCCGCCGTGACGCAAAGGCCGCGGCGGCAAGGAATCACGCCTCCTGGCCGGTGTCGGTGATCAGGGTGCCGACGCCCGCGTTGGTGAAGATCTCCAGCAGGGTGGCGTGGGGCACCCGGCCGTCGATGATATGGGCGCTGGCGACGCCGCCCTTCACCGCCTCCAGGGCGCAGCGGATCTTGGGCAGCATGCCGCCGTGGATGGTGCCGTCGGCGATCAGGGCGTCCACCTGGGCGGTGGAGAGGCCGGTGAGAACCTCGCCGCCGCCATCCATCAGGCCGGCCACGTTGGTCAGCAGCATCAGCTTCTCGGCGGAGAGCGCCTCGGCCACCTTGCCCGCCACCAGGTCGGCGTTGATGTTGTAGCTGTGGCCCTCGGCGTCGACGCCGATGGGGGCGATCACCGGGATGAAGTCGCGCTCGGCGAGCATCTCGATCAGGTCGGTGGCGATGTGCTCCACCTCGCCCACGTGGCCGATGTCGATGATCTCGGGGGCGGTCATCTCCGGGGTCTGGTGCTCCACCTTGAGCTGGCGGGCGCGGATCTGGGCACCATCCTTGCCGGTCAGGCCGATCGCCTTGCCGCCGCACTGGTTGATCAGGTTGACGATGCCCTTGTTGACCAGGCCGCCCAGCACCATCTCCACCACGTCCATGGTCTCGGCGTCGGTGACCCGCATGCCGTTGACGAAGCGCGACTCGATGTTGAGCTTCTTGAGCAGGTCGCCGATCTGGGGGCCGCCGCCGTGGACCACCACCGGGTTGATGCCCACCTCCTTCATCAGCACCATGTCGCGGGCGAAGGAGTCGATGAGGGTGTCCTCGGTCATGGCATTGCCGCCGTACTTCACCACCACGGTCTTGCCGGAGAAGCGCTGGATGTAGGGCAGCGCCTCGGAGAGCACCTCCACCACCAGGCGCGGGTCGCGGGTCTGTTCGGTCATCTCGGTTTCCCTTCTCTTGCTCATGGCCGCCGCGGGTGCGGCGGCGTTCTACCTTGGGCCATCGTGGCGGCCGGCCACCTGGGGCTCAGAGCGCCAGGTCCAGCTCGGGGGCCACCTGGGCCAGGGCGTCGGCGAAGCGCGCCTTGATGCGAGCCAGCGCCGCCTCGCTCTTGCCCTCGAAGCGCAGCACCAGCACCGGGGTGGTGTTGGAGGCGCGGCACAGGCCCCAGCCGTCGGGGTAGTCCACGCGGATGCCGTCCAGGGTGGTCTTGACCCCCTCCTCGCCGAAGTCGCCCTCGCGGGCGAGCCGCGCCACCAGGTCGAACTTGCTCTCGTCGCTGACGGCGACGTTGATCTCCGGGGTGCCGATGTCCTGGGGGAAGCGGTCGAAGAAGGCGTCGGCGTCGGCGTCCTGGCGGGAGAGGATCTCCAGCAGGCGGGCGGCGCCGTAGAGTCCGTCGTCGAAGCCGTACCAGCGCTCCTTGAAGAAGATGTGGCCGCTCATCTCGCCGGCCAGCAGGGCGCCGGTCTCCTTCATGCGCGCCTTGATCAGCGAGTGGCCGGTGCGCCACATCTCGGGCTCGCCGCCGGCCTCCTCGATCACCCGGGTCAGGTTGCCGGTGCACTTGACGTCGAAGATCACCTTCGCCCCCGGGTTGCGGCTCAGCATGTCCTCGGCGAAGGCCATCAGCAGGTGGTCGGGGTAGATCAGCCTGCCGGCGGGGGTGATCACCCCCAGGCGGTCGCCGTCGCCGTCGAAGGCCAGGCCGATGTCGGCGCCGCTCTCCTGCACCGCATGGATCAGGTCCACGAGGTTCTCGGGCTTGCCCGGGTCCGGATGGTGGTTGGGAAAGGTGCCGTCGATCTCGGCGAACAGCGGCAGGGTCTCGGCGCCGAGCTTCTCTACCAGCTGCGGGCCGAGCTCGCCGGCCACGCCGTTGCCGCAGTCCACCACCGCCTTGAGCGGGCGCGCCAGGCGCACGTCGGCCAGTATCCTCGCCAGGTAGGCGTCGCGCACGTCCACCCGGCGCACGCTGCCCTGGCCCTCGGCCAGGTCGTGCTCGACGAGGCGGGTATGCAGGGCGGTGATGGCGTCGCCGGAGAGGGTCTCGCCGCCCAGCACGATCTTGAAGCCGTTGTAGTCCGGCGGATTATGGCTGCCGGTGACCATCACCCCCGAGGCGGTACCGTCCAGGGCGTGGGTGGCGAAGTAGAGCACCGGCGTGGGTACCATGCCGATATCGATGACGTCGCGGCCGGCGGCGTTCAGGCCGCGCACCAGGGCATCCTTGAGGCGCTCGCCGGAGAGGCGGCCGTCGCGGGCCACCACCACGCTGGCCTCGCCGCGCGCGGCCGCCTCGCTGCCGATGGCGCGGCCGATCGCCTCGACACCTTCCTCGGTGAGGGTGTCGTCGACGATGCCGCGGATGTCGTAGGCGCGGAAGATGGAGGCGGGAGCGGTCTGAGTGTCGGCTGTCATGGAAGGTCCTTGTCCTGGAAGGGGGTGTCGTTGGCGGCGCGCGTCAGTGTCGGCCCGAGCTGCCGAAGCCGCCGCCGCCTCGCCGGCTGGCGTCGAAGTCGTCCACGACCTCCAGCGCCGCCTGCACCACGGGAACGAGCACGAACTGTGCCAGGCGCTCGAAGGGCTCGACGGTGAAGTCGGCCGTGCCGCGGTTCCAGACCGAGATCATCAGCTCGCCCTGGTAGTCGGAGTCGATCAGCCCCACCAGGTTGCCGAGTACGATGCCGTGCTTGTGGCCCAGCCCCGAGCGCGGCAGGATCAGGCCGGCGAGGCCGGGGTCGGCGATATGCACGGCGAGCCCGGTGCGCACCAGCTCGCACTGGCCCGGGGCCAGGGTCAGCGGGGCGTCGAGCAGGGCGCGCAGGTCCATGCCGGCGGCACCCTCGCTGGCGTAGCGGGGCAGGTAGTCGCGCAGGCGCTCGTCGAGGAGCTTCACGGCGAGGCGTGGGGGAGGGGCGGAGGCGGGCATCGGGTTTCCTGGAAGTCGTGGTGTCGGTCAGGGGGCCTGCCGCTCGGCGAGGCAGGCCAGGGCGCGGCGGAGGATCGCCTCGGCGAGCCGTGACTTGGGCTGTGGGGGGAGGGCGTCGCGGCCTAGGTCGTCGTCCTGCGGCGATGCCTGCCGGTGCTCCTCGCGCCACAGCAGCACGGCGGCGTTGTCGTCGGCACCGAAGCCGAGGCCTTCGCGAGAGACGTCGTTGGCGACGACCATGTCCAGCCCCTTGCGGACGAGCTTGTCCCGGGCATAGCGCTCCACGTCCCGGGTCTCGGCGGCGAAGCCCACTACCAGCGGGCGGCTGGCCTCGGGCAGAGCGGCCACCGCGGCGATGATATCGGGGTTCTTGACCAGCCGCAGCGTCAGGGCGTCCTGGCCCTCCACCTTCTTGATCTTGTGCTCGGCGGTGGCCTCGGCGCGGTAGTCGGCCACCGCGGCGCAGCCGATGAAGAGGTCGCTCTCGGGCGCCAGGCGCTGGGCGGCGGCGTGCATCTCGCGGGCTGTCTCCACCGGGAGACATTCCACGCCGGCCGGGCAGGGCAGGGCGACCGGGCCGCTGATCAGGGTGACCCGGGCCCCCAGCGCCGCGGCGGCCTCGGCCAGGGCGTAGCCCATCTTGCCGGAGCTGTGGTTGGAGAGGTAGCGCACCGGGTCCAGCGGCTCCCGGGTGGGGCCGGCGGTGATGATGATATGCAGGCCGGCCGCGTCGCCGACGTCGGCCCCGTCTGCCGGCCCGGCGTCTGCCAGCAGCGCGGCGAGGATCGCCTCGGGCTCCAGCATGCGTCCCGGGCCGACGTCGCCGCAGGCCTGGTCGCCGCTTTCCGGTCCCAGCAGCCGCCAGCCGTCCTCGGCGAGCCGCGTGGCGTTGCGCAACGTGGCGGGATGGGCCCACATCGCCTGGTTCATGGCCGGGGCCATCACCTTCTCGGCCCGGCTGGCCAGGCACAGGGTGGTGAGCAGGTCGTCGGCCATGCCGGCGGCCAGGCGCGCCATCAGGTCGGCGGTGGCCGGGGCGATCAGGATGGTGTCGGCCCAGCGGGCCAGCTCGATATGACCCATGCCCGCCTCGGCCTCGGGGTCGAGCAGGGAGGTGCGCACCGGCTCGCCGGTCAGCGCCTGCAGCGTCAGCGGGGTGATGAAGGCCTGGGCGCCGTCGGTCATGACCACGCGCACCTCGCAGCCGGCCTGCTTGAGCAGGCGGGCGAGCATGGCGCTCTTGTAGGCGGCGATGCCGGCGCTGATGCCGAGCAGCACGCGCTGGCCTGTGGGGGGTCCGGAGGGGGATGACATGGGCTTGGATCCGGCGTCGATATCAGCTGCCTACCTTACCATCGGCGCCTGACCTTGCGTAGCCGGGTGGATCTCGGCGGCGAGTGGCTACACTGAGGTCAGGCGACGGGGAGGAGGTGGCGATGTCGATCAGGGAGTGGCCGGAGGGGGAGCGTCCCCGGGAGAAGCTGCTGGCGCTGGGGGCCGAGGTGCTGTCGGATGCCGAGCTGCTGGCGATCTTCCTGCGCGTGGGCGTGCCAGGGCGCTCGGCGGTGGACCTCGCCCGGGACCTGCTGCTGGAATTCGGCGGCCTGCGCCCGCTGCTGGAGGCCAGCCGCGAGCGCTTCTGCGCCGCCCGGGGCATGGGCGACGCCAAGTACGTGCAGCTCCAGGCGACCCTGGAGCTCTCCCGGCGCCACCTGGCCAGCCAGCTGGCGCGGGGGGAGGCCCTCACCTCGCCGACCCTGGTGCGCGCCTACCTGGCGAGCAAGCTGCGCCATCTGGGCCACGAGGAGTTCGCCGCCCTCTTCCTCGATACCCAGCACCGGGTGATCCGCTACGAGTCGCTGTTCCGCGGCACCCTGGACAGCGCCTCGGTCTACCCTCGCGAGGTGGCGCGGCGCGCCCTGGAGCTGGGCGCCGGGGCGCTGATCCTCGCCCACAACCACCCCTCCGGGGTGGCCGAGCCCAGTGACGCCGACCGGCGCATCACCGAGCGCCTGCGCGAGGCCCTGGGGCTCTTCGAGATCCGCGTGCTCGACCACTTCGTGGTGGGGGATGGCGAGGTCGTCTCCTTCGCCGAGCGGGGGTGGCTGTAGCCTTGCGCGAATTGGGCGGACTCGCTCGAGGCTTATCCGGCGACAGACCCCGGGGCGCCGGACCGTCGATGGGGCGCTGTGAATACCTCCCTGTACGCTACCTCGGCCATCCCTGGGCCTCGGACCCCCTCTCCGGTCTGTCCCCAGCGCCTCTCGCTTTACGTCAGTGGGGCATGACGCGGGGCGCCTCTTCCTCTATACTTCCGCCTCGGCTGCGCCTGGCCCCGGAGGATCGGGGTCGCCTGCCAAGCCTGCCCACCGTCAGTCGCCTTTCGCGTCGCACTCGCCGTCGCGGGGCATGTCATGCCCTTGCGCTCCGGGCTTGTCCGGCGAGGCGGTCTCTGGTATAAAGTGCAGCCTTTGAATTCCCTTGGGTCAAATGTCACGGGATCTCCCCGGTTTGCCCGACAGGTTTTGAACACAACAGGTGGTTGAACACCTGGCCAGTGGTTGGAGGCTCCCATGTCCAAAGTATGTCAGGTTACCGGCAAGCGCCCGGTGACTGGTAACAACGTTTCACACTCCCAGCGCAAGACCCGTCGCCGGTTCCTGCCGAACCTGCACACCCATCGCTTCTGGGTCGAGTCCGAGAACCGTTTCGTCAAGCTGCGCGTCTCCTCCAAGGGCATGCGCATCATCGACAAGAAGGGCATCGAGGCGGTGCTCGGCGACATCCGCAAGCGCGGCGAAGCCGTCTAAGCGATTCCACCTAGGGAGCAGCAGTCATGCGCGACAAGATCAGAATGGTGTCCAGCGCCGGTACCGGCCACTTCTACACCACCGACAAGAACAAGCGGAACACCCCGGACAAGCTCGAGATGAAGAAGTTCGACCCGGTGGTCCGCAAGCACGTGATGTACAAGGAAGCCAAGATCAAGTAACCCTTGGTCGTCTTCCGCAGGTGTTCAAGCCTGTCGCCCTGAACCCGGCTGATGCTCCAGCCGGGTTCTGGCGTTTCCGGGGCCTGTTTCGCGAGACCCGTCATGCCCGAGCTGCCTGAAGTCGAGACCACCCGCCGCGGCATCGCCCCCCACGTCGAGGGGCGCGAGATCACCGAGGTGGTCGTTCGCCAGCCGCGCCTGCGCGTGCCGGTGCCCGACGACCTGGTCGAGCGCCTGGTGGGGGCGCGTGTCGGCACGCTGTCGCGTCGCGCCAAGTACTTGCTGCTGCCCCTGGTCGGGGGCGAGGCGGCGGACGCCACCCTGCTCTGGCACCTGGGGATGTCCGGCAGCCTGCGCATCGCCCGCCTCGGCGAGCTGCCCAGGAAGCATGACCATCTTGACCTGGTGCTCGACGATGGCGCCCTGCTGCGCTACCACGACCCGCGGCGCTTCGGCTTCGTCGACTGGCTGACGGGCAGCGTCGAGCAGGACCCGCGCCTGGCCCGGCTGGGCCCGGAGCCGCTCTCGGAGGCCTTCGACGGCGAACGGCTCCATCGCCTCTCCCGCGGGCGTCGCATCGCGGTGAAACCCTTCCTGATGGACAACGCCGTGGTGGTGGGGGTGGGCAACATCTACGCCAGCGAGGCGCTGTTCCTGGCCGGCATCGACCCGCGCCGCGCCGCCGGACGCATCTCCGCCGAGCGCTATGCACGCCTGGCGGCGGCGGCCAGGGAGGTGCTGGCCGCGGCGATCACCCAGGGAGGCACCACCCTGCGCGACTTCGTCGGCGGCACCGGCGAGCCCGGCTACTTCCGGCAGCGCCTCAACGTCTATGGCCGCCACGGCCAGCCCTGCCGGCGCTGCGGCGCCGAGCTGCGCCTGGTCACCCTGGGCCAGCGCGCCAGCGTCTACTGCCCCCACTGCCAGACCTGACCCTTTCGAGAGAGCTTTCATGACCCTGTCCTCCCTGCGCCTCAAGAAGCACGCCGACCGCCGGCTCAAGGCCGGCCACCTGTGGCTCTACTCCAACGAGATCGACACCGACGCCACCCCGCTCAAGGGCCTGGCGCCCGGGGCACAGGTGGTGGTGGAGGCCGCCAACGGCAAGGCGATGGGGGTGGCCTACGTCAATCCCCACTCGCTGATCTGTGCGCGGCTGGTCTCCCGGGACCCCAAGCAGGGGCTCGACCGCTCGCTGCTGGTGCACCGCCTCAACCAGGCGCTGGCGCTGCGCCAGCGCCTCTTCGCCGCCCCCTTCTACCGGCTGGTGCATGGCGAGGGCGACCTGCTGCCGGGCCTGGTGATCGACCGCTTCGGCGACACCCTGGTGGTGCAGCTCAACACCGCCGGCATGCAGGCGGTGCTGCCCGAGCTGCTCGATGCCCTGGACAAGGTGCTCTCGCCCACCACGGTGGTGCTGCGAAACGACACCAGCGGCCGCCGCCAGGAGGGCCTCGAGCGCGTCGTGGAGGTGGTCAAGGGCGAGGTGGCCGACCCCGTGCTGCTGGAGGAGAACGGCGTGCGCTTCGCCGCGCCGGTGCTCGACGGCCAGAAGACCGGCTGGTTCTACGACCATCGCGCCAACCGCGCCTGGCTCAACCCGCTGGTGGCCGGCAAGCGGGTACTGGACCTGTTCAGCTATGTCGGTGGCTGGGGCGTGCAGGCGGCGGCCCACGGCGCCAGCGAGGTGCTCTGCGTGGATGCCTCGGCGGCGGCCCTGGAACGGGTCGCCGAGAACGCCGCCCTCAACGGCCTGCACGAGCAGATCGCGGTGGGCGAGGGCGATGCCTTCGAGGCGCTGGCGGCGCTCAAGGCCGAGGGCGAGCAGTTCGACGTGGTGATCCTCGACCCGCCCGCCTTCATCAAGAAGCGCAAGGACATCCCCGCCGGCGAGCGCGCCTACGCCAGGCTCAACCGTGAGGCGATGCGCCTGCTGGGCCGCGACGGCCTGCTGCTCTCGGCCTCCTGCTCCATGCACCTGGCGCCGGAGGCGCTGATGGAGGTGGTGCGCGGCGCGGTGCGCCACCAGGACCGCCACGGGCAGGTACTCTTCCAGGGCCACCAGGGGCCGGACCACCCGGTCCACCCGGCCATCCCCGAGACCTCCTACCTCAAGGCGCTGGGCGTGCGCGTCTTCCGCGACTGACCCGGGAGCACCGTATGCCCCCCGACTCGGTCCGCGTCTTCGCCCACCCCAATGCCCTGCTGGTGGGCCATGTGCGCAACCTGCTCGAGGCGGCGGGGATCCCCGTCGAGCTGCGCAACATGACCCTGAGTGGCGGCGCCGGCGAGCTGCCGCTCACCGAGTGCGAGCCCGAGGTCTGGGTGCGAACCCACAACCGCGAGCGCGCCGAGGCGCTGATCCGCGAAGCCCTGTCCGGGGAGAGCGAGGCGCCTGCCTGGCGCTGCCCGGGCTGCGGCGAGGCGCTGGAGGGGGCCTTCGATACCTGCTGGCGCTGCGGCACCGGACGCCCCGATGGCGGCGCCTGAGCGATATCGGGCTGTCGACGCCGAAAGTCTTCCTGTATTACAGCTTCCCTGGCGCGGGATTTTCGGTGCCAGGGCCAGAGCCTGTGGATTCTTGTCGAAGTGAAGCCTGGCCCCTTTGTGGATGCTCTGCCTGTGCTGTAATGGTGATCGAACGCTACCCCACCACGACACCAGGAGGCCCCATGCAGATCGCCGTGCCCAAGGAGATCAAGAACCACGAGTATCGCGTCGCCCTGACCCCCACCGGCGCCCGGGAGCTGGTCGGGCACGGCCATGCGGTCAGCGTACAGGCCGGGGCGGGCGAGGGCGCCGGCTTCGCCGACGCCGCCTATGAAGCCGCCGGCGCCCGCATCGAGGCGGACGTGGCGCGCCTCTGGAACGGCGCCGAGCTGATCCTCAAGGTCAAGGAGCCCCAGCCCGAGGAGGTCGCCCGACTGAAGGAGGGCCAGACGCTCTTCACCTACCTGCACCTCGCCGCCGAGGAGAGTCTGACCCGCGGCCTGATGGAGAGCGGCGCCACCTGCATCGCCTACGAGACCATCACCGACCGCCAGGGCGGCCTGCCGCTGCTGGCGCCGATGAGCACCGTGGCCGGGCGCATGGCGATCCAGGCCGGCGCCCACAGCCTGGAGAAGGCCCAAGGCGGCTCCGGCGTGTTGCTGCCCGGGGTGCCCGGCGTGGCCCCGGCCCGGGTCGCGGTGATCGGCGGCGGTGTGGTAGGCGAGAACGCCGCGCGCATGGCGCTGGGCCTCGGCGCCGAGGTCACCGTGCTGGACAAGTCGATCCCGCGCCTCGAGACCCTCGACGACCGTTACCAGGGACGCATGAAGACGGTCTTCTCCACCGCCGACGCCATCGACGAGGCGGTGCGCGAGAGCGACCTGATCGTCGGCGCCGTGCTGATCCCCGGGGCCGCCGCCCCCAAGCTGATCACCCGCGCCATGCTCGCCGAGATGAAGCCCGGCAGCGTGCTGGTGGACGTGGCCATCGACCAGGGTGGCTGCTTCGAGACTAGCCGACCCACCACCCACGCCGACCCTACCTACATCGTCGACGGCATCGTCCACTACTGCGTGGCCAACATGCCCGGCGCGGTGGCACGCACCTCGACCCAAGCGCTGACCAATGCCACCCTGCCGTTCGTCATTGCCCTGGCGGACAAGGGCTGGCGGAAGGCGCTGGCCGACGACGCCCACTTTGCCGCGGGTCTCAACGTCCACGCCGGCCAGGTCACCCATGCCGCGGTAGCCGAGGCCTTCGGCCTCGACGCGGCCGAGCCGGCCGACCTGCTGGCGTAAGGGAGCGGGCCCGGTCGCCTTGATCGGGGCCCCGCGTTACCATAGCGGCCATTTCCGAACCGCAGAGTCCGCTTTCCCCATGAGTGCAGCTTCCGAGAAGACCCGCGTTCTCACCGGCATCACCACCACCGGTACCCCCCACCTCGGCAACTACGTCGGCGCCATCAAGCCCGCCATCGCGGCGAGCCAGGATCCGGGCGTCCAGTCCTACTACTTCCTCGCCGACCTGCATGCGCTGATCAAGTGCCAGGACCCGCGCCGGGTGCAGGAGTCGCGCCTGGAGATCGCCGCCACCTGGCTGGCCCTGGGCCTGGATACCGACAACGCCATCTTCTATCGCCAGTCGGACATCCCCGAGATCCCCGAGCTGACCTGGATGCTCTCCTGTGTCTGCGCCAAGGGGCTGATGAACCGCGCCCACGCCTACAAGGCGGCGGTGGCCGAGAACGAGGCCGCGGGCAACCAGGACCCGGACAAGGGCATCACCATGGGGCTGTTCGGCTACCCGGTGCTGATGGCCGCCGACATCCTGATGTTCAACGCCAACAAGGTGCCGGTGGGGCGCGACCAGATCCAGCATATCGAGATGGCCCGGGACATGGCCGGACGCTTCAACCACCTCTACAAGGGGCAGTACTTCACCCTGCCCGAGGCCGTGGTGGACGACAAGGTGGAAGTGCTGGGCGGCCTGGACGGGCGCAAGATGTCCAAGAGCTACCACAACACCATCCCGCTGTTCGTCTCCGAGAAGAAGCTCCAGAAGCTGGTGCGCAAGATCAAGACCAACTCCCTGGAACCTGGCGAACCCAAGGATCCCGACACCTGCACGCTCTTCCAGATCTACTCCGCCTTCGCCAGCGCCGAGGAGACCGCGGCCATGCGCGACGCGTACGCCAATGGCATCGGCTGGGGCGAGGTCAAGAACCGCGTCTTCGAGACCCTCGACGAGCACCTGCGCGAGCCCCGCAGCCTCTACCAGGCGCTGCTGGAGGACCCGGGCCATATCGAGCAGGTGCTGCTCAAGGGCGCCGAGCGCGCCCGTGCCGAGGCCGCACCGCTGATGGACCGCCTGCGCCACGCCGTGGGCCTGGGGCGCTTCGTCTAGGCCGGAACCCTCGACGCCGCTCTACTTCCCTCCCTGTTCCCCTCCCCATGGGCGCCTGGCGGCGCCCCTCCTGACGCCTCTTTTTATTCTTTTGTGGAATTAAGGATTTTATTTAAATTCTTTTCCATCCACATTCTGGGGCGTTAGCATGCCGGGCTATCCCTGACCCCGATGACTTCGTGGGAGCCCACCATGAGTGAACTCGCCCTTTCCCGCCCCGCGCGGGTCTCCGTGCCGGCCGTCGCCGCCGGCGCCCTGCTGCTGGGTGCCCTTGCCGTGGGCACCGCCTTCGGCGCGCGCCTCGGCGCCCTGATGGTGGTCGGCGGCCTGTTCGGCATGGTGCTCTACCATGCCGCCTTCGGCTTTACCGCCGCCTGGCGGGTCTTCATCACCGAGCGCCGCGGCCGCGGCCTGCGCGCCCAGATGGTGATGCTGGCGATCGCCGTGCTGCTGTTCTTCCCGGCCCTGGGCGCCGGCAGCCTGTTCGGCCAGTCGGTCGTCGGCTTCGTGTCCCCCATCGGCGTCTCGGTGATCGTCGGCGCCTTCCTCTTCGGCGTCGGCATGCAGCTCGGGGGCGGCTGCGCCTCCGGCACCCTGTTCACCGCCGGCGGCGGCAACGCCCGCATGCTGATCACCCTGCTGTTCTTCATCGTCGGCTCGCTGATCGGTACCGCCCACTTCAACTGGTGGCAGAGCCTGCCCGCTTTCCAGCCGGTCTCCCTGGTCAAGGAGTTCGGTGCCGGCGGCGGCATCGTCGTCAGCCTGGCGCTCTTCGCCGCCATCGCCGCCTTCACCGTGGTGATGGAGAAGCGCCGCCACGGCGGGCTGGAGCGGGCCCCGGCGATCGACGTCGGCAACCGCCGCTGGCTCACCGGCCCCTGGCCGCTGCTGTTCGGCGCCGTGGCCCTGGCGCTGCTCAACTTCGTTACCCTGGCGCTGGCGGGTCGCCCCTGGGGCATCACCTCGGCCTTCGCCCTGTGGGGCGCCAAGGGCTTCGAGGCCATCGGCGGCGACGTCAGCCAGTGGGGCTACTGGCAGGCCTCCTGGAACGCCTCGGCGCTGGAGGCGACGATCTGGCGCGACATCACCAGCGTGATGAACATCGGCATCCTGGTCGGCGCCCTGGTGGCCGCCTCCCTGGCCGGCAAGTTTGCCCCCAACTTCCGCATCCCGGCGCGCTCCGTGGCGGCGGCGGTGATCGGCGGCCTGCTGCTCGGCTATGGCGCGCGCCTGGCCTTCGGCTGCAACATCGGCGCCTACTTCAGCGGCATCGCCTCCGGGAGCCTGCATGGCTGGGTGTGGCTGGTGGCGGCCTTCGCCGGCAACCTGATCGGCGTGGGCCTGCGCCCCCTGTTCTTCCCGGGCGAGGCACGGCCCAGGGCCGCCGCCGGCGGCTGCTGACGTCCGTTGGCACTCCGTGATCGCCACCCGACCCGCGCCCCGGCCCCTGCCGGGGCGCGGTCATTTCGGGCGTGGTAGAGTGTTCCGACAAGGCGCCGCCAGAGCGCCCACGGCCCGTTCCCGTCAAACCGATCGAGAGCAGAGATGACCACCGACACCAAGCGCCCCTTGTATATCCCCTACGCCGGCCCGCCGCTGCTGGAGATGCCGCTGCTCAACAAGGGCAGCGCCTTCACCCGAGAGGAGCGCATCGAGTTCAACCTGATCGGCCTGCTGCCGCAGAACGTGGAGTCCATCGAGGAGCAGGTGGATCGGGCCTATCGCCAGTACCGGCAGTGCCGGACGGACCTCGACAAGCACATCTACCTGCGCGCCATCCAGGACGACAACGAGACGCTCTACTACCGCCTGGTCTCGGAGCACCTCGAGGAGATGCTGCCCATCATCTACACCCCCACGGTGGGCAAGGCGTGCCAGGAGTTCTCCAACATCTACCGCAACCACCGCGGCCTGTTCATCAACTACGGCGACCGCGACCGCATGGATGACATCCTGCGCTGCTCGACCAAGGACAAGGTCAAGGTGATCGTGGTCACCGACGGCGAGCGCATCCTGGGCCTCGGCGACCAGGGCATCGGCGGCATGGGCATCCCCATCGGCAAGCTGTCCCTCTACACCGCCTGCGGCGGCATCAGCCCCGCCTACACCCAGCCGATCATGCTCGACGTGGGCACCAACAACCAGGCCCTGCTGGACGACCCCATGTACATGGGCTGGCGTCATCCGCGCATCTCCCAGGAGGAGTACGACGCCTTCATCGAGGCATTCATCGCCGCGGTGAAGCGCCGCTGGCCCGGGGTGCTGCTGCAGTTCGAGGACTTCGCCCAGGCCAACGCCGTGCCGCTGCTGGAGCGCTACCGTGACGAGCTCTGCTGCTTCAACGACGACGTCCAGGGCACCGCCTCGGTGGTGGTGGGCACCCTGATGGCGGCCTGCCAGGCCCGAGGCGAGGGCATCGCCCAGCAGCGGGTGGTGTTCGTCGGCGCGGGCTCGGCCGGCTGCGGCATCGCCGAGCAGGTGGTGGTGGCGATGCAGGCCGAGGGCCTCTCCGAGCAGGAGGCGCGAGGGCGCATCTACATGGTCGACCGCGAGGGGCTGGTCACCGACGACCAGGCATGGCTGCGCGACTTCCAGCATCGCCTGGCCCACGCGGCCGCACTGACCGAGGGCTGGGACGGCCAGGAGCTGGTGGAGACGATCCGCCGGGTCAGGCCCACGGTGCTTATCGGAGTGTGCGGCCGGCCGGGCATCTTCACCGAGGAGGTGGTGCGCACCATGCACGCCGGCTGCGAGACGCCGGTGATCATGCCGCTCTCCAACCCCACCTCCCAGGCCGAGGCGCTGCCCGCGGACGTGATCCGCTGGACCGACGGCGCGGCCCTGGTGGCCACCGGCAGCCCCTTCCCGCCGGTGGAGCACAAAGGGCGCTCGATCCCCATCGCCCAGTGCAACAACTCCTACATCTTCCCCGCCATCGGCCTCGGCGTGGTAGCCTCGGGGGCCCGCAGGGTGACCGACGACATGCTGATGGCGGCCTCCCGGGCGCTGGCCCGCGAGGCACCCATCGTCAAGGAGGGCCAAGGGGCGCTGTTGCCGCCGCTCTCCAAGATCCGCGAGCTCTCCACGGCGATCGCCTTCGACGTGGCGGCCCAGGCCCAGGGGGAGGGCGTGGCACTCAAGACCGACGGCATCAAGCTGCGTGCGGCCATCGAGCGCAACAGCTGGACGCCGGAGTATCGGCGCTATCGCCGCCGCTCGTTCTGATCCGCAGCGAACCCGCTGCACAATAAAGGCCCCGTCGGATAACCGGCGGGGCCTTTTGCTGAGGCGACGAGGGGGGGTTACGCAGTGCCGATCATCTTGCGCAGCACATAGTGCAGGATGCCGCCGTGGCGGTAGTACTCCAGTTCGTTGGCGGTGTCGATACGGCACAGGGCCTCGATCTTCTTCTCGCCCTTGTCGCTCTTGACGGTGACCTTCACCCGGCCACCCGGGGTGAGGTCGGAGAGCCCCTCGATCGAAATCTGCTCGTCGCCGGTGAGGCCCAGGGTCTTGCGGCTCTCGCCCTCCGGGAACTGCAGCGGCACCACCCCCATGCCGATCAGGTTGGAGCGGTGGATGCGCTCGAAGGACTCGGCCAGCACCGCGCGCACGCCGAGCAATCGGGTGCCCTTGGCGGCCCAGTCGCGGCTCGAGCCGGTGCCGTACTCCTTGCCGGCGATAACGACGAGGGGGGTGCCTTCCTCCTGGTAGCGCATCGCCGCGTCGTAGATGGCCATCTGCTCCCCGGAGGGTACATGGCGTGTCTCGCCGCCGACCACGCCGTCGAGCATCTCGTTCTTGATGCGCACATTGGCGAAGGTGCCGCGCATCATCACCTCGTGGTTGCCGCGGCGCGAGCCGTAGGAGTTGAAGTCCACCGGCTTGACGCCGTGCTCCTGCAGGTAGCGCCCGGCGGGGCTGTCGGGCTTGATGGCGCCGGCCGGCGAGATATGGTCGGTGGTCACCGAGTCGCCCAGCATGGCCAGGATGCGTGCCTCGCTGACGTCCTCGATGGCATCCGGCTCGCGCCCCATGCCCTCGAAGAAGGGGGGGTGCTGGATGTAGGTGGACTCGGGCCACTGGTAGACCTGGCTCTCGGGCACCTCGATGGCCTTCCAGACCTCGTCGCCGTCGAACACCTCGGCGTACTCCTTGCGGAACATCTCGGTGTTGACCTTCTCCACGGCCTCGGCGATCTCCGCCTGGCTCGGCCAGATATCCTTGAGGTAGATCGGCTTGCCGTGGCTGTCAGCGCCCAGTGGCTCGCGGGTCAGATCCAGGCGCACGTTGCCGGCCAGGGCATAGGCGACCACCAAGGGCGGCGAGGCGAGCCAGTTGGTCTTGACCAGGGGATGGATACGCCCCTCGAAGTTGCGGTTGCCGGAAAGCACCGAGGACACGGTGAGGTCGCCCTCCTCGATGGCCTGCTCGATGGGCTCGGGCAGCGGACCGGAGTTGCCGATACAGGTGGTGCAGCCGTAGCCCACCAGGTTGAAGCCCAGGGCGTCGAGGTCATCCTGCACGCCGCCGGCGGCCAGGTAGTCGGTGACCACCTTGGAGCCCGGCGCCAGCGAGGTCTTCACCCAGGGCTTGGTGGTGAGCCCCTTTTCGCGGGCCTTGCGGGCCAGCAGGCCGGCGGCCATCATCACGCTGGGGTTGGAGGTGTTGGTGCAGGAGGTGATGGCGGCGATCACCACGGCACCGGGGTTGAGCCGGAAGCTCTCTCCCTCGTGCTCGACCTCCTGGCTGTCGCGGTGCTCGAAGGCGGCATGCTCGTAGTAGCTCTCCTCGACCCCCACGGCGGTCTGGCCGCCCTCGGAGAAGAGGCGTCCCTTCTCGGTCTCGGAGAGGGTATCGCCGTTGTCGTCCATCAGCTTGGCGAAGGTCGCCTGCATGTCCTTGAGGGCGACGCGGTCCTGGGGCCGTTTGGGGCCGGCCAGGCTGGCCTCGACCTCGGTCATGTCCAGCGCCAGGGTGTCGCTGAAGACCGGCTCGTCGCCGGGCTCGCGCCACAGGCCCTGGGCCTTGCTGTAGGCCTCCACCAGGGCGATCTGGGCGTCGTCGCGGCCGGTGAGGCGCATGTAGGTGAGCGTCTCGTCGTCCACCGGGAAGAAGCCGCAGGTGGCGCCGTACTCAGGGGCCATGTTGGCGATGGTGGCGCGATCGGCCAGCGGCAGGTCCTTGAGGCCGTCACCGTAGAACTCGACGAACTTGCCCACCACGCCGTGATTGCGCAGCATCTGGGTGACGGTGAGCACCAGGTCGGTGGCGGTGATCCCCTCGCGCAGCTTGCCGGTCAGCTTGAAGCCCACCACCTCGGGAATCAGCATGGAGACCGGCTGGCCGAGCATGGCGGCCTCGGCCTCGATGCCGCCCACGCCCCAGCCGAGGACGCCCAGGCCATTGATCATGGTGGTGTGGGAGTCGGTGCCCACCAAGGTGTCGGGGTAGGCCAGGGTTCTGCCGTCCTCCTCCTTCGTCCACACCGTCTTGCCCAGGTACTCCAGGTTGACCTGGTGGCAGATGCCGGTGCCGGGCGGCACCACGCGGAAGTTGTCGAAGGCCTGCTGGCCCCAGCGCAGGAACTCGTAGCGCTCGCGGTTGCGCTCCATCTCGATAGCCACGTTGTCCTTGAACGCCGTGGGGTTGCCGAACTTGTCCACCATCACCGAGTGGTCGATGACCAGGTCGACCGGCGTCAGCGGGTTGATGCGGGCCGGGTCCTCGCCGAGGGATTCCACGGCGGCGCGCATGGAGGCCAGGTCCACGACGCCGGGCACGCCGGTGAAGTCCTGCATCAGCACACGAGCCGGGCGATAGCCGATCTCGCGGTCCGAATGACCCTCTTGCTGCCAGTCGACCAGCGCCTGCATGTCCTGGCGGGAGACGCTCTCGTCGTCGGCGAAGCGCAGCTGGTTCTCCAGCAGGATCTTGAGGGTCTTGGGCAGGCGGTCGATGTCGCCCAGCGCCTCGGCGGCCTTCGGCAGGCTGTAGTAGTGGTAGGTATGGCCACCGGCCTCGAGGGTCTGCAGGGTATCGGGGGTGGAGTCGGTGTTCATCGAAGTCCTCCTCATTGCGGAGAGTGAACGAACCTTCCTGGTCACATGAGTGTACATGGTCATGATAGGCAGCCATTTCAATACCTGCCCGTCCTGGCATGGCGAGATGGCACTTGAAACGTCCAGCCTTCGCCGCCAATTCTTTTGGAATAGTTTCCCCCTTCTCGATGACGGGCCGTCGACGCCCGGGGAGCCAGGATGCACGAGCAGGAGCTGATCCCGCGGCGGGTGCGCTGTCCCTACTGCGACGCCCCCTTCGACCTGCTGCTGGACCCCTCCCAGGGCAGCCAGCTGACCTGGGAGGACTGCCACGTCTGTTGCGCGCCGATTCAGGTGCGCATCGACACCGACCCCGGCGATCCCGAGTCGCTGACGGTGAGCCTGGGGCGCGATGACGAGGTGCTTTAGCCGACAGGGTCCGGGTGCGACATGCCGGCACGCCAGGCGGGCCGCGACAATAGCCTGCGGCTGCTACAATGGCGCCACTTTCACGAACGCTACAGTCACGAGGGTTATCCATGAGCGATGCGCGTCACGAGCGCCTGATCATTCTCGGCTCCGGCCCGGCAGGCTATACCGCCGCCGTCTATGCCGCCCGCGCCAACCTCAAGCCGCTGCTGATCACCGGCATCCAGGCCGGCGGCCAGCTCACCACCACCACCGACGTGGACAACTGGCCCGGCGACGACGCCGGGGTCCAGGGCCCGGAGCTGATGGAGCGCATGAAGCGCCATGCCGAACGCTTCGACACCGAGGTGCTCTTCGACCATGTCCACGAGGTGGAGCTGCGTAGCCGCCCCTTCACCCTGCAGGGTGACGCCGGCACCTACACCTGCGACGCCCTGATCATCGCCACCGGCGCCAGCGCCCGCTACCTGGGCCTGGAGTCGGAGCAGAGGTTCATGGGACAGGGCGTCTCGGCCTGCGCCACCTGCGACGGCTTCTTCTACCGCAACCAGGAGGTGGTCGTGGTGGGCGGCGGCAACACCGCCGTGGAGGAGGCGCTCTACCTGGCCAACATCGCCTCGAAGGTGACCCTGGTGCACCGCCGCGACAGCCTGCGCGCCGAGAAGATCCTCCAGGACAAGCTCTTCCAGAAGGCCGAGGAGGGCAAGGTAGTGCTGGAGTGGAACCACACCCTGGACGAGGTGCTGGGCGACAACACCGGGGTCACGGGCGTGCGCCTGAAGTCCACCGAGAGCGGCGAGACCAAGGAGCTCCAGGCGCCGGGGGTCTTCATCGCCATCGGCCACAGCCCCAACACCGGCATCTTCGAGGGGCAGCTGGAGATGAGCGGCGGCTACATCCGGGTCAAGTCGGGCCTCGACGGCAACGCCACCGCCACCAGCGTGCCGGGCGTGTTCGCCGCCGGCGATGTTATGGACCATGTCTACCGCCAGGCGGTCACCTCTGCCGGCAGCGGCTGCATGGCCGCGCTGGATGCCGAGCGCTACCTCGACGAATTAAGCTAGAAGCTGGAAGAGCGTCGCTTCGCTACTGGAAGCTGGAAGAAAAACCTTGAACCCAAAGGTGCTGGCGTCATCATCATGCAGCTTCCAGCTTCCAGCTTCCAGCTTCCAGCTTCCAGCTTCCGCTCAGCGGCTAGTGGCTAGTAGTGCGGTGGCACCTCATCCTCGGGACGCGGCGAAGTGGCGTCCCCCTCCCGCAGCGCCCGCTGCTGTTCGCGGAGCTTCTGCTGCATCAGGGCGTTGATGCGCTCCAGCCTGGCCAGCCGCGCCTCCTGGGCGGCGATCGCCTCGTCGAGGGTGTCGAGCCAGTGCTCCTGGTAGGCGAGCCGGCTCTCCAGCGCCTCCAGTCGCGCGTCCAGCGCCCCGGGCGCCGTCGTCGTGCTCATGTTAAAATCCTTCCGCTGCGTGTCACCGTTCACCGTGGCACCTTCCCGTGATTGCTGTTTTCGTTCATCACCCAACAAGAGAGTCATTCGAGTCCATGAATCGCAAGGTCATGTTTCGCTGCACCCTGGTCAGCCTGCTGCTCGCCGCCCCGGCCCCGCTGCTGATCGCCCTGTTCATTCACCTGGCCGGCGGCGCCCTCTCCGAGGCGCTGTTCGAGAGCCTCGAAATCGGCGGCGTCGCCGTGGTCTATGCCGCCGCCGCCGTCGCGGTCTTCCTGCTGCTGCTCATCGGCACCCTGGCGGTCAACGTGCTCACCCCGCAGCTGGTCAACCTGGCCGAGGTCGAGAACGACGACCGCGAGCTCGGCGAGGTGAAGTGGTTCAACGTCAACAAGGGCTACGGCTTCATCACCCGCGACAGCGGCGAGGATGTCTTCGTGCACTTCCGTGCCATCCGCGGCCGCGGCCATCGTACCCTGGCCGAGGGCCAGAAGGTGCGCTATTACGTGGTGGAGAACGAGAAGGGGCTGCAGGCCGACGACGTTACCGTGATTACCTAGCCCCTCGGCCATGCGGCGATCTGGCCGTCGGCACGACTCGCATCACGCCGGCGCTTTCGCCCGACACGACATCGCCCCGCTTTCGCGGGGCGATGTCGTTTGTGGCTACTGGCCGGAGTCGGGCCAGTCGATCTCCGCCTCGCCGCCGTCCGGCAGCACCTGCAGGAAGCGGTCGGGGTCGTCGCCGGGCTGCCAGCCGCCCATCGAGCAGCGCACCTCGCAGGCAAGGCGGGCCGCGGCGGCCCGGGCGCAGGCAGCGTCGCTCTCCCAGGGCGTCGCGGGGCTGTCGAACCACAGGCTGGCGTAGCCGTCTGCGGCGCGCTCCACCAGCAGCACCGGAATCGCGTGCTCTCCCAGGCGGCCGGTGGTGCGCCACTTGCCCTTGCCGGCGGGGGCCAGGGGGGCGGCGGCGAGGGCCTCGCCGAGCCAGTCGTTCAGCGCCGCAAGCGGCGCCCGGGCCAGGTAGACCTCGATATCGGGATAGCGGGCTTCGCTTGCCATGGGGCTCCTCAGGGGCGGGCGCCGTCGATGAACAGGTGCTTCATGATCGCTTCAAAGACCCGGCTCAGGGTGTCCAGGTCGGCGGCACGCACCCGCTCGTTGACCTGGTGGATGGTGGCGCTGAGGGGCCCCAGCTCCACCACCTGGCTGCCCAGGGTGGCGATGAAGCGGCCGTCCGAGGTGCCGCCCGAGGTGGAGAGCTCCGGCGTGTGGCCGGTGACCTCCTCGACCCCGCGCAGGGCCGCCTCCACCAGCTCGCCCTCGGCGGTGAGGAAGGGCTCGCCGTTGAGCGTCCAGTCCAGCTCGTAGTCCAGGCCGTGGGCGTCGAGGATCGCCTCGGTGCGCGAGCGGAGCGCCTCCTGGGTCACCTCGGTGGAGAAGCGGAAGTTGAACACCACCTCCACCTCGCCGGGGATGACGTTGGTGGCGCCGGTACCGGCGCGCACGTTGGAGACCTGGAAGCTGGTGGCGGGGAAGAAGGCGTTGCCGCCGTCCCAGTGCTCCCGCGTCAGGGCGTCCAGCGCCGGCAGCGCCTGGTGGATGGGGTTCTTCGCCAGGTGGGGGTAGGCCACGTGGCCCTGGATGCCGCGGATATGCAGCACCCCGCCCAGGGAGCCGCGCCGGCCGTTCTTGATCACGTCGCCCAGCCGCGCGGTGGAGGAGGGCTCGCCGACGATGCAGTAGTCGAGCCGCTCGTGGCGCTCGCGAAGCTGCTCCACCACGGCGCGGGTGCCGTCCACCGCGGGGCCCTCCTCGTCGGAGGTGATCAGGAAGCCCAGCCGCCCGTGGTGGTCGGGATGGGCGGCGACGAAGCGCTCCACCGCGGTGACCATGGCCGCCAGGCTGCCCTTCATGTCGGCGGCGCCGCGGCCGCGCAGCATGCCCTCGTCGTCGATGCAGGGCTCGAAGGGGGGGAAGTCCCAGCGGGTAGGGGGGCCGCTGGGCACCACGTCGGTATGCCCGGCGAAGGCCAGCAGCGGGCCGTGGTGGCCGCGGGTCGCCCAGAAGTTCTCGACGTCGCCGAAGGGCAGGCGCTCGACGCGGAAGCCAGCCGCCTCGAGGCGCTCGATCATCAGGTCCTGGCAGCCCAGGTCGTCCGGCGTCACCGAGGGCCGCGCCAGCAGGTCGAAGGCGAGCCGCAGGGTGGGCGAGAGGGCGCCGGGGTCAGTCGTTGGCATGCAGCGCCTCGTTGAGCGCGATGGCGCTCTTGTTGGTGAGGCACTCGATGCGGCCGTTCAGGGAGTTGCGGCGCAGCAGCAGGTCGTTCTGGTTGGCCAGCTCGCGGGCGGCCACGGTCCTGACCTCCTGGCCCTGGTCGTCGAGCAGGGTGACCTTGGCACCGGCGGTGATATAGAGCCCCGCCTCCACGGTGCAGCGGTCGCCCAGGGGGATGCCGATGCCGGCATTGGCGCCGATCAGGCAGCCCTCGCCCACCTTGATCACGATATTGCCGCCGCCGGAGAGGGTGCCCATGGTGGAGCAGCCGCCGCCCAGGTCCGAACCCTTGCCCACCACCACGCCGGCGGAGATGCGCCCCTCGATCATGCCGGGGCCCTCGGTGCCGGCGTTGAAGTTGACGAAGCCCTCGTGCATCACCGTGGTGCCTTCGCCCAGATAGGCGCCCAGGCGCACCCGGGCGGTGTCGCCGATGCGCACGCCGCCGGGCACCACGTAGTCGGTCATCTTGGGGAACTTGTCGACGCAGTCCACCGAGAGGTGGCGGCCGGCCAGGCGCGCCTTGAGGCGGCGGGCGGGCAGCTCCTGGACGTCGATGGCGCCCTCGTTGGTCCAGGCGATGTTGCGCAGCAGGCCGAACATGCCGGTGAGATCGAGGCCGTGGGGCCTGACCAGGCGGTGGGAGAGCAGGTGCAGCTTGAGGTAGACCTCGGGGGCGCTCTGCGGGGGCAGGTCCTCGGCGAGGAACATTGCCACCAGGGGGCGCTGGGCGCCGGCGAAGGCGTCGGCCAGTTCGGCCTGCTCGGGGTGGCCGGCGGCCTTCAGCGCGCCCGCGAGCTCGGCGCAGTGCTCGGGCAGGAAGCTCACCGCGGCGTTGCCTTCCGGCACGTCCAGCACCCGCTTGACCGCCTCGATCAGGCCGTCGTCGGGGTTGAGCAGCGGCGCCGGGTAGTAGATCTCCAGCCAGTCGCCCTGGGTGTTCTGGGTGCCGGTTCCGAGTGCAAAGCTCAGCATGTCGAGGGTCCTCGTGCGTCGAGTGGGAAGGGGGGAAGTCGCAAGGGGTCAGCCCTTGATGTCGTCGTAGTCGCCGTCGCGGTAGCCCACGCGGATCTCGTCGCCGGTGTCCAGCAGCGGGCGCTTGAGCAGGGTGGGATGGGCCAGCAGCAGCTCCCGGGCCTTGTTGGCGTCCACCTCCTGCTTCTCCTCCTCGGGGAGGTTGCGCCAGGTGGTGCTGCGCTTGTTGAGCGCGGTCAGCACCGGCACCTTCTCCAGGATATGCTCGAGCAGCGGCGCGGAGAGGCCGTCCTCGCGCAGGTCGTGGTACCGGTAGGGGACCCCGGAGTTGTCCATCGCCTTGCGCGCGCGGCGGCAGGTGTCGCAGTTCTTGATGCCATACAGGGTAAACATCACAGCCTCCTCTCGATGACGTCGCGGATGCGGCGGGCCGCCTCGACGGTGGCCTCGACCTCGGCCACCAGCGCCAGGCGCACCCGGCCGCGGCCGGGGTTGGCGGCGCGGGTGCCGGGGCGCCCCCTCCCGTCGTCGGCGGCGGAACGACCCATCCTGTCGTCGGTGGCGGGACGCCCCATATAGGAGCCGGGCAGTACGCTGACATGGGCCCGGGTGAAGAGCTCGCGGGCGAAGGCCTCGTCGTCGCCACCGGGCACCGCCGGCCAGAGGTAGAAGCTCGCCTCGGGGGCGGGCATGTCGAGCACCGGGGCGAGGATCTCGGTCACCGCGGCGAACTTCTCGCGGTAGGCGTCGCGGTTGGCGCGCACATGGGCTTCGTCGTTCCAGGCGGCGATCGAGGCGTGCTGCACCGGGAGGGGCATGGCGCAGCCGTGATAGGTGCGGTAGCGCCGGAAGGGGGCGATCAGTGCCGCGTCGCCGGCCACGAAGCCGGAGCGCAGCCCCGGCAGGTTGGAGCGCTTGGAGAGCGAGTGGAACACCAGGCAGCGGCGGTAGTCGTGGCGGCCGAGCGAGGCGCAGGCCTCGAGCAGCCCCGGCGGCGGGGCGGCCTCGTCCAGGTAGAGCTCCGAGTAGCACTCGTCCGAGGCGATGATGAAGTCATGCTCGTCCGCCAGTTCGATCAGGCGAGCGAAATCCGCCAGCGGGGTCACCGCCCCGGTGGGGTTGCCCGGCGAGCAGAGGAAGAGGAGCTGGACCTGGCGCCAGGTCTCGGCGGGCACGGCGTCGAGGTCGGGCCGGAAGCCGTTCTCGGCGGTGCAGTCGAGATAGAGCGGCTCGCCGCCGGCGAGCAGGGTCGCCCCCTCGTAGATCTGGTAGAAGGGGTTGGGCATCGCCACCCGGGCCGGGCGCGTGCGGTCCAGCGCCGCCTGGACGAAGGCGAACAGCGCCTCGCGGGTGCCGTTGACCGGCAGCACCTGGGCCTCGGGATCGAGGCCCGCGAGCCCGAAGCGCCGCCTGGCCCAGCCGCCGATCGCCTCGCGCAGCGCCGGCAGGCCGACGGTGGCCGGGTAGCGGGCGTACGCCTCCCGATGGTCATGCAGCGCCTCGAGGGCCGCGGCGTAGGGCGCGTGGCGCGGCTCGCCGATGGTCAGCGGGATGTGCGCGAGCCCCTCGGGGGGCGTCAGGCCGGCCTTGAGGGCGGCGAGCCGCTCGAAGGGGTAGGGCTTGAGGGCGTCGAGATCGGGGTTCATGGGGGGTCCAGGCGCGCCTTGCCGGCCGTGGCCTCGGGCGTCGTCGTGAGGGTGTTGAGCCGTTGTCGGAAGGGGCTCGATTATAGGCAAGCCTGGTAGAGGCCTCAAACGTCCAGCTCCTCCACCAGGCGCTGGCGCAGGCGCGCCTGGCGCTCGGGGTCGGTGAGGGGCTCCCCGGCCTTGTCGGTGATGAAGAAGACGTCCTCCACCTTCTCGCCGAGGGTGGCGATCTTGGCCGCGGAGAGGGCGATGTCCTGCTCCATGAAGATGCGCCCGACCCGGGCCAGCAGGCCGGGGCGGTCCGGGGCGATCAACTCCAGCAGGGTGCGCTCGTTGGCCGGGTCCTGCTCGATGATCACCTCGGTGGGCACCTTGAAGTGCCGCAGCTGGCGCGGCGTGTGGCGGGTGACGATCTGCGGGTAGTCGTCGGGGTCGTCGAGTTCCTCCACCAGGTGGGTGCGGATCTCTTCCAGGCGCTCGGGCTCGTGGATGGCGCGGCCCTGGTCGTCCAGCACGATGAAGGTGTTGAGCGTCCAGTCGTTGCTGGAGGTGGCGATGCGGGCGTCGTGGATGGAGAGGCCGAGTTGGTCCAGGGCGGCGGCGGTGGCGGCGAAGAGGTCGTCCACCGAGCGGGTGTGGATGAACACCTTGGTGCCGCCCTCGGCCATGTCGTCGGCCGGGGCGGCCAGCAGGATCAGCGGCAGCTGGCTGTCGCCGTGGGCGAGGATGCCCTGGGTCTGCCAGGCGATCTCGCTGGGGGCGTACTGCAGGAAGTACTCCTCCCCCAGTGACTCCCAGAGCCGCTGGACGCGTTCCATGTCGGCGCCCACCGCGGCGAGCAGCGAGAGCGCCTCGTCGCGGGTCTCGTTGACCCAGTCGTTGCGCTCCAGGGGGTTCTCCAGGCCGCGGCGCAGGGCGCGCTTGGTCTCGCCGTAGAGCTGGCGCAGCAGCGAGGCGCGCCAGCCGTTCCACAGCGTGGGGTTGGTGGCGTTGATATCGGCCACGGTGAGCACATAGAGGTAGTCCAGCCGCGTCTCGTCGCCCACCAGGCGGGCGAACTCGGCGATCACGTCGGGATCGGTGATGTCACGCTTCTGGGCCACCATGGACATGGTCAGATGGTGCTCCACCAGCCAGCTCACCAGGCGGGTGTCCCGGGGCGAGAGGCCGTGGCGCTCGGCGAAGGCCTCGACGTCGCGGGCGCCGATCAGCGAGTGGTCGCCGCCGCGCCCCTTGCCGATGTCGTGGTAGAGCCCGGCGATCCACAACAGCTCCAGCTTGGGCAGCTGGTGGATGACGTTGGCAGCGACGGGGAAGGTCTCCCGGGCCTCGGGCTTGCGGAAGCCGTGGATGAACTTCAGCAGGCGCAGGGTGTGGGCGTCCACGGTGTAGATGTGGAAGAGGTCATGCTGCATCAGCCCCACGGCGCGGCCGAACTCCGGCAGGTACTTGCCCAGCACCCCGTAGCGGTTCATGCGCCGCAGCTGGCGCGCCACGTTGCCGCCGGAGCGCAGCAGCTCCATGAACAGGCTCTGGTGGCGAACGTCGTCGCGGTAGAGGTCGTCGATCAGGTGGCGGTGGTCGCGGATCAGGCGGATGGTGTCGGCGCGCACCCCCTCGATCTCGGGGTGCTCGGCCATCAGCAGGAAGAGCTCGAGCAGCGCCGAGGGGCGGTCGCGGAAGACGGTGCGCGAGCGCGCCTGGATATAGCCGTCCTTGATCTCGAAGCGCTCGTTGAGAGGTGTTACCGGCAGGGTCTCGCCGGCGTGGAGGATCGCCTCGTCGAAGTGCTGCAGCAGCATGTCGTTGAGCCCCGCCAGCGCCGTGACATGGCGGTAGTAGCGCTTCATGAACTGCTCGACGGCGAGGCGCTCGGGGGTGTCGCGGAAGCCGAACAGGGTGGCGATGGTGCGCTGGTGGTCGAACAGCAGGCGGTCCTCGGCGCGGCCGGTGAGCATGTGCAGGGCGTAGCGCACCTGCCACAGGAAAGCCTGGCCCTGACTGAGGATGCGCAGCTCGGCATCGTTCATGAAGCCGGCCGCCACCAGGTCCTCGTAGCGCTCGCTGCCGAAGTGGCGCTTGGCGACCCAGCCGATCATCTGGATGTCGCGCAGCCCCCCGGGGGCGCTCTTGATGTTGGGCTCGAGGTGGTACTCGGAGTTGTTGTGGCGGTAGTGGCGGCTGATCTGCTCCTGCCACTTGGCCTCGAAGAAGCGGTCGGCGGGCCACAGGCGGTCCGGCGCCAGGCGCGCCTTCATGGCTTCGCGCAGGCGCTCGGGGCCGGCCACGGTGCGGCTCTCGAGCAGGTTGGTGATGACCGTGACGTCGGCCTCGGCCTCGCGCTCGCAGTCGGCCAGCGAGCGCACGCTGTGGCCGATCTCCAGGCCGATGTCCCACAGGAAGGTGACAAAGGCCGTCAGGGATTCTCGATACGCCGAGTCATCGTCCTCCTCGAGCAGCAGCAGCAGGTCGACGTCGGAGTGGGGATGCAGCTCGCCGCGGCCGTAGCCCCCCACGGCGAGCAGGGCGAGGCCGTCGCCCTTGGGCCAGGCCTGCTGCTCCCAGGCCACCGCCAGCAGCCTGTCGAGGCACCAGGCGCGCCCGTGGACCAGGTCGCGGATATCGGCGCCGGCGTGGAAGCGTTCGTCGAGCCGCGCCTGGATCTCGCCCAGCGCCGCCTTGAAGGGGGCGATGGGCGAGCGGGAGCCGGCGAGCTCCTCGCGGAAGGCTGCCACGTCGAACAGCGTCTCGTCCGGCGTGAAGCGGTAGTGGTGGAGCAGCATGGGCTCAGCGCTCGAGGAAGGAGAGGTCTTCGTCGTGGCGGGCGGTCAGCACCTCGACCCCCGTCTCGGTGACCAGCAGGGTGTGCTCCCACTGGGCGGAGAGGCTGCGGTCGCGAGTTACCGCGGTCCAGCCGTCGCGCAGCACCTTGGTGCGATAGCCGCCGACGTTGATCATCGGCTCGATGGTCAGGCACATGCCGGCGGCCAGCGCGATGTCGGCCTCGGGGGCGTAGCCGTCGTAGTGCAGCACCTGCGGGTCCTCGTGGAAGCTGGCGCCGATGCCATGGCCGCAGAAGTCGCGCACCACCGAGTAGCCGTTGGCCTCGGCATGGGACTGGATGGCGCGGGCCAGCTCCGAGAGGTGCACCCCCGGGCGCACCAGGGCGATGCTGCGGTAGAGGCACTCCTGGGTGACGCGACACAGACGCTCGCCCTGGATGGTCTCGCCGACCACGAACATCACGCTGGAGTCGCCGTGGTAGCCGTCGGCGGTCTTCACGGTGATGTCCAGGTTCATGATGTCGCCGTTCTTCAGCTTCTTGGCGTCATCGGGGATGCCGTGGCACACCACGTGGTTGATGGAGGTGCATACCGACTTGGGGAAGCCGTGGTAGTCCAGCGGGGCGGGAGTGGAACCAAGATCGTCGACGATGTAGTCGTGGCAGCGACGGTCGATCTCGCCGGTGGAGATGCCGGCCTTCACGTGGGGGGTGATCATCTCGATCACGCTGGCGGCCTGACGGCCCGCCTCGCGCATCTTCTCGATCTCGTCGGGCGTCTTGATGGGTACGTTCATGGAGTCTCGGGGTCGGGGGTGGGGCGACCCGCGCTCGGGGTAAGGGCGCGGGCGACTTCATCTCGGCACCATTCCATGGTATAAAGCCGCGCGCCTTCCTGCAATCGCCGCGCCCGCCGCCGGCTGGTCCCGTGGTCCTCCGTGACCGGTCGCCGCCGCGAGTCGGCATTCACGATGGCGCCAACCAATGTAACGCCTTGAAAACACACATGCACCGGCACATGGTCCCGGGTGCTGTCGCGTCCCCCGCGGGCCGCGGCGGTCGGATCCATGGGGTGCATGGAGGCCTAACCCGATCTTTCAGGAGTCATCCATGGCACACGTCAACATGCGTGACCTGCTCAAGGCAGGTGCCCACTTCGGTCACCAGACCAAGTACTGGAACCCGAAGATGAGCAAGTTCATCTTCGGCGCCCGCAACAAGATCCACATCATCAACCTCGAGCACACCCTGCCGGCCCTCAACGAGGCGATCGACGTGGTCGAGAAGATGGCGGCGTCCAACAACAAGATCATGTTCGTGGGCACCAAGCGCAGCGCGAGCAAGATCATCAAGGAAGAGGCCAACCGCGTCGGTCAGCCGTTCGTCAACCACCGCTGGCTCGGCGGCATGTTGACCAACTACAAGACCATCCGTCAGTCCATCAAGCGCCTGCGCGACCTCGAGACCATGCGCGAGGACGGCACCTTCGAGAAGCTGACCAAGAAGGAAGTGCTGATGGCGACCCGCGAGCAGGATAAGCTCGAGCGCTCCATCGGCGGCATCAAGGAGATGGGTGGCCTGCCCGACGCGCTGTTCGTGGTCGACGTCGACCACGAGCGCATCGCCATCAACGAGGCGAACAAGCTGGGCATCCCGGTCATCGGCGTGGTGGACACCAACTCCGACCCGGACGGCGTCGACTACGTGATCCCCGGCAACGATGACTCCATCCGCGCCATCCAGATCTACGTCAAGGCCATTGCCGATGCCTGTGCGCGTGCCAAGGAGGGTCGTCCCGACGAGTTCGTCGAGGTGACCGAAGAGCCCGCCGAGCAGAGCGACAGCGCCGCCGAGTGATCGCGGCCATGCCGGTCGCTGCGCCGCGCCCCGCGGGCGCTGCCGTCCGGCCGGGAAGGGGGCCGCGGCCCCCTTTCGTCTCCGAATTCACCGGATCCTCGTCGCCGAGGGTTCGGGCCCACTTCCCGAGTTAAGTCAGAGGTGAAACCCATGGCAGCTATCAGCGCCTCCCAGGTCAAGGAACTGCGCGAGCGTACCGGGCTCGGCATGATGGAGTGCAAGAAGGCCCTCACCGAGGCCGGCGGCGACATCGAGGTCGCCATCGAGAACCTGCGCAAGAACTCCGGCCTCAAGGCCGCCAAGAAGGCCGGCCGCACCGCCGCCGAGGGCACCGTGGTGACCCGCGTGGCCGAGGACGGCAGCTACGGCGTGATGGTCGAGATCAACTCCGAGACCGACTTCGTCGCCCGCGACGACAACTTCAAGGCCTTCGCCGACAAGGTCGCCGACGCCTTCTTCGCCGCCAAGAGCGAGGATGTCGCCGCGGTGATGGCAGGCGACCTTGAGGCCGCCCGCGAGCAGCTGGTCCAGAAGATCGGCGAGAACATCGGCGTGCGCCGCTGCGTCGTCGTCGAGGCCGGCGACGGCGGCCTGGTGGGCGAATACGTCCACGGCGGCCGCATCGGTGTGCTGACCGTGCTCAAGGGCGGCAACGCCGAGGTGGCCAAGGACGTCGCCATGCACGTCGCCGCCATCAACCCCGCGGTGGCCCGCCCCGAGGACATGCCCCAGGAGCAGCTGGACGCCGAGAAGGCGATCATCCTGGCCCAGCCGGACATGGCCGGCAAGCCCGAGAACATTGCAGAGAAGATGGTCCAGGGCCGCCTCAAGAAGTACCTGGCCGAGAACAGCCTGACCGAGCAGCCCTTCGTCAAGAACCCGGACCAGAGCGTCGCCGAGTTTGTCAAGGCCGCCGGCGGCGAGGTGCTCGGCTTCACCCGCTTCGAGGTGGGCGAGGGCATCGAGAAGGAAGAGGTCGACTTCGCCAAGGAAGTGATGGAACAGGCCAAGCGCAGCTGAGGTCGGATGTTCCGCTAAGATGATGGCGTGCGCGCGAGCGCACGCCTTCGCGTATCCGGCCGGCCGATCCGGCCATCATGCCACCGCCGATGCAGGAGATGATGCCATGCCCACCAGCGACGCCGTCGACACCCCCGCCAAGCCCCGTTCCCAGAAGTCGAAGTACAAGCGGATCCTGCTCAAGCTCTCCGGCGAGGCGCTGACCGGCGACGCCGAGTTCGGCATCGACCCCAAGGTGCTGGATCGCATGGCGCTGGAGATCGGGCAGCTGGTGGGCATCGGCGTGCAGGTGGGCATCGTCGTCGGCGGTGGCAACCTGTTCCGCGGCGCCGCCCTGCACGAGGCCGGCATGGAGCGGGTCACCGGCGATCACATGGGCATGCTGGCCACGGTGATGAACGCCCTGGCCATGCGCGACGCCCTGGAGCGTTCCAATATCCGTTCGCGGGTGATGTCGGCGATCCCCATGAGCGGCGTGGTGGAGCACTACGACCGTCGCACCGCCATCCGCTACCTCACCTCCGGCGACGTGGTGCTGTTCTCCGCCGGCACCGGCAACCCCTTCTTCACCACCGACTCCGCGGCCTGTCTGCGCGGCATCGAGATCGATGCCGACGTGGTGGTCAAGGCCACCAAGGTGGACGGGGTCTACGACAAGGATCCGGTCAAGCACCCGGAGGCGGTCAAGTATGACCAGCTCAGTTACGACGACGCGCTGGACCAGAAGCTCGGCGTCATGGATTTGACCGCCATCTGCCTGGTGCGGGACCATGACATGCCGGTTCGCGTCTTCAACATGAACAAGCCCGGCGCCCTGCTCAATCTGGTGGTGGGCGGCGAGGAAGGCACGCTGATAGACAGAGGCTGATATCGTGATCAATGACATCAAGAAGGACGCAGAGAGCCGCATGAAGAAGAGCGTCGAGGCGCTCCACGGCAACCTGAACAAGATTCGTACCGGGCGGGCCCACTCCAGCATCCTGGACTCGGTCACCGTCGAGTACTACGGCAGCCAGGTTCCCCTGAACCAGGTGGCCAACGTCAACGTCGAGGATGCCCGGACTCTCTCGATCGTGCCCTGGGAGCCGAACATGGTGCCCAAGATCGAGAAGGCGATCATGACCTCCGACCTGGGCCTCAACCCCTCCACGGCCGGCAACAACATCCGCGTGCCGATGCCGATGCTCACCGAGGAGACCCGCAAGGGCTACATCAAGCAGGCGCGCCACGAAGCGGAGAACGCCCGGGTGGCGGTGCGCAACGTGCGCCGCGACGCCAACGGTGACGTCAAGTCCCTGCTCAAGGAGAAGGAGATCACCGAGGACGAGCAGCGCCAGGCCGAGGAGGCGATCCAGAAGCTGACCGACAGGTACATCGCCGAGATCGACAAGACGCTGGAATCCAAGGAACGCGATCTGATGCAGATCTGAGGACCCTCGCCCGGCCCGCTCGCGGCCGGGCGACGGCGAGCCACCCCCGAAGCGAGACCCCATGACGTCACCGCTCCCCTCCGGCGCCGACAGCGGCGCCACCACCCCTCCCGAGGCCGGCCTGCCACGCCACGTGGCGATCATCATGGATGGCAACAACCGCTGGGCGAAGGAGCGGGGCCTCTCCGGCGTGCGCGGCCACCACGCCGGCGTCGAGGCGGTGCGCGCCACCATCCGCCGGGCCGCCGAGTGCGGCATCGAGACCCTGACCCTGTTCGCCTTCTCCAGCGAGAACTGGAAGCGCCCCCGGGCCGAGGTGAGCGCCCTGATGGAGCTGTTCCTGCTGGCGCTCAAGCGCGAGGTGAACAAGCTGCATGCCAACGGCATCCGCCTGACGGTGATCGGCGATCGCAGCGCCTTCTCCGAGGCGATCCAGAGCCATATCGCCCGCGCCGAGGCCAAGACTCGCGACAACACCCGCCTGCACCTGGTGATCGCCGCCAACTACGGCGGCCAGTGGGACCTGGCGCGGGCGGCGCGTCGCCTCGGCGAGCGGGTCGCCGCCGGCAAGCTCGCCCCCGAGGCGATCGACGAGGCCGCCCTGGGCAGCGAGCTGAGCCTGGCCGGGGTGGCGCCGGTGGATCTGTGCATCCGCACCAGCGGCGAGCAGCGCATCTCCAACTTCGTGCTCTGGGAGCTGGCCTACGCCGAGCTGCACTTCACCCAGTGCCTGTGGCCCGACTTCGGCGCGGAGGCCTTCGATGCCGCCCTCGAGGACTTCCGGCGCCGCAAGCGCCGCTTCGGCATGACCGATGACCAGGTCGACGAGGTCCAAGGTGCTTAGACAGCGCATCATCACCGCGGCCTGGCTGGCACCGCTGATGCTGGCCGGCCTGTTCGGGCTTTCCGGCGGCGCCTTCGCGCTCTTCACCGCGGCCATCGTGCTGCTGGGGGGCTGGGAGTGGACCAACCTGGCCGGCGTCACCGGGCGCGGCCGGCGCCTGGCGCTGGTCGGCTGCCTGGCACTGGCCATGGCGCTGCTGTGGGCCTCCGGTTCTCTCCTGGCCGCCTGGCCGCTGTGGCTGGGTCTGGCCGGCTGGGGGGTCAACCTCCATTGGGTCACCCGCTACCCCGGGCGCACGGCGCAGTGGGCCGCCCCCGCGCGCCGCCTGGCCATGGGGCTCTGGGTGCTGCTGCCCGCCTGGGTCGGCCTCAATGTGCTGCGCGACTTCGGCGGCCTCTGGTTGCTCTACGTGCTGCTGCTGGTGTGGAGCGCGGACATCGGCGCCTACTTTGCCGGGCGCGCCTTCGGCCGCCACAAGCTGGCGCCGGCGGTGAGCCCCGGCAAGAGCTGGGAGGGCGTGGCCGGCGGCCTCGCCGCCACCCTGCTGCTGGCGTTGGGGTTCGCCCTCGGCCTGGGGCTGGGTGCCCTCAACGTTGCCCTGCTGATGCTGACCACCCTGGCGGTGACCCTGGTCTCGGTGCTCGGTGACCTGCTGGAGAGCATGCTCAAGCGCCACCGCGGCATCAAGGACTCCAGCGCGCTCCTGCCGGGCCACGGCGGGGTGCTGGACCGCATCGACAGCCTCACCGCGGCCCTGCCGCTGTTCGCCCTGCTCGTCCCGGGGGTGCTCTAGATGCGCGATGCCGCCCCGCGACGCCAGGGGGTCACGGTGCTGGGTGCCACCGGCTCCATCGGCACCAGCACCCTGGACGTGATCGCCCGCCACCCGCAGCGCTACCGGGTCCATGCACTCACCGCCCAACGCTCCCGGGAGGCGCTGCTGGCGCTGTGCCGCCGGCATCGCCCGGCGCTGGCGGTGCTCGAGCGTGAGGCCGATGCCGCCTGGCTGCGCGAGCGGCTCGGCGAGGCCGGCCTCCCCACCGAGGTGCGCGCGGGTCCCGAGGCGCTGGTGGAAGTGGCCGAGGCCGCCGAGGCCGAGGTGGTGATGTCGGCCATTGTCGGCGCCGCCGGGCTGCTGCCGACCCTCGCCGCGGTGCGGGCCGGCAAGCGCGTGCTGCTGGCCAACAAGGAGGCCCTGGTGATGTCCGGGGCCCTGTTCATGGAGGCAGTGAGTCGCCACGGGGCCACCCTGCTGCCCATCGACTCCGAACATAACGCCATCTACCAGTGTCTACCCGGGGGGCATCGCGGCGGCCTGGCCCGCCACGGCGTGACCCAGCTGCTGCTGACCGCCTCCGGGGGCCCCTTCCGCGGCTGGTCCGCCGAGGCCCTGGCCGGGGTGACCCCGCAGCAGGCCTGCGCCCACCCCAACTGGAGCATGGGCCAGAAGATCTCGGTGGACAGCGCCACCCTGATGAACAAGGGGCTGGAGCTGATCGAGGCGTGTTGGCTGTTCGGCGCTCGCCCCGACCAGGTCGAGGTGGTGGTGCACCCCCAGAGCGTGATCCACTCCATGGCGGCCTACAGCGACGGTTCGGTGATCGCCCAGCTCGGCAACCCCGACATGCGCACCCCGATCGCCTACGGGCTGGCCTGGCCCGAGCGCATCGACGCCGGGGTGCAGGCGCTGGACCTCTTCAGCGTGGCCCGGCTCGACTTCGAGCCCCCCGACGAGGCGGCCTTCCCCTGCCTGCGCCTGGCCCGCGAGGCCATGGCGGCGGGCGGCACCGCGCCGGCGGTGCTCAATGCCGCCAATGAGGTGGCGGTGGCGGCCTTCCTGGCGGGTCGCCTGCCCTTCACCGGCATCGGCGAGCTGGTGGCGCGGGTGCGCGACGCCGAGCCGGTGGCGCCCGCCGACGAGCTCGAGGCGATCCTCGAGGCGGATACCCGGGCGCGGCGCGCCGCCGAGTCCCACCTGGCGCGCGCGTGAGGCGCCATCGACCCACCCTGCTGAGCGGAGGAGAGTGACGTGGGCCTGATCCAGAACATCCTGGCCGTGATCGTGGTGCTGGGCCTGTTGATCACCTTCCATGAGTTCGGCCACTTCTGGGTGGCACGACGCTGCGGGGTGAAGGTGCTGCGCTTCTCGGTGGGCTTCGGCACGCCGATCTGGTCGCGGGTGGACCGCCACGGCACCGAGTTCGCCATCGCCGCCATCCCGCTGGGCGGCTACGTCAAGATGCTCGACGAGCGCGAGGGGGCGGTGCCTCCCGAGGAGCTCGACCGGGCCTTCAACCGCCAGAACGTCTGGGCCCGCATCGCCATCGTCGCCGCCGGCCCCATCGCCAACTTCCTGCTCGCCCTGGTGGCCTACTGGGCGCTGTTCGTGGTCGGCACCACCACGGTGGCGCCGGTGATCGGCGAGGTGGAGCCCGGCTCGCCCGCCGAGCAGGGGGGGCTCGAGCCGGGGCACGAGATCACCGCGGTGCAGGGCGAGGCGGTCCGCTCCTGGGACGAGATCAACCTCAAGCTGGTGGCGGCCATCGGCGAGCGCGAAGCGCTGAGCATCACCACCCGGGAGGATGCCCGCGAGGCGCCGCGGGAGAACCGCGTGCCGGTGAGCGACTGGCTGGTGCGCCAGGACCCGCCCCAGCCGCTGCCGAGCCTCGGCGTGACCCCCTGGCGGCCGCCGATGCCGGCGGTGCTGGGGCAGGTGGCGGAAGGCGAGGCCGCCGCCGAGGCCGGTCTCGAGGCGGGCGACGAGATCCTCGCCGTGGAGGGCGAGTCGGTGGACGACTGGCTCGAGTTCGTCGACGTCGTGCGCGGCAGCGCCGGCGAGGCCCTGGCGCTCGAGGTGCGCCGCGACGGCGAGACGCGCACGCTCGAAGTGACGCCACGCGAGAACACCCTCGAGGAGGGCGTGACGGTCGGCTACATCGGCGCCGGGGTGGCGCCGGTGGAGTGGCCGGAGGAGTACCGCCGCGAGATCCGCTACGGGCCGGTCGCCGCGGTGGGCGAGGCGGTATCGCGCACCGGCGAGATGATCGTGTTGACCTTCGACGCCGTGCGCAAGATGGTGGTGGGGCTGATCTCGCCCTCCAACCTCTCCGGGCCGATCACCATCGCCCAGATCTCCGGCGACTCCGCGCGGGCGGGGCTGGAGAGCTTCGTCAGCTTCCTGGCCTACCTCTCCATCAGCCTCGGGGTGCTCAACCTGCTGCCGATTCCGGTGCTCGATGGCGGCCACCTGCTCTACTATGCCATGGAGGTGGTGCGCGGGCGGCCCGTCTCGGAGCGCACCCAGGCCATCGGGCTGCGCATCGGCCTGGCGCTGGTGGGTACCCTGATGCTGATGGCGATCTATTTCGATCTGATGCGGCTGTGGTAGGGCGGGAGCTCCGCCTTGTCAGCTGGCCGTGCAAATGTATAAGGTGCCTGTCTGGACAGGATTGGCAGATCAACGCGAGCGAATCGACTGCATGAAAATCAAGACCATCGGACTGGCGGCGCTGCTGCTTGCCGGGGCCGGCACGGCCCAGGCGGAATCTTTCGACGTTGCCGACATCCGCGTGGAGGGGCTCAAGCGCACCTCTCCCGCCTCCGTCTTCAACGCCTTTCCAGTCAGCGCCAGCGATCGCGTCGACGAGCGCGAACTCGCCGAGGCCGCCCGCGAGCTCTTCGCCACCGGCCTGTTCGAGGACGTGCAGCTGGCTCGCGAGGGCGACGTGCTGATCATCCAGGTGGTCGAGCGGCCCACCATCAGCCGCCTCAACATCACCGGCAACGATCAGCTCGAGGACGAGCAGCTGCGCGAGGGCCTCAAGGAGGCCGGCCTCGAGGAGGGCCAGGTGCTCGAGCTCTCCACCCTGGAGGAGATCGAGCGCGAGCTCGAGGGGGTCTACCAGGCCCAGGGGCGCTACAGCGCCAGCATCGACACCAGCGTGCGCGATATCGACGAGGGGCGCGTCCAGGTCGACATCGAGATCGACGAGGGGGCGGTGGCCAGGATCCGCCAGATCAACATCGTCGGCAACGAGGACTTCGACGACGAAACCCTGCTCGACCTCTTCGAGCTCGATGACCGGCCCGGCAGGTTCTTCGGCTGGTTCTCCAACGACGAGTACTCCCGTGAGGCGCTCGGCGGCGACCTGGAGCGGCTGCGCTCCTTCTACCTCGACCGCGGCTACGTCAACTTCAACGTCGAGTCGACCCAGGTCTCGATCAGCCCCGACAAGTCCGAGATCTTCATCACCATCAACATCGACGAGGGCACCGAGTACCGCCTGGGCGAGGTGCGCTTCCTCGGCGACCTGCCGATCGACGAGGAGGAGGCCCGCGAGCTGCTGGAGGTCGAGCCGGACGAGACCTTCTCGCGCAGCGACGTCACCGCCTCCTCCGAGGCCCTGCGCTCGCGGCTGGGGGCCGACGGCTTCGCCTTCGCCAACGTCGAAGGCATCCCCGAACCCGCCGGCGGCGACACCGTCGACCTGGTATTCCGGGTCGACCCCGGTCAGCGCGCCTATGTGCGCCGCATCGAGTTCGTCGGCAACACCACCACCATGGACGAGGTGCTGCGCCGCGAGATGACCCAGATGGAGGGGGCGCCGGCCTCCACCGAGGCGATCCGCCAGTCCCAGCAGCGCCTGGAGCGGCTGGGCTTCTTCAGCCAGGTGGAGGTGGACACCCAGCCGGTATCCGGCGAGTCGGACAAGCTCGACGTCACCTACCGCGTCGAGGAGCAGCCTTCCGGCTCCATCTCCGCCAGCGTGGGCTTCTCCCAGAGCGCCGGCGTGATCTACGGCGTGGGGCTCTCCCAGGACAACTTCCTGGGCACCGGCAACCGCGTCAACGTCGGCGCCCAGCGCAGCGACACCTTCACCAGCCTCAACTTCGGCTTCACGGACCCCTACTGGACCATGGACGGGATCTCCCGGGGCTACAACCTCTACTACCGCGAGTCCGACTACGAGGACTCCGACATCTCCACCTACTCCACCGACGCCTACGGCGCGGGGATCAACTTCGGCTACCCGATCAACGAGATCACCCGGCTCAACTTCGGCACCTCGGTGGAGGACACCTCCATCAAGACCTACAACGACACCGCCGAGGAGATCCGCCAGTACGTGGAGGAGCAGGGCCGCGACGCCCAGTCATTGAAGCTGACCGCCAGCTGGACCCGCAACAACCTCAACCGCGGGGTCATGCCCACCGCCGGCAACTACCAGCGACTGTCGCTGGAGACCGCGGTGCCGGGCAGCGACGCCGAGTACGCCAAGCTGCGTGCCGAGGCGCGCCACCTCTTCCCGCTGAACGACAACCAGGACTGGGCGCTGAAGTTCAGCGGCGAGCTGGGCTACGCCGACACCCTGGGTGGCAACGACCCCTATCCGTTCTACGAGAACTTCTACGCCGGCGGCCTGGGCTCGGTGCGCGGCTTCACCAGCAACACCCTGGGCCAGCCCACCACCCCGCCCGAGGGGGTGTCCCGCGACCGTACCCTGGGCGGCAACGTGATGATGCAGGGCAGCGCCGAGGTGCTCTTCCCGACCCCCTTCGTGGAGGACCAGCGCTCGGTGCAGACCTCGCTGTTCCTGGACGGCGGCAACACCTTCCTTAGCGACTGCTATGACGTGCCGGACGGCGCCAGCTCCAGCTGCAGCTCCGGGGTGGACTTCGGCGACCTGCGCTACAGCGTCGGCCTGGGGCTCTCCTGGCTGACCCCGGTGGGGCCGCTGACCTTCAGCGTCGCCGAGCCGCTCAACGACGAGAGCGGCGACGACACCCAGTTCTTCCAGTTCTCACTGGGCCAGACCTTCTGATCCTCGTCCATCCCCTGTCACCCAGGGCCGCCGGGGCGGCCCGCCACAGGAGTTCCGCCATGCGCAAGCCGATCGCCGCCCTCGCCCTGCTGCTCCTCGCCACCGCCGCGCTGCCGGCCGTGGCCGAGGAGGTCGCGGTGCTCGACTGGCGCCGTGCCCTGATGGAGACCGACGCCGCCCAGCGTTCCATGAGCGACCTGGAGGGCCAGGTGGGCAGCCAGCAGCGCCAGGCCCAGGCCCTGGAAGAGGAGCTCGAGCAGCTCCAGCAGCGCGCCGACAGCCTCAGCGATGCCGAGCGCGAGGAGGCCAACCGCAAGGTGGCCGAGCTCAACCGCCTGATGGAGGAGGTGATGCAGGCGCGCCAGGCGTCCGAGCAGGCGTTCATGCAGCGCGCCGAGCCCAGGCTGCAGGAAGCGGTGGAGCATATCATCGAGCGCCACGGGATCGAGGTGCTGGTCGAGCCCCGCGGCGTGCTCCACGCCGAGCGCGACCTGCAGAACGTCACCGCCGAGGTGACCGAGATCCTCAACGGCAAGCTCTAGGCGGCGGGGTTCCGTGATGACGCGACGCGCCTTCCCCTCCCTGAGCCTGGGCGAGCTGGCCCGCCACTTGGGCGCGCGCCTGGTCGGCGACGCCGAGCGCTCGGTGCGCGGCCTGGCGACCCTGAGCGAGGCGGGGCCCGACGACCTGGCCTTCCTGGCCAACCGCGCCTACCTCAAGGACCTGCCCGGTACCCGCGCGGCGGCGGTGTTGCTGCATCCCCAGCACGGCGAGGCGTGCCCGGTGGACCGCCTCGAGCTCGACAACCCCTACCTGGGCTATGCGGCGGCCTCGCGGCTCTTCGACCCCCTGGCACTCCGCGAGCCGGCCGGCATCCACCCCACCGCGGTGGTCGCCCCCTCCGCCACCCTGGGCGAGCGGGTCGAGGTGGGCGCCAACGCGGTGATCGAGGCCGGGGTGAGCCTGGGTGACGACGTGGTCATCGGCCCCGGCGCGGTGGTGGGTGCCGACAGCGTGATCGGCGCCGGCTCGCTGCTGCACGCCAACGTCACCGTCTACCACGGGGTAGCGATCGGGGCGCGCTGCATCCTGCACGGCGGCTGCGTGATCGGCGCCGACGGCTTCGGCTTCGCCCACGACGGCGGACGCTGGCACAAGATCGCCCAGCTCGGCGGGGTGGTGCTGGGCGACGACGTCGAGGTGGGCAGCGGCTCCAGCATCGACCGCGGCGCCCTGGGAGACACCCGGATCGGCGACGACGTCAAGATCGACAGCCAGGTGCAGATCGCCCACAACGTGCAGATCGGCGAGCACAGCGCCCTGGCGGGCTGCGTGGGCATCGCCGGCTCCACCAGGGTGGGGCGCCACTGCCTGCTGGGGGGCGGCGTGGGCCTGGCCGGCCACCTGACGATCTGCGACGGGGTGCAGGTCACCGGCATGAGCCTGGTGACCAACTCGATCCACGAGCCCGGGGTCTACTCCTCCGGTACCGGCGCCATGGCCAACGCCCAGTGGCGCAAGAACGCGGTGCGTTTCAAGCAGCTCGACGACATCGCCAAGCGCCTCGCCCGGCTCGAGAAGGGCCGCGGCGCTTGAGGGCCCCGCGGGGGGCGCTATAATCCCCGCCCGACCGGCGCCGCCGGTTCACGCCTGCCGCCAGGGCAGGCATCCTGACATTTCAGAGGTTGTGACGATGGTAATGGACATCAACGAGATCCGAGAGTATCTGCCCCACCGGTATCCCTTCCTGCTGGTGGATCGGGTCACCGAGCTGGCCCTCGGCGAATCCATCGTCGCCTTCAAGAACGTCAGCATCAACGAGCCCTTCTTCAATGGCCACTTTCCCCACCATCCCATCATGCCCGGGGTGCTGGTGATCGAGGCGCTGGCCCAGGCCTGCGGGATCCTCGGCTTCAAGACCGTCAACAAGCTGCCCGCCGACGGCTATGTCTACTACCTGGTGGGCAGCGACAACGTGCGCTTCAAGCGGCCGGTGATGCCAGGCGACCAGCTGCAGCTGCGCGCCGACGTGGTGCGCGAGAAGCGCGGCATCTGGAAGTTCGCCTGCCGGGCCACGGTGGCCGGCGACCTGGTCTGCGAGGCCGAGATCATCTGTGCCGAGAGGAAGGTCGCTTGATTCATCCCACCGCCCTCATCGACCCCACCGCGCGGCTGGCCGACGACGTCGAGGTCGGCCCCTTCACGGTGATCGGGCCCGACGTCGAGGTCGGCCCCGGCTCGCGCATCGGTCCCCACGTGGTGATCCAGGGGCCCACGGTGCTGGGGGCGCGCACGCGCATCTTCCAGTTCGCCTCGGTGGGCGAGGCGTGCCAGGACAAGAAGTACGGCGGCGAGCCGACCCGCCTGGTGATGGGCGACGACAACGTGGTGCGCGAGGGGGTCACCCTGCACCGCGGTACCGTCCAGGACCGCGGCGAGACCACCATCGGCTCGCGCAACCTCTTCATGGCCTATGTCCATGTGGGCCACGACTGCGTGATCGGCAATGACTGCATCCTGGCCAACCAGGTGACCCTGGCGGGCCACGTAAAGCTGGGCGACTTCGCCATCCTCGGCGGCCTCTCGGCGGTGCACCAGTTCTGTCACTTCGGCACCCACGCCATGGCCGGTGGCGGCTCCATCATCACCAAGGACACCCCCGCCTACGTGATGATCAACGGCAACCCCGCTCAGGTGCACGGCCTCAACCTGGTGGGCCTCAAGCGGCGCGGCTTCTCTCGGGAGGCGCTCGGCGCCCTGGGCGAGGCCTACAAGCTGGTCTACCGCCAGGGACTCACCATCACGCAGGCACTTACCGAGATCCGCGCGCGCTATCGGCTCCCCGAGACCGACGCCTTCGTCGCCTCCATCGAGGCCTCGACCCGGGGCATCATCCGCTGAGGGTGAGCATGCGGCGCGTCTACCTGGTGGCCGGCGAGCTCTCCGGGGACCTCCTCGGCGCGGGCCTGATGCACGCGCTCAAGGCGCGCCACCCCGAGGTCGCCTTCCGCGGCATCGGCGGGCCGCGCATGATCGAAGCGGGCATCGACAGCCGCTTCCCCCTGGAGACCCTCTCGGTCATGGGCCTGGTCGAGGTGCTTCGCCACCTGCCGCGCCTGGTCGGCGTGCGCCGTGAACTGCGCCGTGACGCCCTGGCCTGGCGGCCCGACATCGTCATCGGCATCGACGCCCCCGACTTCAACCTCGGCCTCGAGCGGCAGCTGCGCGAGGCGGGGCTCACCACCGCCCACTACGTCAGTCCCTCCGTCTGGGCCTGGCGCCAGGGGCGGGTCAAGGGCATCGCCCGCGCCGTCGATGCCATGCTCACCTTCCTGCCCTTCGAGGCGGCCTTCTACGCGCGCCACCGCGTGCCGGTGGCCTTCGTCGGGCATCCCCTGGCCGACGAGCTGCCGCTCGTGAACGACCGCGCCGCCGCCCGCGCCGCCCTGGGGCTCGCCGAGGCGGGGCCGGTGCTCGCCGTGCTGCCCGGCTCACGGGCCAGCGAGATCCGCTTTCTGGGCGAGACCTTCCTGGCCGCCGCCGAGCGGTTGTGCGCCGAACGCCCCGGCCTCTCGGTGGTGATCCCCGCGGCCACGCCGGAACGGCGCGCCGAGCTCGAGGCGCTGCTCGCCGGGCGGGCCGGCCTCGCGGGGCGGGTCACCCTGCTGGACGGCCAGGCCCGGGAGACCATGGTGGCAAGCGACGCGGTGCTGCTCGCCTCCGGCACCGCCGCCCTGGAGGCGATGCTCTGCCATCGCGCCATGCTGGTGGCCTACCGCATGGCGCCGGCCACCCACTGGCTAGCGAAGCGTCTGGTGAAGACCGAGTGGATCTCGCTGCCCAACCTGATCGCCCGGGAGACCCTGGTGCCGGAGCTGATCCAGGAAGCGGCGAGCCCCGAGGCGATCGCCCGGGACCTCGGCGAGCTGCTCGACGACGGCGAGGGCCGCTCGGCCCTGGAGGCGCGCTTCGCCCGGATGCATGCCGGCCTGCAGCGTGACGCCAGCCGCCGTGCGGCGGAGGCCATCGAGGCCCTGGTCGAGGGGCGCTCCCTGCCGGCCAGCGTCGCGCCCGAGCGGGCCGAGGAGGGCACGCCGTGAGCCGGAAGCCGACGCGCGAACTCCCCCCGCTGTCGATCGACTATGCTGGCGAGCGCCTGGCCGGGGTCGACGAGGTGGGCCGCGGCCCGCTGGTCGGCGCGGTGGTGGCCGCCGCGGTGATCCTCGACCCGGCGCGCCCCATCGGCGGTCTCACCGACTCCAAGGCGCTCACCGCCCGGCGCCGCGAGGCCCTGGACGCCGAGATCCGCCGCGACGCCCTGGCCTTCGCCGTGGCCGAGGCCTCCCCCGCCGAGGTGGACGCGCTCAACATCTATCACGCGACTCACCTGGCGATGCGGCGCGCCATCGATGCCCTGGCCCCGGCGGCGGAGTACCTGCTGGTGGACGGCAACCGCCTGCCCGGGCATCATGTGCCCGGCCAGGCGGTGGTCAAGGGCGACGCCCGCCACCCGGCCATCGCCGCGGCCTCGATACTCGCCAAGGTGGCCCGGGATGCCCAGATGCTGGCCCTCGACGCCCGCCATCCTGACTACGGCTTCGCCCGCCACAAGGGCTACCCGACCCGCGAGCACCTGGCCGCCCTGGCGCGCCTGGGCCCGCTGCCGGAGCACCGTCGCTCCTTCGGCCCGGTCAGGCGCCAGCTGGCGCTGTTCTGACCTACTCGAGGGCTCCAGGAACAGTAATAAGCGAGGAGCGCCGGGGACAGGCCCAAGGGGAGGTCCGAGGCCCAGGGGTGAGGAGCACTGCTTCGAACGGGTTGGCCATGGATGGCCAACACCGGACCTGCAAGCGTAGCAGGATGCGAGAGCGCCGTAGGGCCGAGGTAGCGTACAGGGAAGTATTTACAGCGCCTCCCCGCAGGCCTGTCGCCGGTTCAGCTCCGAGCGGAGCCGAATGCGATTTCCACGTCATGTGGCAGACCCGATAGCCTGGTTTCCAGACTGACCCTTATACCGCCAAGCCCGAGTCCTCTATGACCACGCCCTTCGTCCACCTTCGCGTCCACACCGAATACTCCCTGGTCGATGGCCTGCTGCGCCTCAAGCCCCTGGTCAAGCAGGCGTCGGGGCTGGGCATGCCGGCGCTGGCCGTGACCGACGAGGCCAACCTCTTCGGCCTGGTCAAGTTCTACAAGGCGGCCCAGGGCGCCGGTCTCAAGCCGATCATCGGCGCCGACCTGTGGCTGACCAATCCCCAGGACGAGGAGCACCCCTACCGGCTGACCCTGCTGGCCATGAACGAGACCGGCTATCGCCACCTTACCGAGCTGATCTCCCGAGGCTGGATGGAGGGGCAGCACCAGGGGCAGGCGCTGCTCCGGCGCGACTGGGTGCTGGCCAAGAGCGAGGGGCTGATCGCGCTCTCCGGCGGCCGCGAGGGGGAGGTGGGCCGCCACCTGCTCGCCGACCACCAGGACGACGCCCGCGAGCTACTCGAGGAGTGGAACGCCGCCTTCCCGGGGCGCTTCTACCTGGAGCTGACGCGGACCGGTCGCCCCGGGGAGGAGGAGTGCCTGCACCTCTCGGTTCAGCTGGCCGCCGAGAGCGGCACCCCGGTGGTCGCCACCAACGACGTGCGCTTCCTCGAGAAGGCGGACTTCTGGGCCCACGAGACCCGGGTGGCCATCGGCGAGGGCAAGGCGCTGGATGACCCGCGCCGCGAGAAACGCTATAGCGAGGAGCAGTACCTCAAGAGCCCCGAGGAGATGGCCAAGCTGTTCGCCGACGTGCCCGAGGCGCTCGAGAACAGCGTGATGATCGCCGCGCGCTGCAGCGTCGAGGTGCGCCTGGGGGAGATCTTCCTGCCCGAGTTCGAGATCCCGGAGGGGATGACCCAGGACGAGTACTTCCGCAAGATCTCCCACGAGGGCCTCACCGAGCGCCTGGACTTCCTCTACCCGGCCGAGGCCTACCCCCGGGACGGCGCCGAGTATGCCGAGATCGACGCCCGCTACCGGAAGCGCCTCGACTTCGAGCTCGACATCATCATCCAGATGGGCTTCCCGGGCTACTTCCTGATCGTGATGGACTTCATCCAGTGGGCCAAGGACAACGACGTCCCGGTGGGCCCCGGGCGCGGCTCCGGCGCCGGCTCCCTGGTGGCCTACGCCCAGAAGATCACCGACCTCGACCCCATCGGCTACGACCTGCTGTTCGAGCGCTTCCTCAACCCCGAGCGGGTCTCGATGCCCGACTTCGATGTCGACTTCTGCATGGAGAAGCGCGACCGGGTGATCGACTACGTGGCCGATCGTTATGGCCGCGATGCCGTCTCCCAGATCGTCACCTTCGGCACCATGGCCGCCAAGGCAGTGGTGCGCGACGTGGCCCGTGCCCAGGGCAAGCCTTACTCGCTGGGCGACAAGCTCTCCAAGCTGATCCCCTTCGAGGTGGGCATGACCCTGGAGAAGGCCCTCGAGGCGGAGCCGCAGCTGGCCGAGTTCCTCGAGGCCGACGAGGAGGCCGCCGAGATCTGGGAGATGGCGGTCAAGCTCGAGGGCATCACCCGCGGCACCGGCAAGCATGCCGGCGGCGTGGTGATCGCGCCGACCAAGCTTACTGACTTCTCGCCGCTGCTGTGCGACGAGGACGGTTCGGGGCTGGTGGTGCAGTTCGACAAGAACGACATCGAGGATGCCGGGCTGGTCAAGTTCGACTTCCTCGGCCTGCGCACCCTGACCATCATCGATTGGGCCCTGGAGATGGTCGACAAGGTGCGCGCCGCCGGCGGCGAGGGGCCGCTCGACATCGACAGCATCCCGCTGGACGACGCCCCCACTTTCGAGATGCTCAAGCGCGCCGAGACCACGGCGGTGTTCCAGCTCGAATCCCGGGGCATGAAGGAGCTGATCAAGCGCCTGCTGCCCGACTCCCTGGAGGACATGATCGCCCTGGTGGCGCTGTTCCGCCCGGGGCCCCTGCAGTCGGGCATGGTCGACGACTTCATCAACCGCAAGCACGGTCGCGCCGAAGTCTCCTACCCCCACCCGGATTATCAGCACGAGCTGTTGAAACCGGTGCTGGCGCCCACCTACGGCATCATCCTCTACCAGGAGCAGGTGATGCAGATCGCTCAGGTGATGGCGGGCTACAGCCTGGGCCAGGCCGACCTGCTGCGCCGCGCCATGGGCAAGAAGAAGCCCGAGGAGATGGCCAAGCAGCGCGCCGGCTTCCTGGAGGGGTGCGAGGCCAACGGCATCGACGCCGACCTGGCGGGCAATATCTTCGACCTGGTGGAGAAGTTCGCCGGCTACGGCTTCAACAAGTCGCACTCGGCGGCCTATGCGCTGGTCTCCTACCAGACGGCCTGGCTCAAGGCCCACTATCCCGGCCCCTTCATGGCGGCGGTGATGTCCACCGAGATGGACAACCTCGACAAGGTGGTGCCGCTGATCGAGGAGTGTCGCCACCTCGGCCTCACCGTGACCCCGCCGGACGTCAACGTCGGCGGCTACAAGTTCAGCGTCGACGACGCGGGGCGGGTGATCTACGGCCTGGGCGCCATCCGCGGCGTCGGCGAGGGCCCCATCGGTGCCATCGTCGAGGCCCGCCAGGCGGAGGGCCCCTTCGCCGACCTGTTCGACTTCTGCCGTCGCATCGACCCGAAACGCATGAACAAGCGCACCCTGGAGGCGCTGATCCGCTCCGGGGCGCTGGACACCCTGGGCCCCCACCGCGCGGTGCTCGCCGCCGCCCTGGATGACGCCCTCAAGGCCGCCGCCCAGAGCCAGGCCAACCAGAACCTCGGCATGATGGACATGTTCGGCGAGGCCTTCGTCGCCCCGGCGGAGGAGGACGGCGGCGCCGACGCTTACGCCGACTACCGCCGGGTGCGGGAGTGGAGCGACAAGGAGCGCCTGGCCGGCGAGAAGGAGACCCTGGGGCTCTACCTGACCGGCCATCCCATCGACGAGTACGAGAAGGAACTCGAGCGCTTCGTCTCCACCCGCATCGGCGATCTCAGGCCTTCCCGGGAGCCCCAGCGGGTCGCCGGCCTGGTGGTGGGGGTGCGCACCATGAAGTCCAAACGCGGCGACACCATGGCCTTCCTCACCCTGGACGACCGCACCGGCCGCATCGAGGCGTCGCTGTTCGGCGAACTCTTCGACCAGATGCGCGGCCAGCTGGAGGCCGACCAGCTGCTGATCGTCGAGGGCGAGGTCTCCACCGACGACTACTCCGGCGGCCTGCGCCTGCGCGGCAAGGAGGTCACCCCCATGGTGGCGGCGCGCACCCGCTACGGCCAGGCGGTGGAGCTCTCCCTGGACGGCGCCGCGGTCAACGGCCGCCTGGTCGACTCCCTGCGTGCGAGCCTCGACCCGCACCGCGACGCCCAGGGCCTGCCGGTGCGGCTGCGCTACCGCAACGCCGAGGCCACCGGCTGGCTGGAGCTTGCCGAGGAGTGGCGAGTCGCCCCCACCGACGAGCTGCTCACCGGGCTGCGCGAGGTGCAGGGCCAGGACGGGGTGCGGCTGAAGTATCGGTAACCTGAATACGGGCCTTGGCTGATTGCTGAGGTTCGCAGCATGCCAGCGAGGGGCGCCGGGGATAGGCTGAAGTGGAGGTCCGAGGACCATGGATGGCCGAGGTAGCGCCCAGGGAGGGGTTCACAGCGCCTCCACGCAAGCCTATCGCCGGATCAGCCCCGAGCACCGCCAGCACCAGAGTCGCCGCCTTGCGTGGCACGTTGAGGGTGCGATAATGCGAGCCACTTTCCCTTTTCG
>JBKHEO010000009.1:0-52182 GCA_046540755.1 Halomonas sp. | reverse complement strand
CCCGCAGTTCTTCCAGCTGCACGAGAAGTTCGAGGAGCTCTACACCGACCTGCTGGCCAAGGTCGACGAGGTCGCCGAACGCATCCTCACCCTGGGCCACCAGCCGGTGCACGCCTACAGCGACTACGTGGAGATCTCGCGCATCAAGGAGGACAAGAACGTCTCGGACGGCAAGGCCTGCGTCGAGGGCGTGCTGGCGGGCTACCAGGCGCTGATCGAGCTGCAGCGCGAGATCCTCTCGCTGGCCTCGGACGCCGACGACGAGGGCACCGCGGCCCAGGCCGGCGACTACATCCGCGAGCAGGAGAAGACCGTGTGGATGCTGGCCAGCTACCTGGCCTGATCCCACACCGAGTCTTTCCACGCGACGACGCCGGGCCCAGCGCCCGGCGTCGTCGTCTCTGGCGGGTACCCTCAGGTCGCGGGGCAGGCCAGCTCCTCCACCAGGGCGCACAGCAGGGTCCAGAACGCCGCCACCGAGGCGACATCCACACGCTCGTCCGGCGAGTGGGCGCCGCGGATCGTCGGCCCGAAGGAGATCATCTCCAGCGCCGGATACTTGCCGCCGAGGATGCCGCACTCGAGCCCGGCATGGATCACCTTGACCGCCGGGTCGCTGCCCAGGTGCTCGCGATGCACCCGCCGGAAGCACGACAGCAACTCGCTGTCCGGCTGCGGGGTCCAGCCCGGGTAGCCGTTCTCGATGCGCACCCGGGCGCCGATCAGCTCGAACAGGGCGCGCAGGCGGTCGGCCAGGTCGCGGGTGGCGCTGTCGCGCAGCGAGCGCACCAGGGCGGCGAGCCGGAAGCGCCCCTGGTCGAGGCTGACCACGCCGAGGTTGTTGGAGGTCTCGACCACGCCGGGCACCTCCTGGCTCATGCGCTCCACGCCGCAGGGGGCGGCGTGCAGGGCGGCCAGCAGCAGGTGCGATGCCTGGGCGGTGAGCGGCGCCTCGGTCGTGGACCCGGCGTCCTCCAGGGTCAGCCTCAGGGCATCGTCGACCCCGGCCAGCTCGTCGCGCAGGGTGGCCTCGAGGGCCTCCACCTCCGCCACGGCGGCCTCTCGCTCCTCCTCGGGCAGCGCCAGCACGGCGAAGGCCTCCCGCGGCAGGGCGTTGCGGAGGGAGCCGCCTTCATAGCTCGCCAGGCGCGCGTCGAGGCGCTCCAGGGCCCGCAGGGCCCGCACCAGCAATCGGTTGGCGTTGCCCAGCCCCTTGTGGATATCGATTCCCGAGTGGCCGCCGCGCAGGCCGGTGAGGGAGAGGGTCAGCGCCACCTCGTCGTCGGCCAGGGGGGCGGTGGGCAGCTGCGCCTCCACCACCACGTCGGTGCCGCCGGCGCAGCCGATGAACACCTCGCCGTGATCCTCGGAGTCGAGGTTGAGCAGGTAGTGTCCGGTGAGCCAGCCCTCGGCGAGGTTGAGCGCCCCGCCCATGCCGGTCTCCTCCTCCAGGGTGAAGAGCGCCTCCAGCGGGCCGTGGGCGAGGTCGTCGGCCTCGAGGATCGCCAGGGCGGCGGCCACGCCAAGGCCGTTGTCGGCACCCAGGGTGGTGCCGCTGGCGCGCAGCCAGCCGTCGTCGCCCAGGCGGGTCTCGATGGGGTCGCGGGTGAAGTCGTGGGGGTGGCCGCTGTTGGCCTGGGGCACCATGTCCAGGTGGCCCTGGAAGATCACCCCCGGGGCGAACTCGAAGCCCGGGGTGGCGGGCTTGCGGATCAGCAGGTTGCCGAAGGCGTCGCGCTCGTGGGCCAGGCCCCGGGCCTCGGCCCAGGCCTCGAGGCGCGCCGCCAGGGCGGCCTCCTGGCCCGAGGGACGCGGGGTCTCGCAGAGGGTGCGGAAGTGGCGCCACAGCGGCTGCGGCGCGAGCCGGTCGAGATGTTCGTTCATGGGGAAGCTTCCTGGTGGATCACCCTACCTTACTCAGCCCGCCCCGGCAGGGGAAGCCGTGGGCTGAACAACACCTAGCATGCGAGGCTTACCCGGCTATAGGTCTGTTCGGGGGCGCGATGAACCCGTCCATGGGCGCTACCTCGGCCCTGCGGCGCTCTCGCATCCTGCTACGCTTGCAGGTCCGGTGCTGGCCATCCATGGCCAGCCCGTTCGGAGCAGTGCTCCTCACCCCTGGTCCTCGGACCCCCTCCAGGCCTATCCCCGGCGCCTCGCTGAGGAGGTTAACCTTGCCACGGTCTGGCGCAGCCAGGCGGTGGCCTGGCGCCGGCCCGGCACGCCGAGGCGCCTGGCCAGGGCCTCATCGGCGAGCCCCTGGAAGCCCCAGGCCACCAGCAGCGCCAGGTCGGCGTCATCGGGGGGCAGGCCGCGGGCCAGGGCATGGCGCACCAGCGCCTGCAGCGCCGGTCGGGCCAGGGCCGGCTCGCGGTGGCCGGCGGCGACGTCCTCGGCATCGCGGCGGTCGTCTGCCGTGAGTGCCGGGCCCTCGCCCTCCGCCAGCAGGGCGGCGGCGATCTCCGGCGCCAGGTCGCGCAGCTCGAAGGCAAGCAGGCCCGGCAGGGCGCGCTGGAAGCGCTCGGCCAGCGCATCCAGCAGGCGCTCGCCGCCTGCGCCGGTGGCGCGGGCCACCATCAGGGCGTGCTCGCCGGTGGCGGTCTCGCGGGTCAGGCCCAGGCGCACCGCGCGAAAGCCCAGTCGCCGCCAGAAGGCGATCAGCCCCGGCTCGGCGCCGAAGCTGGCGCCCAGCAGGTCGCGGCCATCGCCGCGCGCCCGGACAAGCGCCGCCTCGATCAGCGCCTGGCCCAGCCCCTCGCGGCGGCGCTCGGGGGCCACGGCGATGCGCACCACCCGGCGCAACCGGCCGGTCAGCGCCTCCCGGACGCCGGCATGGGCGGCCAGGGACTGGGCCATCAGGTGGCCGCGCGGGCGGCGCTCGCCGCGGGCCACGCGTTCGGCGAGCGCCGCGTCGAAGCCGCCCTCGTCGGCGGTGAGTGCCACCGCCAGGGGCTCCCCGCCCTCCTCCAGCGCCGTCACCGCCATGCCCGGCCCATCCAGCAGCAGGCGCAGGTCGCTCGGCGTGGTGCGGTAGTGGGCCTGCACCAGCAGGCCGAACAGGGCGCGCAGGCGTGGCTCATCGAGGGCCAGCGCCTCACGCGACAGTTGCCGCGGCTCGGGCACGCCGCCGACCGGCGGCACCCTTGCCTCGGGCGGCTCGGCATCCAGCATCAGCAGGCGATGGAGCAGCGGCTCCAGCGGGTCATCGGCCGCCCAGCGGATCGGCGCTGCCAGGTGCAGGCCACGCCACTCCGGGGTGGCGCGCTCGAGGCGCTCGCGGAAGCGCAGGGCGAAGCCGCGGCCGGAGCCCTCGTAGCCGTGCACGGTGGTGGCGAAGGCGATGCGCGGGAAGGCCTCGAGCCACTCGCCCAGCAGCCCGGCGGGAATCGCCGCCGCCTCGTCCACCAGCAGCAGCCGGCCGGCGCCGCCGGCCTCGCCCCGCCGGGCCAGCTCGGCCAGGGCATCGGGGGCCACGAAGCGTACCGCGCCGCGGTCGGTGACGAAGTCGCTGCCCCGGCGCTCGCCCTCGGGAGAGAGCGCCGCCAGCCGCTCGAAGAGGCTCTCCACCGCCGCCGGCCGGGGCGCGGTGACCAGCACCTCGGGCTCGCCGGCGGCGAGCCAGCGGGCGCAGGCGATGCCCAGGGCGGCACTCTTGCCGCGGCCCCGGTTGGCGGTGATCACCAGGGGGCGACGCCGGCGCAGCCGGGCCAGCCTCGCCACCGCCGCGGCCTGGTCGGCGGTGACGCAGTCGCCATCGGCCGGTGGCGAGGCGGTGGCTAGCCGACGGGCCGGCAGCCTCGGCAGGCGCGGCGTCTCGCCGGGGCGCCAGCGAATCACCCCCGACTCGGCCTCCAGCCGCCGCGCCAGCCGCGCCAGGTAGCGGCTGGTCAGCGCCTCGGGACGCCAGGGGTGCTCGGCCAGCCGGGCGTAGTCGGCGTCGGGGCGTGCCCCCCAGTCGTGCGGCGTCATCAGCACCAGCAGGCCGCCGGCACGCAGGGTGCCGGCCAGGGCCGCCAGGGCGTCGGGGTCGAGGCCGGCTCCCGGGGAGACGGCGTCCACCACCAGCAGGCCGTGCTCCCCCCCCAGCCGGGTGCGCGCCCGGGCCGGGGGCAGCCAGGCCGGGGCGGCGAGTTCCCCCGGCGCCTGCGGGGCGAGCCACAGTGGCGCTGGCCACTCCCTCGCCTGCCACAGCGTGGCGGCCTGGGCCCGACAGGCGCCGGCCTCTCCCTGCAGCCACACCAGGCCGCGCCAGCGGCGGCGCCCCAGGCGGCGGGCGTGCGCCCGCAGCAGTCGAGCCGCCGACTCTTCCTTTCGCACCATCGACCTGCCTCCCGGCGACGCCTCTCGATCTAACACTTTGGTCTTAAGGCAGCGCAGCATTCAACGCTAGCCTGCCCTCGGGTCGGTTCGTTTACGTTAACGTAAACTTACTACAACTACCTGATTTCCTGCCTTTTGTCGTCCGGCGGCGAGCCATCGACGACTCGCCTTCACCGGTGGCGGCCAGCGCGGCGGCCGACGCCATCTTCACATAAGCGAGATCGAATCTCGCATGGCTGGCATGCTAGCTTGAAGCCGTCGCCACGAGGCTGCCGAGGGCAAGGCGTCCTCGCCCCGCGGCCCGGCGTTGCCAAGCGGTGCCGTCCGGCATCGCCCGATCGGATCCTGAAGGGAGAACAACATGAAAGCACTGCGCACCTTCACCCTCACCGGCCTCGCCGCCGGCGTGGCGCTGGCCACCCTGAGCACCACCGTCCAGGCCCAGGAAGAGTGGACCATGACCACCACCTGGCCGGACAACCTCGACCTGATCCAGATCGATCGCCACTGGGCCGAGCTGGTCAACAAGCTGGCCGGCGACGAGGTACAGATCGAGTTCCGCGCCGGCGGCACCCTGATGCCCGGCACCGAGGTGTTCGACGCCACCGAGACCGGCAGCATCGAGGCCGCCGGCGACTGGCCCGGCTACTGGGCCGGCCGTGACCCGGCCTTCTCGCCGCTGGCCACCACCACCAGCCTGTTCAACGGCGTCGACTACCTCAACTGGATCATGGAGTGGGGCGGCTGGGAGCTCTACCAGGAGGTCTACGGCGACTACAACATGGTCTACCTGCCCTACGGCATCACCAACAACGAATCCGGCTTCCGTGGCAACACGCCCATCGAGAGCCTGGCCGATCTCGACGGCAAGCGCCTGCGCCTCTCCGGCCGCGATCAGGGGCGCGTGCTCGAGGAGCTGGGCGGCTCGCAGGTGACGCTCGCCGGCGGCGAGATCTACCAGGCGGTGGAGCGTGGCGTGGTCGACGGCGCCGAGTTCTCCACGCCTGGCGTCGACTACAAGGCCGGTTTCAACGAGGTGGCCGACTACTGGTCGGTACCGGGCTGGCACCAGTCCGCCAGCGTGTTCGGCGTGATGATCAACAAGGACGCCTGGGACGCGCTCTCCGAGGAGACCCAGGAGAAGCTGAAGATCGCCGCCGAGGCGACCATGGCCTGGTCGCTGGCCTGGTCCGAGCGCGAGTCCACCGAGGGCACGGTGAAGTTCAAGGAAGACGGCACCGAGATCCACCAGCTTTCCGATGAGGACCTGGCCGAGATCCAGGACATCACCAACGAGGTGATCATCGAGGGCGCCTGCGAGGATCCCATGCACGCCAAGATCTATCACTCCATGCTCAGCTACATGGAGCACTATGCCAACTGGCGGGACATCTCGGTGCCCTACAACATGAGCCGCGTCACCGACGATCTGCCGTCCCTCGAGGACATCGAGGCCTGCATGGAGGAGTGATCCCGCGGTTCCGGACGGGCCCTGTGGGGCCCGTCTCACCGACCGTACCCGCCCTGTACGCCGGGCTTCGCTGACCTGACCGTTCCCGAGAGCCTCACCATGAATGCCATTGCCCGGGCCATCGATGCCCTCAACGAGGGGTTCGGCCGCCTGGTCGCCCCGCTTCTCGCCGTGGTCACCCTGGTCGTGATCTATGACATCGCCCTGCGCTTCTTCATCGGTCGCCCCAGCGACTGGGCCTTCGACGTCACCAAGATGCTGTTCGGTGCCCACTTCATGCTGATGGCGGCCTACGGGCTTCGCCACCACGCCCATGTCGAGGTCGATGTACTCAAGCGCCTGCTGTCGCGGCGCAAGCAAGCCATCCTCGACATCCTCGGCTACCTGATCTTCTTCGTGCCCTTCATCTGGATGCTGGTGACCTACGGCGGGAGCTTCTTCTGGCGCTCCTTGAGCCGTGGCGAGACTACCTACGGCGTGGTCTCGGTCCCCGTCTACCCGGTGAAGGGCGTCATCGTGGTCGCCGCCGTGCTGCTGCTGCTGCAGGCCGTGGCCATCGTCATCCGTGCCGTGCAGGAACTGCGCAAGGAGACCGCCGCATGAGTGCCGAGCTGCTTACCCTGTTCATGTTCGGCGGCCTGCTGGTCGGCCTGTTCATGGGTCACCCGCTGGCCTTCGTGCTGGGCGGCGTCGCCGTGATGGGGGCCCTCCTCGGCCCCGGCATCAAGGTGCTCGGCACCATCATCAACAACATCTACGGCAACTCCATGGACAACTACGTCCTGGTGGCCATCCCGCTGTTCGTGCTGATGGCGCGCTTCCTCAATGATTCGGGCGTCACCGAGAAGATGTTCGAATCGATGCGCCTGCTGCTGGCCAATCTGCGCGGCGGCCTGGCACTCACCGTGGTCATCGTCTCAGTGCTGCTGGCCGCCACCACCGGCATCGTCGGCGCCTCCATCGCGGTGATGGGCATGATCGCCCTGGTGCCGATGCTCAAGTACTCCTACAACAAGGAGCTGAGCACCGGGGTGATCATGGCCAGCGGCTGCCTGGGCATCCTGATCCCGCCGAGCATCATGCTGATCCTGATGGCCAGCTACTCGCCGGTCTCGGTGGGGGAGCTGTTCGCCGGGGCCCTGGTGCCGGGCATCCTGCTGGGTGTGCTCTACGCCCTCTACGTGCTGGTGATCTGCCACGTGAAGCCCTCCTATGGCCCGCCGGTGCCCGCAGCGGAGCGCGCCGGGGTCTCCACTCGGGAACTGCTGGGCATGCTCGCCAGGTACGTGCTGCCGCCCATGACGCTGATCCTCGGGGTGCTGGGCTCGCTGTTCACCGGTATCGCCACCGCCACCGAGGCGTCGGCCATCGGGGTGGCCATCGCCTTCGTGCTGTTCCTGATCTTCGGCGATCGCAAGCTCAAGACCTGCTACCGCACCCTGATCGAGGCCAGCAAGACCACCACCATGGTGATGCTGGTGCTGGTGGGCGCCACCGCCTTCACCGGGGTCTTCTCCCGCGGCGGCGGCATGGAGGTGATCAGCGAGGTGGTGCTGGCCATGCCCGGTGGCACCACCGGGGCACTGATCCTGATGCTGCTGCTGGTGTTCATCCTGGGCATGTTCCTCGACTGGACCGGTATCGTGCTGCTCAGCTTCCCGATCATGCTGCCCATCGTCGAGCAGATGGGGATCGACGTGCTGTGGTTCGTGGTGATGGTCGCCGTGGTACTGCAGACCTCCTTCCTGACGCCGCCCTTCGGCTATGCGCTCTTCTACCTCAAGGGCGTGGCGCCCCCCGGGGTGGAGATGCTCGACCTCTACAAGGCCGTGATGCCGTTCGTGGCGCTGATCGTGCTGGCCTGCGTGCTGATGGCCTTCTTCCCGGTGCTGGTCACCGGCCTGCCCGGGGTGATGGTGGGCTACTGACCCTTTGCCATGCCCGAGCCTCGACGCCCGCCGTCCCGTGACGGCGGGCGTCGTCGTGTTGACCCCGCTCAAGCGATGCCAGCTGAAAGCCGGGCGAGCAACTGATACCCTTTCCCGGCGCCAACGTCTCGCATTTGCCACCCCGCCCCGCAAGGAGCCTGCCTTGTCTCGAGCCCTCCGTGGCGGCCTGCCTGCCCTCTCCCGCCGGCTGCTGCCCGCCCTCACCCCCTGGACCGCCCTGCTGCTGGGCGTGGCGCTGGTCGTGGCGCTGCCGGTGCTGGCGGTACTCGCGCATATCGTCATGCCCACCGACGGGGTATGGCAGCACCTGGCCAGCACAGTGCTACCGCGCTACCTGGCCAACACCCTCTTCCTGGTAGTCACGGTGGGGCTCGGTACCCTGGTGATCGGCACCGGCACCGCCTGGCTGGTGGTGATGTGCCGCTTCCCGGGGCGGCGGCTGTTCGAGTGGGCGCTGCTGCTGCCGCTGGCAGTGCCCACCTATGTGATCGCCTACGCCTACACCGACTTCCTGCAGTTCTCGGGGCCGCTGCAGGGCTGGCTGCGCGGGCTGTTCAGCTGGGAGCACGGCGACTACTGGTTCCCCGCCATCCGCTCCCTGGGCGGGGCCGCTACCCTGATCACCCTGGTGCTCTACCCCTATGTCTACCTGCTGGCGCGGGCCTCCTTCATAGAGCAGTCGGTGTGCATGCTGGACGTCGGCCGGACCCTGGGGCGCGGCCCCTGGCGGCTGTTCGGTAGCGTAGCGATCCCGCTGTCACGCCCGGCGCTGGTGGGCGGTGTGTCGCTGGTGCTGATGGAGACCCTGAACGAGTTCGGGGCGGTGCAGTACTTCGGCGTGGACACCTTCACCACCGGCATCTACCGCACCTGGTTCGGGCTCGGCGAGCCGATCGCCGCGGCCCAGCTGGCAGCCTGCCTGCTGGCCTTCGTGATCGCCCTGGTGCTGCTGGAGCGCTGGTCACGGGGCAAGCGCCGCTACTTCCACACCTCGAGCCGCTACCAGCAGCTGCCGGAGTTTTGCCTCGGCGGCTGGCGGGCGGCCGGGGCCATCCTCGCCTGCCTGCTGCCGATCCTGGGCGGCTTCCTGATCCCCAGCGGCATCCTCGCCCAGCTGGCGATCGAGCAGGGCGACTCGCTGTTCGGCGCCCGCTTCATCGGCTACGCCCGCAACAGCCTGACCCTCGCCACCATCGCCGCGCTGATCGCGGTGACCCTGGCGGTGGTGCTCAGCTACGGGGTACGGCTCAACGACACCCCCCTGACCCGCACCGCCACGCGGATCTCGGCCATGGGCTATGCGATTCCCGGTTCGGTGGTGGCGGTGGGCATCCTGATCCCCTTCGCCTGGCTGGACAACGCCATCAACACCTGGCTGCTGGCGCGCGGTGGCCAGGTGATCGGGCTGATCTTCAGCGGCTCGGCGTTCATCCTGATCTACGCCTATGTGGTGCGCTTCCTGGCGGTGTCGTTCAACGCCGTGGAGGCGAGCCTGGGCAAGGTGACGCCGAGCATGGACGCCGCCTCACGTACCCTGGGGCAAACGGCCACCGGCACCCTCAAGCGGGTTCACACCCCGATCATGCGTGGCAGCCTGCTGGCGGCCTGTATCCTGGTCTTCGTGGACGTGATGAAGGAGCTGCCGGCGACCATCATCCTGCGCCCCTTCGACTTCGACACCCTGGCGGTACGCGCCCACAATCTGGCGACCGACGAGCGCCTCGCCGAGGCGTCGACGGCCTCACTGGCCATCGTGGCCGTAGGCATAATCCCGGTGATCCTACTCAGCCTGGCCATGCGGCGCTCGCGCCCCGGCGGCGGCTGAGGGGAAGACGAACACCTGAGAGGGATCCAGGCGCAGGGTAACCGGCTGCCCCTCGGCGGGCAGGAAGACCCCCGGCACCCGGGCGTGGATATGCACCTCCTCCTCCCCCTCGCCGTGGGCACAGATATGCAGCAGGCTGCTGCGCCCGAGCAGCTTGGCCATGACGACATGGCTGTGGCGATGCGCCTCGGCCGACGCCTCCAGCGCCACGACCTGCAGCGCCTCCGGGCGGATCAGCACACGTGCGGTGCTTCTCTCCGCCAGCCAGCCCGCCTCGATCACCCCTACCGGGGTGCGCACCACGCCGTCGCGCACCACTCCAGAGAGCTCGTTCACCTCGCCGAAGAAGGTCACCACGAAGGGGTCGCCGGGGTTGCAGTAGAGCTCCCGGGGCGTGCCCACCTGGACGATTTGGCCGTCGCGCATCAGGGCGATGCGATCGGCCATGAACATCGCCTCCTCGGGATCATGGGTCACCAGCAGGGTGGCGGCACCGACCTTCTTGAGCACGTGCAGGGTGTCGTCGCGAATCTGGTCGCGCAACCGTGCATCGAGGCTCGAGAAGGGCTCGTCCAGCAGCATCAGCTGCGGCGCCGGCGCCAGGGCACGGGCCAGGGCCACGCGCTGCTGCTGCCCGCCGGAGAGCATGTGCGGATAGCTCTCGGCGTGAGCCGCCATGCCCAGCTGCTCGAGCAGCGCCAGGGCCCGCCGGCGGCGCTCCGCCGCCGGCAGTCGCTTGAGCCCAAAGGTGACGTTCTCCAGTACCGAGAGGTGAGGGAAGAGCGCGGAGTCCTGGAAGGCCAGGCCCACGCTGCGCTTTTCGGGGGGCAGGTGGCTCGCGCCGGCGCGAGCCACCTCGCGGCCCTCCAGGGTCACGCTGCCCTGCTGCAGGGTTTCGAGGCCGGCGGCGATGCGCAGCAGGGTGCTCTTGCCGCAGCCGGAGGGCCCCAGCAGGCAGACCACCTCACCGGGCAGCACCTCCAGATCGATCCCCTTGACCACCTCGCGCTTGTCGAAGGCGTGGTGAATCCCCTGCATCGACAACGCCGTGGCGCCGGAGGCGAAGGGTAGCTTGAAATTCGGGTGCATAGGTCCTCGCGACAGGGCGTCGATGGAGTGTGCCCTCATCATAACGGATCGTGGGCGTCAATGCGTTTGAAAGCGACTCGCATTCCGTCGTTCCCTGATTCTAGCCAGCAACGCCGATTCAGGACTTGACGAGGGCGGCCGAGGCCGCTTCAATGGAGGACGCAATAATGCAACGTATTATCATTCACTGTGCGCCAACGAGGTCCCTCCGATGAAGCCCGTCCGTCTCATCACCCCTCTCGCCGTCGCCCTGACCGGCTCTGCCTTTGCCACCACCAGTGTCGCCGACGAGCTCAACCTCTATTCAGCCCGTCACTATGATTCGGATAACGCCCTTTACCAGGCGTTCACCGACGAGACCGGCATCGAGGTCAATCTGCTCGAGGGTGACTCGTCCCAGCTAATCGAGCGTATCAAGCGCGAAGGCGCGGCCAGCCCCGCCGACGTGATGATCACCGTGGATGCCGGTAACCTCTGGCGTGCCGACCAGGAAGGTATCTTCCAAGCCGTCGAGTCCGAGGTCCTCGACGAGCGCCTGCCCGAGACCATGCGCCACCCGGAAGGCAAGTGGTTCGGCTTCAGCCAGCGTGTTCGCGCCATCTACTATGATCGCGAGAACTTCGACCCGAGCGAGATCGGCAGCTACGAGGAGCTGGCCGACGAGGCGTTCGAGGGCGAGGTGTGCATCCGCTCCTCCAATAACATCTACAACCAGTCGCTGCTGGCCTCGCTGGTGGAGCATCACGGCGCCGAGGAAGCCGAGGCGTGGGCCGAGGGCGTGGTGGCCAACATGGCCCGCGACCCCGAGGGCGGCGATACCGACCAGATCAAGGCCGTGGCCAGCGGCGAGTGCGACCTGGCGGTGGGCAACCACTACTACTACGTTCGCCTGCTGCACTCCGACGACGAGGCGGATCGCGAGGCGGCCCGCAAGGTCGGCGTGATCTTCCCCAACCAGGACGACCGTGGCGCCCACGTCAACGTCGGCGGCGCCGGCGTGGTGGAGGGTGCACCGAATCAGGAGAACGCCGTGCGCTTCCTGGAGTTCCTCTCCTCCGACACCGCCCAGGAGATCTTCGCCGAGGGCAACTACGAGTTCCCGGTGGTCGAGGGCGTGAAGATGAACCCGGTGCTGGAGTCCTGGGGCAACTTCAAGAAGGATGACCTCAACATCAGCGTTTTGGGCGAGAACAACCCCGAGGCGGTCCGTATCTTCGATCGCGTCGACTGGCGGTAAGCCTTTCGGCCCATACGCTCTAGCCGGAAACGCCACCGCCTGTGCGGTGGCGTTTTTGTTGGTCAGTGCGCATCGTCCCAATTGGCGCCCGACTCCGCCTCGACGATCAGCTCGACGTCGAGCTCGGCCGCGGCCTGCATGCGCGCCTTCACCTCCGCGATGAAGTCCTCGACCTGCGCCTCGGCCACCTCGAACACCAGCTCGTCGTGGACCTGCATCACCATCCAGGCGTCCCGCTCGCCACCGCGCAGCCAAGTATCGACGTCGATCATGGCCCGCTTGATGATGTCCGCGGCGGTGCCCTGCATGGGGGCATTGATGGCGGTGCGCTCGGCGCCCTGGCGACGGGCGCGGTTCTGGGAGCGGATCTCCGGCAGGTAGAGGCGCCGGCCGAACACCGTCTCGACGAAGCCCTCCTCGGCGGCCTGGGCGCGGATGCGCTCCATGTAGCGGGCTACCCCGGGGTAGCGGTCGAAGTAGCGATCGATATAGACCCTGGCCTGGCTCTGCTCGATATGCAGCTGCCGCGACAGCCCCCAGGCACTCATGCCGTAGATCAGCCCGAAGTTGATCGCCTTGGCGCTGCGCCGCTGCGCCCCCGAGACCCTGTCGAGCGCCACCCCGAACACCTCCGCGGCGGTGGCGGCGTGGATGTCGCGCCCCTCGGCGAAGGCCGCCAGCAGCCCCTTGTCGCCGGAGAGGTGCGCCATGATCCGCAGCTCGATCTGGGAGTAGTCGGCGGCGACGATGCGATAGCCGGGCCGGGCGATAAAGGCCTGGCGGATTTTCCTTCCTTCCTCGGTCCTGATGGGAATGTTCTGCAGGTTGGGATCGCTGGAGGAGAGCCGCCCGGTGGCGGTGACCGCCTGGTGGTAGCTGGTGTGCAGCCTGCCGGTTGCCTGGTTGACCAGCCGCGGCAACTTGTCGGTATAGGTGGACTTGAGCTTGGCGAGCCCCCGGTGCTCCATGATCACCTTGGGCAGCGGATAGTCCAGCGCCAGCTCCTCGAGCACCGCCTCGGCGGTGGAGGGCGCCCCCTTGGGGGTCTTCTTGATCACCGGGATGCCCTGCTCCTCGAAGAGGATCTGGCCGAGCTGCTTGGGCGAGCCGAGGTTGAACTCGCGCCCGGCCAGTTCGTGGGCACGCGCCTCCAGCTCGTTGATCCTCGCCTCGAGCTCCCGGCTCTGATCGTGGAGCCGCTGGGGATCCAGGGCCACGCCGTTACGTTCCATGCGCGAGAGCACCGGCACCAGCGGCAGCTCGATCGCCTCCAGCACCTCGGCCAGGCGCCCTTCCTTCTCCAGCCGAGGGCGCAGCTCGCGGTGCAGGCGCAGGGTGATGTCCACATCCTCGCAAGCGTAGGGCGCGGCCTGCTCCAGGGCCACCTGATTGAAGGTGAGCTGCTTGGCGCCCTTGCCGGCGATGGCCTCGAAGGCGATGGTCTTCTCGCCCAGGTACTTCAACGCCAGGGAGTCCATATCGTGACGGGTGGCGGTGGAGTCGAGCACATAGGACTCCAGCATGGTGTCCTGAAGCGGACCGGCCACCCGGATGCCATAGCCGGCAAGCACCGAGATATCGTACTTGAGGTTCTGGCCGATCTTGGTCCTGGTCGCGTCCTCGAGCAGCGGCTTCAGGGCGGCGAGAACGGCGTCGCGGTCGAGTTGGTCGGGGGCGTCCAGGTAGTCGTGGGCCAGCGGGATATAGGCGGCCTCGCCGGGCTCAAGGGCCAGGCCCACGCCGACGATCTGCGCCTCCATGTAATTCAGGCTGGTGGTCTCCAGGTCGAAGCAGAAGGCCTTGGCCGCCTTGAGGCGCTCGAGCCAGGGGTCCAGCTCGGACTGCGCGAGGATCACCCGATCCTCGCGGTCGGCGACACCGGCGGTGGGCGCCTCCCCCTCGGCGGCGGCCGGGGTGGCGGTGCCGCCGGCAACGTCATCCACGCCCTCGTCCCGGCCCTCCAGCAGCTCGGCGAGCCAGGCCCGGAACTCCAGCCGACGGTAGAGCTCGAGCAGCGCCTCGCGGTCGGGATGGGCGATATCCAGGTCGTCGAGCCCCACCTGCAGCTCGCAGTCGGTCTTGATGGTGGCAAGCTGGTAGGAGAGGAAGGCCTGGTCGCGGTGCTCCGCGAGCTTCTTGGGCAGCGTCTTGGCGCCGCGGAAGCCGAGCGTCTTGACCTTCTCCAGGTCGGCATAGATGGCATCGAGGCCGCCCCCAACGCCCTGCAGCAGGCCGAGCGCCGTCTTCTCACCCACCCCCGGCACCCCGGGGATGTTGTCCACCTTGTCGCCCATCAGCGCCAGGAAGTCGATGATCCGCTCGGGCGGCAGCCCGAACTTCTCCTTCACACCGTCGACGTCCAGGGTCTCGCCCTTCATGGTGTTGACCAGGGTGATATGGGCGTTGACCAGCTGGGCCATGTCCTTGTCGCCGGTGGAGATCACGGCGTCGCGGCCGGCCTCGGTGGCCTGTCGCGCCAGGGTGCCGATGACGTCGTCGGCCTCCACCCCCTCGATGCACAGCAGAGGCAGGCCCAGCGCCTTCACGCACTGGTGCAGCGGCTCGACCTGGGCGCGCAGGTCGTCGGGCATCGGCGGCCGCTGGGACTTGTACTGCTCGAACAGCGCGTCGCGGAAGGTCTTGCCCGGGGCGTCGAAGACCACCGCCATGGGGCTCTCCGGGTAGTCCTTGATCAGCCGCTTGAGCATGTTGAGCACGCCCTTGATGGCGCCGGTGGGCTGCCCCTCGGAGGTGGTCAGTGCCGGCAGGGCATGGAAGGCGCGGTAGAGGTAGGAGGAACCGTCGACGAGAACGATGGGGGTATCGGCCATGGAGGCATCCGTTGCAGCTGTTCGAGAAGTGGCTCTGCTCAACCATGATACGCATTGCGCGGCCCTTTTGCCGCGGTCGCTGCGCGCGACGCGACACCCGCTACGCCTTACACTGGAGGCAGGTCCATCATTCCACCGCCCCGGCGGCCTGGAGGTCATCATGAACGTGCTTCGCCCGCTCACCGCCCTGCTGCTGGCCCTGGGCCTGATGCTCGCCGCCGCCTCCCCCGCGCTGGCGCAGTCCGACGAGGACCTCGAGCCGGACATCACCACCCGCCAGGAGGAGGGCCGAACCGTCCGCGAGTACCGGATCAACGGTGAGCTCTACGCCATCGAGATCCGCCCATCCAGCGGCCCCTCCTACTCCCTGGTCGACCGCGACGGCGACGGCAACTTCGAGCGCCATGAGGGAGATCGCATCCCCGTGCCCGACTGGGTGCTGCAGACCCTCTGACGCGGCAGACGAGGCGTGCATCACACTCGCAAGTCGCTACAATAGGCGGCTTGGCATTCCCGGGTGAGAGACACATGGCCGTATTCACACCGCTGACCGAGTCCCAGGTCGAGGCCTTCCTGAGCCGCTTCGACGCCGGCTCGCTGGTCTCCCTGGAGGGCGTTCCTGCCGGCACCGAGAACAGCACCTTCTTCGTTACCACCGACCGCCGCGAGCTGGTGCTGACCCTGTTCGAGCAGGGCGAGCACGAGGAGCTGCCGTTCTTCGTCGACCTGCTCGACTACCTCGACGAGCACCGCCTGCCGGTGCCCGGGCCGCTCCACGACCGCGACGGCGTGGCGCTGCACAGCCTGGCCGACAAGCCGGCCCTGCTCTTCCCCCGCCTGCCCGGCCGCCACCCCAGGGCCCCCAACCTGGCCCAGTGCCGCGCCCTGGGCGAGACCCTGGGGCGCATGCACAAGGTGTCGCGGTACTTTCCCGGCCATCGCCCCAACCCCCGCGACCTGCACTGGCTGATGCCCATGCACCACAAGGTGCTGGCCTACCTGGCCCCCGAGGACCAGACGCTGATGAAGGACGAGGTGGAGATCTACCAGGAGGCCTTCAGCAACGGCCCCGAGCTGCCCCAGGGGGCACTGCACGGCGACCTGTTCCGCGACAACACCCTCTTCGTGGGAGACCGCCTGGGCGGCATCATCGACTTCTACAACGGCTGCACCGGCGACCTGCTGTTCGACCTGGCGATCGTGATCAACGACTGGGCCAGCGACGAGGACGGAAGGCTGAATGCCGAGCGCCACGACGCCCTGCTCGGCGCCTACCAGGTCCAGCGCCCGCTGACCGCCGCGGAGCGCGAGGCCTGGCCGATGATGCTGCGCCTGACCGCACTGCGCTACTGGCTCTCGCGGCTGCTGGTGGTCTACGTGGACCCGCCCGCCCACGACCTCACCCCCCACGACCCCGAGCGGTTCCGCACCATCCTCAAGGCGCGCCTCGCCGATGGCGCCCTGCCCCTGCCGGAGGCCAGCCAATGAGCCGCCCCATGGCCAGCATCGGAAGCCCCGCCCGCCGCGCGCGGCGCGTCTGGAACATCGACCAGTGGGGCAGCGGCTACTTCGACGTCGACGACTCCGGCCACGCCCTGGTGCGCCCGCTGGGCAGCGAGGCGGACGGGCCGGCACTGCCCCTGGATGACCTGGTGGCCGGCCTCAAGGCCGCCGGCCTGCGCCTGCCGGTGCTGGTGCGCTTCATCGACATCCTCCACGACCGGGTCGAGCAGCTGTGCACCGCTTTCGACACCGCCATGCAGGAGGAGGCCTTCGACGGCGGCTACACCGCGGTCTACCCGATCAAGGTCAACCAGCAACGCCGGGTGGTGGAGGAGATACTGGCCACCCCCGAGCGGGGCCGGGACCGCGTGGGCCTGGAGGCCGGCAGCAAGCCGGAGCTGCTCGCCGTGCTGGCGCTCTCGGGGGACGGCCCCTCGCTGATCGTCTGCAACGGCTACAAGGACCGCGAGTACGTGCGCCTGGCGCTGATGGGCGAGAAGCTCGGCCACCGCGTCTACCTGGTGGTGGAGAAGCTCTCCGAGCTGCCGCTGATCCTCGAGGAGGCCGCCGAGCTCGGCGTCACGCCGCGCATCGGCCTGCGCGCCCGGCTGGCCTCCGTGGGCCGCGGCCGCTGGCAGAACACCGGCGGCGAGAAGTCCAAGTTCGGCCTTACCGCCAGCCAGATCCTCAGCGTGGTGGAGCAGCTGCGCGAGGCCGACGCCCTGGCCAGCCTGCAGCTGGTGCACTTCCACCTGGGCTCCCAGATCGCCAACATCCGCGACATCCAGCGCGGCCTGCGCGAGTGCGCCCGCTTCTACCAGAGCCTGGTGGAGCTGGGCGCCCCGGTGGACACCGTGGACGTGGGCGGGGGCCTCGGGGTCGACTACGAGGGCACGCGCTCGCGCAGCTTCTGCTCGGCCAACTACTCGATGCTCGAGTACGCCCGCAACGTGGTCTACGCCTTCCGCCTGGCCTGCCAGGAGCACGCCCTGCCCGAGCCCCACCTGATCAGCGAGTCGGGCCGCGCGCTCACCGCCCACCATGCGGTGCTGATCACCAACGTCATCGGCGAGGAGCGGGTCAGCGACGCCTCCCCCGAGCGCCGGGTCGAGGGCGACCCCCAGGTGGACGAGCTGTGGCGGGTCCACGACCTGCTCGGCGAGTCTCCCGACCAGCGCGGCCTGGTGGAGGCGTGGCACGACCTGGTGCAGGCCATGGGCGACCTCCACGAGCGCTTCGTCATGGGGCTGACCCATATCACCGCCCGCGCCGAGGGCGAGGCGGTCTACTTCGCCGCCTGCGCCCGGCTGCGCGCCCGCCTCGACACCCGCAACCGGGTGCACCGCGAGATCGACGACGAGCTGGCCGAGAAGCTCGCCGACAAGCTGTTCGTCAACTTCTCGCTGTTCCAGTCGGTGCCCGACGTCTGGGGCATCCAGCAGATCTTCCCGGTGATGCCGCTGACGGGGCTCGACCAGGAGCCGAGTCGCCGCGGGGTGATCCAGGACATCACCTGCGACAGCGACGGGCGCATCGACGGCTACGTGGACGGCCAGGGGGTGGAGACCACCCTGCCGCTGCCGGAATGGCAGGAGGATGACGAGCGGCTGCTGGGCTTCTTCATGGTGGGCGCCTACCAGGAGATCCTCGGCGACCTGCACAACCTCTTCGGCGACACCGACTCGGTGGACGCCACCCTCAAGGCCGACGGCAGCTGGAGTTTCAGCCATATCCAGCAGGGCGACCGGGTCGCCGACGTGCTCGGCTACGTCAACTTCGACGCCGAGGTGCTGCGCCGCCACCTCGCCGAGCAGCTCGCCGTCAGCGGCCTCGAGGTGGTCGAGCAGGAACGCTTCCTCGACGACCTCTCCGAGGGCCTGGCGGGCTACACCTATCTGGAGTGAGGCTGGCGCTACTCCGCCACGCGGGTGGTGATCTCCAGGCCGCCGGTCAGGGTGAAGCGCAACTCGCTGCCACGCACCAGCGGGCCGACCCCGGCGGGTGTGCCGGTCAGTACCACGTCCCCCGGCTGCAGGGTGAAATGGCGGCTCATCTCGGCCAGCAGGGTCGGCACCGGGAACAGCATGTCGGCGCCTTCGCCGTGCTGACGCGACTCGCCGTCCACCTCCAGGGTGAAGACGAGGCCGCTCCAGTTGGGCACCTGGGAGAGTCGCAGGAAGTCCGAGAGCGGGCAGGCGCCATCGAACGCCTTGGCGACCTCCCAGGGATGCCCCTTCTCCTTGAGGCGCGACTGGACGTCACGCAGGGTCAGGTCCAGCGCCAGCCCGATGCCCACCACGGCATGCTCCGCCTCGTCGGCGGTGACGTGGGTCAGCTCCTCGCCGATCAAGAGCGCCAGCTCGGTCTCGTAGTGCACCTCGCCCCGGGAGAAGGGGGCCTCGAGGAGGGAGGCCAGCGGCACCGCGCTGGTCGCCGGCTTGATGAAGAGCAGCGGCTCGCTGGGCACCGGGTTGTCGAGCTCCCGGGCGTGGTCGGCGTAGTTGCGGCCGACGCAGACGATCTTGCCGAGCCGCTCGGGAAAGGCCTGGCCGTCGGTGAAGCGGGGGACAAAGCGCATGGCGCATCTTCTCCTTCTCGTTAGGCGTGCCGCGGGGCGCGACAGACCTCCCAGTCTACCGCAGCCCGCGGCGCACGCCACAGCGCCTCCCTCGCGAGGCCCTCAACCCTCCGGCGACCAGGTCTCGTCCGGGTCGTGGGCGAGGAAGCCGGGGCGACGCCGGCGCGCCGCGAAGGGCGCCACGCAGCGGTTGTCGCGCCGGTTGTAGACGAAGAAGGCGTTGCTGCGCGGGTCCGGCGACATGTTGGCGTTGGAGCCGTGCAGCACGTTGCAGTCGAACAGCAGCAGGCCGCCGGCGGCCCCGGTAGGCGCCTCGATGCCATGGCGCTCGACCAGCGCGGCCAGCGCCTCGCGGCTCGGCACGCCGAGCTCCTGCCGCTTCAGCGACTGCCTGTGGTTGTCGTCCGGCGTCTCTCCCAGGCAGGGCACGAACACCTTGTGGGAGCCAGGGATCAGCATCAGCGGGCCGTTGAAGTGGTGGTTGTCGGTGAGCACGATGGAGGCGCTCACCGCATGCATTGCCGGCATGCCGTCCTCGGCGTGCCAGGTCTCGAAGTCGGAGTGCCAGTTGAAGCCCTTGCCCTCGAAGCCCGGCTTGTAGTTGATGCGCGACTGATGCACATAGGGCTCGCCGCCGAGGATCTGGCGGGCACGGCCAACCAGGCGCTCGTCGCGGGCCAGGCGGGCGAAGCGCTCGGAGAGGAAGTGCATCGCGAACAGCGAGCGGATCTCGTTGCCGGAGGGTTCGGTGATGCTGAAGTCGCGATGGCGGTAGTCGGGGTTCTCCAGCAGCGCCGCCAGCTCCCGACGCAGCTCGTCGAGCTCACCGCCGCCGATGAAGTCGGGCTCGAACAGGAAGCCCTTGCGCTCGAACTCGTCGAGCTGCGCCTGGCTCAGGGGGCCCTCCTCGGCGCGCCCCTTCACCACCGGCTCGCGGCGATTGAGCCAGGGCATGTCGAGGGGCTCGGCCAGGCGCGTGGGATAGGGATCCTCGCCGGGGCGCGGCCCGCTCTTCACGCGGCTCTGCGGGTCCGGAGAGTCGACGATGGCATGGTGGGAAACGGTCTCGTGAAGCGTACGGTCAGACGCCTTGAGTGACATCCAATCACCTCCTGTGTCTCCGTGATCGATCTCAGCAAAACTCGTTTTCCGACGGCGAGACAGCCGTGGGCGACCCCAAGGGAAAGGAGCCGCGATTACACATTTGGGGATGGCCCCGCTCGTTTTCAAGGACACAAGAAGCCGCCTCGATGGGCGGCCTGGGTGTCTCTACTATAACGTACTGATTTTTAATGCAGGAGAGATGGTGCCGGCACCAGGAGTCGAACCCGGGACCTACTGATTACAAGTCAGTTGCTCTACCAACTGAGCTATGCCGGCGATGCCGCGCTTGCCACGGCCTGGAGGACGCGCTCCTCTCAGCGAGAAAGACCGTGAACGGGGTCCACGGCCTTTCGGAAACGGGTTGGCGATGGCTGGGGTACCAGGATTCGAACCTGGGAATGCCGATACCAAAAACCGGTGCCTTACCACTTGGCTATACCCCAGCAGCGTGGTGGCCAGAGACGGAATCGAACCGCCGACACGGGGATTTTCAATCCCCTGCTCTACCAACTGAGCTATCTGGCCCCTTGCCAACGGGGCGTATTAAACCCTAACCGCCTTTACCCGTCAACCCCTTTCGATTCATCAGGATGAGGGCGGTACATAGCCCTCGGCCTGGTCGGTCTCGCGGTTGTCGAGGAAGCGTTCCATCTGCTCCATCAGGTACTCCCGGGAGGCGGGGTCGAGCATGTTGAGGTGCTTCTCGTTGATCAGGCGGGTCTGCAGCGCCTGCCACTCCTCCCAGGCACGCTTGGACACGCTGGCCTGGATCTCCTGCCCCTTCTTGCCGGGCAACGGCGGGAACGGCAGGGCCTCGAGCTCCTGCTGGTACTTGCGACAGAAAACGGTCTGGCTCATGGACTCTCCTCGGAAACGGACTCCCGGGGGCTCGGCGGCGCCTCCAGGGTGAAGGGGGACAGGCTGGCCAGCAGGCGCTTGACCGGGGCCGCCAGGCCTAGGGCATCGGGTCGTCGTGGATCGTACCAGCGGCGGCGCTCGCCGATCGAGTCGAGGCGAGCGATCCGCGCCGGCCGCGGGGTGATCTCCAGCCGGAAGTGGCTGAAGACGTGGGTAAAGGGGGACCAGGCAGGCACGAGCTCGCTGCCGGGGGCATGGGCGTCCAGCCAGGCCTCCAGCGCCGCGGCGTCATCGAACTGCGGCAGGCTCCAGAGCCCGCCCCACAGGCCGCTGGCCGGGCGCTGCTCCAGCAGCACGCGGCCCTCGGCGTCGTGCAGCAACAGCATCTGGGTGGTACGGGTGGGCAGCGCCTTCCTGGGCTTCGACTCCGGGAAGCGGCGCTCCTCGCCACGGGCATGGGCGAGGCACACGTCGGCGAAGGGGCAGCGGCCGCACGCCGGCGTGCCGCGCCGGCACAGGGTGGCGCCCAGGTCCATCATCGCCTGGGTGTAATCGGCCAGACGCTCATGGGGTGTGAAGTGCTCCGCCAGGGCCCATAGCCGACGCTCCACCGCCGGGCGCCCGGGCCAGCCAGGCACGGCGTGCAGGCGGGCGAGGCTGCGCTTGACGTTGCCGTCGAGGATCACCGCGCGCCGCCCGCGGCTCTGGGCGACGATGGCCCCGGCAGTGGAACGGCCGATGCCGGGCAGCGCCGCGAGCGACTCCACGGTCTCCGGCAGCTCCCCGCCATGCTCCTCGACGATGGCACGGGCCGCGCGATGCAGATTGCGGCCGCGGGCGTAGTAGCCGAGCCCCGTCCACAGGTGCAGCACCTCGTCCTGCTCCGCCTCTGCCAGGCTGGACACCTCGGGAAAACGCGCCATGAAGCGTTCGAAGTAGGGGACCACCGTGGCCACCTGGGTCTGCTGCAGCATGATCTCGGAGACCCATACCCGGTAGGGGGTGCGGTCACGCTGCCAGGGCAGGTCGTGACGCCCGTGGGCGTCGAACCAGTCGAGCAGGCGACGCTGGAAGGCCCCGGGAGTCAGGACGGGAGTCGGCGTATCGCTCATCGGCACTCAAAAAAAAGGCGCCGGCACGAGGCCGACGCAGTGACTGGCATTGCTCACTCGAAGAGACCGCGCAGGCTGTCGCGGAGTTCCCCGCCGGCCTCCTCGCCGACGCGCTCGTCGAGCCCCTTGAGGGCATCGCCGAGGCGCTCCTCCACCTCGTCGCCGGCGCGCTGCTGGAGCTCGTCACGCAGTGCCTCGCCGATGGCGTCCCGGAAGGCGTCGCGATCGAAGCGGCACCACTCGGCGCTGTCGCCTTCCAGGCTGCCCTCGCAGCGTACCGGGAAGGGCAGGCGCTCGAGCCGGGGATTGACCTCGCAGGCCAGGTCCGCGGTATCCACCACGCGAGCCGCGGCGCGCAGGTCGAAGCGCTCGCTGGCCAGGTCGAGCCGGCCCTCGCCACCCATATCGATGCCCGGCAGGGTGACGACGATGTCGTCGCTCTCCACCACGCCGTCGCGTACCACCAGGGTCGCATCGGCACGATCGAAGCGGGTGTCGGATGCCCAGTCACGCTCGCTCTGCTTGCCCTCCAGGGCGGCGACCGCGCCGCACAGCTCGCGGGAGACGTTGACGTCGAGGATGGCGCCCTCCTCCAGGCGCGTGGCGAGACGCCCGTCTAGGCTGCGCCGCATCTCCTGCCAGGTGTTGCCCCGCGCCGTCAGCTCTCCCTCGGCGAAGGCGCGCCCCCGCAGCGGCGCCTTCTCGTCGTCCTCGCCTAGCGCTTCCAGCAGGGCATCCACGCGCACGCGCTCGAGCCGCGGGATCAATCGCCAGGCGATGGGCTCGCGGGTCACGTCGAGCTCACCCTCGGCGGCCAGGCGGCCCTCGTAGAGGGCCGACTCAAAGGACACCAGGCGATGACGCCCCCCCTCCCCTTCGAGGGTCATCGCCACATCGTCGAAGCCCAGGCCCGACAGCGTCAGGCGGCCCAGGTCTAGGTCGGCCGCCAGGGTCAGGTCATCCAGCCAGGCGACGGGCAGCAGCGCCGCCTCTTCCTGGTCCTGGGCATGGGCGCGGGTGATGCCCGGCACCCCCAGGCTGGCGCTGTCTTCGGAGGCTTCCTTAGGCAGGTAGGCATCCATGTCGAGGCTATCGCCCTGCAGCTTGACGTCCAGGCGCTGCCCCCGCAGGCCGGCGTCCAGCCGGCCGGTGAAGGTGCTGTCGTCGAGCACCAGGGTCAGGCCGGTGAGCTCGACCGCGTCGAGGTCGCCCTCGAAGGGGGTGGTCAGGGCCACGTCGGTGAAGGCCTCGGCGTCGGCGGTGGCCGGCAGCCGGTTGAAGCGTTCCAGCCAGGGGCGCATGGAGAGCGGCGCCAGGCGTAGCTGGCCGTCATAGCTCGGCGCCGCGAAGAGGTTATCGAGGTTGAGGTTGCCGCTCAGGCGCAGGTCGTCGTCACCGGTCAGCACCAGATCATGCAACCGTGCGCTGCCGGCGTCGAGGTCCGCCTCCAGGTCGAAGTCCATCGCCAGCGGCAGGCTCGAATCGCCCAGCGCCGGATGCTCCAGGCCGGCCTCCAGGCTGCCCTCGTCCAGGCGCAGGCGATTATCGCCCACGTCGACCAGCAGGCTGGCGCCATCGAGGGCGAGCGACTGGGTGTGTTCTGCGCCGGAGAGGCTGCTGCGGGTGTCCAGGGAGAACGCCTCCAGGCTGTAGCGGCGCTCGTCCACGTCGAGCGCCACGCTGCCCTCCATGCCGACGTCGCTGGCCAGGCGTGGCACCTTGTCCTCCACGCCCTCCGGGGTATCGTAGCCGAGCAGGCGGAAGCTCGTCTGCAGGGGGAAGGTGCGGCGCGGATTGACGTTGCGGCCACTGACCGAGAGCTCCTCGAGGCGCAGCGAATGGCCGATGGCGCGGTCGCGATAGCTGACCTCGCCATCCTCGACCTCGACGCTGGCGATGTTGAAGGCCACCGAGAGGGCGTCGCCCCCTCCGGGGACCGGCACCGAAGAGGCGCTTGCCGGTTCGCCGGCGCCTTCCTCGTCACTTCCTTCCTCGTCGCTTCCTTCCTCGGCGATCCGCTCCAGCAGGGCCTCCCAGTTGCCGCGACCCTGCTCATCCCGCTCCAGGTTGAGCCGCAGGCCATCCAGGGTCATGCCGTCGATGGCTACCTCGCCGCGCAACAGCGGCGCGAAGGCGAGGCTGACCTCGGCGCGGCGGAAGGCCATGAAAGCGGGATCCTCCTCGACCGACTGCTCCGGCAGCCAGGCCTCGGTCTGCTCCACGCCGACCCCCAGGCGGGGATAGAAGGACCAGGAGAGGTCCCCCTCCAGGGCCAGCGTCAGCCCGGTCTGCTCCTTCACCACCTCCTCGAGGCGGGGCTTGAGGTCCTCGGGGTCGAGGAAGGTGGTGACGTAGATCACCGCCGCCACCGCCAGCACGGCGACGATGCCGATGGCGGCGAGCAGGGTGCTCAGCAGTCGCTTCATCGTGATGCCTCCGGGGGCTGGCCGGGCAAGATGAGCTCGTAGTGGTCGCCGGCATGGTCGAGGCGATAGCCGAGCCGCGAGAGCAGCAGCTGGTCGGCCATCTGCAGCTGGGAGGCCTCGGCGCACAGCCGGCGCCCCTCGCCGGCCGCCGCCTCGCCCACCAGCGCAAGCAGGCGCGTGCCCACGCCACGGCGGCGGGTCGGCTCGCGTACGCAGAAGTGCGACAGCCACCAGGCGGCGCCATCGTCGCGCCGTGCCACTGCGGCGATCAGGCGGTCGTTGAAGCGGGCGCAGAGGAAGGCATGGCCCGCCACCAGGTGCTGCTCGATGAAGTCATCGACGGCGGCGGGCAGCCGCTCGGCGGGGGCATCGGCATAGATTCGGGCGAGGTCGACGCGGGCCTGGTCGTCCGCTTCCCAGGCACCCCGGTCGACAGGGTGCAGTGTCACCGGCATAAAAGGAACCTCCCTGGGCCGGGACGGTAGCTATCGCCACCGCGCGACGGGCATGTAGTGAATGGTGGCATTGTAGCGGATGGGCGTCGCGATTCTCTATAATAGCGGTTTCGCCATCGCCCTTCCCACTGCGCCCCGGCGCTGGAGAGCCTCAATGTCCGAGCGTATCGCCACGGTCAGCCGTGACACCCAGGAGACCCGGATCCGCGTCACCGTCAACCTCGACGGCAGCGGCAAGCTGAACTGCGAGACCGGCGTGCCCTTCCTCGACCACATGCTCGACCAGGTGGCCCGTCACGGCCTGATCGACCTCGACATCCAGGCCGAGGGCGACCTGCATATCGACGACCACCACACCGTCGAGGACCTCGGCATCACCCTGGGCCAGGCCTTCGACCAGGCGATCGGCGACAAGTGCGGCATCTACCGCTACGGCCACGCCTACGTGCCGCTGGACGAGGCGCTCTCCCGGGTGGTGGTGGACTTCTCCGGCCGCCCGGGCCTGTTCATGGACGTCGCCTTCACCCGTGCCGCCATCGGCCGCCTGGATACCCAGCTGTTCCAGGAGTTCTTCCAGGGCTTCGTCAACCATGCCCGGGTGACCCTGCACATCGACAACCTGAAGGGCGAGAACGCCCATCACCAGGCGGAGACCATCTTCAAGGCCTTCGGACGCGCCCTGCGCATGGCCGTGGCGCCGGACCCGCGCATGGCCGGTCAGATGCCCTCCACCAAGGGTAGCCTGTAAGGCCCTGCACCACCCAATGAGGAGCGCCCCATGACCATTGCAGTCATCGACTACGGAATGGGCAACCTGCATTCCGTCGCCAAGGCACTGGAGCACGTCACTCACGAGAACGTGGTGATCACCCGCGACCCCCGCCGTATCCTCGGCGCCACCCGCCTGGTGCTGCCCGGCCAGGGCGCCATCCGCGACTGCATCGGCGAGCTGGAAAAGACCGAGCTTCGCGGCCTGGTGGAGGAGCTGCTGCAACACCAGGAGAAGCCCCTGCTGGGCATCTGCGTGGGCCAGCAGATGCTGCTGGAGCGCAGCGAGGAGAACGGCGGCATCGAATGCCTGGGCTTCCTCGGCGGCGAGGTGAAGCGCTTTCCCGCCGACATGCGCGACGACCTGGGCCAGCGCCTCAAGGTGCCCCACATGGGCTGGAACCTGGTGCATCAGCACCGCCTGCATCCGCTCTGGGAGGGCATCGACCAGGACGAGCACTTCTACTTCGTGCACAGCTACTATGTCGACGCCAGCGACGACGCCGTGGTGTTCGGCACCACCGACTATGGCCGCGTCCAGGCCCACGTGGCCATCGGCCGCGACGCCACCTTCGCCGTGCAGTTCCACCCCGAGAAGAGCTCGCGGGCCGGCCTCAGGCTGCTCGAGAACTTTGTCAACTGGGCGCCCTGAACCGCGCCCGGGTCAACTGGGCGCCCTGAACCGCACCCGGTCCCGAATCCACAGGAGCCTGACATGCTGGTAATTCCCGCCATCGACCTCAAGGACGGCCAGTGCGTGCGCCTCAAGCAGGGGCGCATGGACGACGCCACCACCTATGGCGACGACCCGGTGGCCATGGCCGAGCGCTGGGTCGACGCCGGCGCCCGCCGCCTGCACCTGGTGGATCTCAACGGCGCCTTCGAGGGCAGGCCGGTCAACGGCCAGGCGGTCACCGCCATCGCCCGCCGCTACCCTGCGCTTCCGATCCAGATCGGCGGCGGCATCCGCAGCGCCGAGACCATCGAGCACTACCTCGCGGCCGGGGTCTCCTACGTGATCATCGGCACCCAGGCGGTCAAGGAGCCCGAATTCGTCGGCGAGATGTGCCGCGCCTTCCCGGGCCACGTGATCGTCGGCCTCGACGCCCGCGATGGCTTCGTGGCCACCGACGGCTGGGCCGAGGTCTCGAAGGTCAAGGCGGTGGACCTGGCCAGGCGCTTCGCCGACGACGGCGTCTCCAGCATCGTCTACACCGACATCGCCCGGGACGGCATGATGAACGGCGTCAACGTCGAGGCCACCGCGGCGCTCGCCCGCGACGGCGGCCTGCCGGTGATCGCCTCCGGCGGGGTGACCGACCTCGATGACCTGCGCGCCCTGGCGGCCGCCCGGGAGCCGGGTATCCTGGGTGCCATCACCGGCCGCGCCATCTACGAGGGCAGCCTGGACCTCGCCGAGGCCCAGCGGCTGTGCGATGAACTCGTCCGCAAAGGGAGCTGACCATGGGACTCGCCAAGCGCATCATCCCCTGCCTCGACGTCGACGCCGGCCGCGTGGTCAAGGGAGTCAACTTCATCGGCATCCGCGACGCCGGCGACCCGGTGGAGATCGCCCAGCGCTACAACCAGCAGGGCGCCGACGAGATCACCTTCCTCGACATCACCGCCAGCCACGAGGACCGCGGCACCACGGTAGGGATGGTCGAGCGCATCGCCGGCGAGGTGTTCATCCCGCTCACCGTGGGGGGCGGCATCCGCACCTGCGACGACATCCGCACCATGCTCAACGCCGGCGCCGACAAGGTCTCCATCAACACCGCCGCGGTCAACAACCCCGAGTTCGTGCGCGAGGCCGCCGAACGCTTCGGCAGCCAGTGCATCGTGGTGGCCATCGACGCCAAGAAGGTCTCCGCCGAGGGCGAACCCGACCGCTGGGAGATCTTCACCCACGGCGGGCGCCGCCCCACCGGCCTGGACACCGTGGAGTGGGCGAGGAAGATGGTCGAGTATGGCGCCGGCGAGCTGCTGCTCACCAGCATGGACCGGGACGGCACCAAGGCCGGCTTCGACCTGGGCGTGACGCACGCCATCAGTGAGGCGGTTAGCGTGCCGGTGATCGCCTCCGGCGGCGTCGGCAACCTCGACCACCTGGTGGAGGGGGTGCGCGAGGGCGGCGCCGACGCGGTGCTCGCCGCGAGCATCTTCCACTTCGGCGAGTACACCATCCCCGAGGCCAAGCGCTACATGGCCATGCACGGCATCGAGATGCGCCTCTAGGAAGGCGCCTGCTCCTCGGCGGAGAGCCCCAGGTTGCTGACCCCCTCGTTGTGCCCCAGCCGGCGCAGCGCCTTGAGGGCCTCGCGATCCAGCGGGCCCGCCTCGACCGCCTCCAGCACCGCGTCCTGGAAGCCGTTCTCGTCCGCCATCAATGGATGCTCGCGCACCAGGGCGGCCAGGCGCTCGCCATCCTCCTCGCCCTCGGTCAGCTCGATAAAGGCCCTCACTCCCCCCCGGGAGGCGCGGCTTACCTCCAGTGCCGCCTCCGGCGCCTCGCCCTGCAGGGTGTCGAGCAACGCCGAAAGGGCCGCCACCGCTTCGGTGGCGCGCCGTGCCCCGAAGCTGTCGTCATCCTCCGGCGGCGCCAGCTCCGCCAGCTTCTCGGCCTGGCGCTCGAAGTCGATCCTCGCCTCCCTGACCGAGAGGCGCTCCCACACCAGGTCGAGTATGACGCGCAGCCCCGCCGGATTGCCCTGGCCGGCGGTCTGGGCATAGAGCGCATAGTTGGGCAGCAGCCGCTCGCAAAGCGCCGCCATGAAGGCCTGCTGTCGGCGTGGCTCGAGGTCTTTCAGGCGCTGGAAGAAACCGCTCATGGAGTCTCCTTGGCTAGTGGTTATGTCGGCTGCCCCTTCGACCATGGCAGTACTCGGCGCTGACCCGGCGACAGGCCTTCACCTCTCCTCTACGACCTGTCCCCGGCGCTCCTCAGGCAGGTTCAGTGCTCATGATCTGCTCAAGGCCACATCCGCTCCGCCGGCGCCCGGCCGAACCCATCCAGCAGCACCCCCTCGGCGGCCAGGCGCTCTCGCTGCTCCGCGGCACCAGGATGGTCGGCCAGCTTGCGCGAGGCGGTGATGATACGGAACCAGGGCAGCCCGTGACCGGCGGGCAGCTCGCGCAGGGCGCGGGCCACCAGCCGCGGCGTGGCCCCCTCGGCCATGGCGGCGATGCGGCCGTAGGTGGTCACCCGCCCCGGCGGGATCTCGGCGATGACGGTCAGGACCTGTTCCCTCCAGTCGGCCTTCATGTACCCTTGCGCTCCCCCATCCGTTGCATCCGCTGGCGAGGTTTCTCCATGCACCTTCATCTGCTGCAGCACGACCCGCACCGGGGGCCGGCGCGCCTGGCCGACTGGCTGACCAGCATGGGCCACAGCCACACGGTGTTCCACCTCGACGCCGGCGAGCTGCCGCCGAGGCTCGCCGACGGCGACGCCCTGATCCTGCTCGACGGCCCCGAGGGCCCTTTGGACACCAACCGGCTGCCCTGGCTGAAGGGCGAGCGCAAGCTGGTCGCGCGCGCCCTGGACGGCCACAAGCCGCTGCTCGGCATCGGCTTCGGCGCGCGCCTGATCGCCGAGGCGCTGGGTTCGGTGGTGGCTCGCGGCACCTTCGCGGAGACCGGCTGGCACCGCGTCACCCTGGCGCCGGAGAGCGGCGTCGACCTCCCCGAGCGCTTCGACGCCTTCATGTGGCACCGCGAGGTCTTCGCCCTGCCCGAGGAGGCCATGGCGCTGGGCGGCAGCGAAGCAAGCCCGCTGCAGGGCTTCAGCTGGGACGGCGGCCGCGTGCTGGGGCTGCTCTGCCACCTGGAGGCCACCGCCGAGAGCGTCGAGTCACTGATCGCCAACGTGGCCCTGCCCGAGGGCAGCGACGAGAGCCCCCACGCCCAGGATGCCGCGGCGATGCTCGAGGAGCCGCGACGCTTCGACCGCCTCGCGCCACTGCTCGACCGCCTGCTCAGCCAGTGGCTTCGCCAGTCAGCAGCCTGACCTTGCCATATAGCGAGGGCGCCGGGAACACGCCGCCCTCTCGGGCCTGTGGCCGGTTCAGGCCCGAGCGCCACCGGTCCCGGCAACGGCCTCGCGGGCCACGGGCTCCCGGCGGGTTCCCTGCTCCTCGGACCACTGGCGGGCCACCGCCAGGCAGCTCTCCCAGTCGCCCACGTGGAGGAAGTGGCCCGGGTCGCGCTTCTCCAGCTGGTAGCGGTACATGGGGTCGTAGTACTCGGTGAGCAGCGGCGCCAGCCACGCCTCGTGGGCCTGGGGGTTGCCGCGCTCGTGCTCGCGGAAGGCCAGCGCCTGGAGCCGCTTCAGCCGCGCCAGGCGCGCGCTGCCCAGGCGCTTGCGCAGCTTGGCCAGGGACTCCTCCAGCTGCTTGCGCATCAGCGCCCAGCCCAGCCACTCGCCGCACTGGCGGCGATAGACCGCCCACAGCGCCTCGATATAGTCGCGATGGATCTGGGCCAGGCGCCAGTCCAGCGGCATCTCCACCCGCACCCGCGGGGCGCGCTGCATCGCCTCCCAGAAGGTCAGCGGCAGGTTGGCGCCGCCGATATGGCGCGACTCGTCCTCCACCACCACGGGGCCCGGCAGGTCGAGCAGGCGCCGCCCCATGGCGTGTTCGAAGTCGATCTGGCTGGGTGCCTCCAGCGGGTGGCGGCCGAAGGCGGAGCCCTTGTGGCGGGCACAGCCCTCCAGGTCGAGGCCGTTGGAAAGGGCCAGCACCAGGTCAGTCTTGGCGCAGCCGGTGAGGCCGCCCACCACCAGCAGCGGCTGCTCGGCAGCGGCCTCGATGCGCGCGCAGAGCGCCTGGCGCATCGCCTTCCAGCCGCCACGGATACGCGGCCGGGTGATGCCGGCATCAACCAGCCACCGCTGGGCGATCTGCGAGCGCAACCCGCCGCGGAAGCAGTAGACGATGGCGTCGGGGTGGCGCTCGAGCAGCTCCCGCCAGGCCGCCACCCGCGCCGCCTTGACCTCGCCGCCGACCAGCCGCTCGCCCAGGGCGATCGCCGCGGCCTGGCCGCGCGCCTTGTACTCGATACCGACGAGGTGGCGCTCGTCGTCGTCCATCAGCGGCAGGTTCACCGCCCCGGGCAGCGCCCCCTGGGCGAACTCCACCGGGGCGCGCACGTCGATCAGCACCCGCCCCTCGCGCAGCAGCGCCAGGTCGGGCTCGACCAGCGGCAGCTCGCTCATCCACGCACCTCGATCAGGGCCCGGCCGCCGGCCTTGACCACCTCGCCGAAGGGCACGAGCTCGATGCCGTGCTCGCGGCCGATGCGCTCCACGTCATCCTCCCAGGAGGGGTGCACGGAGAGCAGCAGGCCGCCGGAGGTCTGGGGATCGCACAGCCACTGCCAGTGGGCCTCGTCCATCTCGGGCAGGCTCTCGCCCAGCGCCTGGCGGTTACGCAGGGTCCCCCCGGGCACCGCGCCCCGGCGCCGGTAGGCCTCCGCCTCGGCCAGCCGCGGCAGGCGGCGGAAGTCGATGCGCGCGGCCACCTCGCTGGCCTGGCACACCTCGACCAGATGGCCACCGAGGCCGAAGCCGGTGACGTCGGTCATGGCGTGCACCCCGGCGACCTTCGCCAGCTCCGCGCCGATGCGATTGGAGCGCAGCATGGTCTCCCGGGCCAGGCCCTGGTGGCCCGGCTCGAGCAGCCCCTGCTTCTCGGCGGTGGTGAGCATGCCCACCCCCAGCGGCTTGGTCAGGAACAGCAGGTCGCCGGGCTTCGCCCCCTTGTTGAGCTTGAGGTGTTCGAGGTCGACCAGGCCGTTGACCGCCAGGCCGAAGATCGGCTCCGGGGCGTCGATGGAGTGACCGCCGGCCAGGGCCAGGCCGAGCTCGCGACACACCGCCTGGGCGCCGGCCAGCACGTCGCCGGCCACCGCGGCGGACAGCTTGTCCAGCGGCCAGCCGAGGATGCCCAGCGCCATCACCGGAGTGCCGCCCATGGCGTAGACGTCGCTGATGGCATTGGTGGCGGCGATGCGCCCGAAGTCGAAGGGGTCGTCGACGATGGGCATGAAGAAGTCGGTGGTGGCGATCATGCCGCGGCCGTCGCCGAGGTCGTAGACGGCGGCGTCCTCGCGCCCCTGGTTGCCGACGATCAACCGCGAGTGGGCCGCCCCGGGGCCGGCCTTGGCCAGGATGCCGTCGAGCACGTCGGGGGCGATCTTGCAGCCGCAGCCGGCACCGTGGCTGTACTGGGTCAGGCGGATGGCGCTCATCTCGGTCTCTCCTTGGCAGTCGATACCTCTGATTCTACAACATGCCGCCGGCTCGAACGCCGTTTCCTCAAAGAGCCTCCAGGGCGTCGGCGAGCTTGTCCACGGCGACCACCTCCATGCCCTCGGGGCTGCGCTTGGGGGCGTTGCCCCGCGGCACGATGGCGCGGGTGAAGCCGTGCTTGGCCGCCTCGACGATACGCTCCTGGCCGCTGGGCACCGGGCGGATCTCGCCGGAGAGCCCCACCTCGCCGAACACCACCAGCTCGCGGGGAAGCGGCCGGCTCTGCAGGCTGGAGACCACCGCCAGCAGCACGGCGAGGTCGGCGCTGGTCTCCAGCACCTTGACGCCCCCCACCACGTTGAGGAAGACGTCCTGGTCGCCGGTGAAGAGCCCGCCGTGGCGGTGCAGCACGGCGAGCAGCATGGCCAGGCGATTGGCGTCCAGGCCCACCGCCACCCGGCGCGGGTTGCCCAGCGGCGAGTCGTCGAGCAGCGCCTGCACCTCCACCAGGATGGGGCGAGTGCCCTCCCACACCACCATCACCAGGCTGCCCGGGGCCTGCTCCTCGCTGCGCGACAGGAAGATGGCGCTGGGGTTCTTCACCTCCTTGAGGCCGTGCTCGAGCATGGCGAAGACCCCCAGCTCGTTGACCGCGCCGAAGCGGTTCTTCTGGCCGCGCAGGGTGCGGAAGCGCGAGTCGGCGCCCCCCTCCAGCAGCAGCGAGGCGTCGATCATGTGCTCGAGCACCTTGGGCCCGGCCAGGGTGCCATCCTTGGTGACGTGCCCCACCAGCAGCAGCACGGTGTCGCTGCCCTTGGCGAAGCGGGTCAGCGCCGCGGCGGACTCGCGCACCTGGGCAACGCCGCCCGGCGCCGAGGCGATCTCCTCCAGGTGCATGGTCTGGATGGAGTCGATGACCAGTATCTCCGGGCGCTCGCGCTCGGCCACCGCCAGCACCGTCTCGACGCTGGTCTCGGCCAGCATCTTGAGTCCCCGGGTGGGCAACTGCAGGCGGTGGGCACGCATCGCCACCTGGGAGAGCGACTCCTCGCCGGTGACGTAGAGCACCCGGCGCGACTGGGCCAGCTTGCAGGCGGTCTGCAGCAGCAGGGTCGACTTGCCTGCGCCGGGATGGCCGCCCAGGAGCACCGCCGAACCCGGCACCAGGCCGCCGCCCAGCACGCGGTCGAACTCGGCGAAGGTAGAGGAGAGCCGGGGTACCTCGCCGAGGTCGACCTGGGCCAGGTCCACCACCTCGCGGGTCAGGGCGCCGGCATAGCCGCTGCGCGCCGCGGCGCCGCCGCTCCCTGCCCCGGGCCGCGCCGCGGCGAGGCGCACCTCGCTGAGGGTGTTCCATTCGCGGCAGCTCGTGCACTGGCCCTGCCACTTGCGGTACTCGGCGCCGCACTCGGTGCAGACGAAGGCGCTCTTTGCCTTGGCCATGGCTCTCCCGTCGCTCGGTGATGGCGGAAAACGGCAGGGGGCGGCCATCGGCCGCCCCCGTATCACGCGCTGGCGCGGGCGATCACTGCCGCTCGAGCTGCAGCATCTCGCTGTTCTGGAAGCGGCGACGCTGGGGGTCGATCAGCTCCAGCGTCTCATCGTCGAGGCGCAGGAAGTAGTAGATCTGCCCCTCGCCGTCCGGGGTCAGCTCGTAGACGGTGGCGTCGGGCTCGTCGGCGGTGCCTTCCAGCACCTCCCAGTTGCCCTCGTAGTTCTCGTCCGGCGGACTCTGCGGGTGACCCCGGTAGGAGGCATTGAGCTCGAAGGTGCGCTCGTCGTCGGCGGACTCCTCGTCGCCGCGCATCAGCACGTCGAGGTCGATACCGTCGCAGTTGCGACACGGCAGGGTGCCCTGGTAGCGCTCCTCATCGGGCTCCACGGCGTCACCGTCGGGCCCCCCCGCGGGGCCGGCGGCACAACCGGCCAGCAGCGCAAGCATCGCCGATCCGGCAAGCAAGGTCCTGATTTGCATATGTGTCCTCCTGGGCAGTGGGCGTGGCACCGTGTCACGCTGTTCACGGCGGCCTGAGTCACAGCATAACCGCTGAAGCGCGCGGCGCACAGGTCAGCCGCCGATAGCGGCATGGACGTGGGCGAACACCAGTGCCAGCACCACCGGCATCACCAGAAGCGAGCCGAGATTACCGATCAGCACCAGCGAGGCGACCTTGTGGGGCTCCTGGCGATACTGCTCCGCCACCAGGTAGTTGAGCACCGCCGGCGGCAGCGCGGCGAACACCCACAGCGCCGCGGCCTGGAGGCCGGAGAGCCCCAGCCACCAGACCAGCGGGGCGGCCAGCATCAGCCCCGAGAGCGGGCAGAGCAGCGCACCCAGCAGGCCGGTCTTCCAGTCCGCGAAGTCGATGTCGAGCATGCGCACGCCCAGGGCGAAGAGCAGCAGCGGGATGCACACCCCGCCCAGCATGTGCAGCGCCTCCAGCAGCCAGCCGGGCAGCGGCACGCCGAGCAGGTTGACCGCCAGGCCGGCGAAGGTGGCCAGCACGATGGGCAGGCGCAGGATGCGCAGCAGCGACGCGCCGGGGCTGAGCATCCACAGGCCCACCGTGAAGTGCAGCAGCATCTCGACGATGAACAGCACCACCGCCGCGGGCAGCGCCGCCTCGCCGAAGGCCAGCAGCAGCAGCGGGATGCCCATGTTGCCGGAGTTGTTGAACATCATCGGCGGCAGGAAGGTCTTCACCTCCAGGCCCAGCCACCTCACCAGCGGCCACAGCAGCAGCCCCGAGCCCAGCACCACCACCGCACCGCCCAGCGCCAGGCCGGCGTACTCATCCAGCGGTGCCTGGCCGTCGGCCAGCACGGCAAACACCAGCATGGGCACGAAGAGCTCCATGTTGAGGGTGTTGAGGGTGGCGATGTCGGGGCTGCGCAAGCGGCCGTAGAGGGCGCCGCAGCCGGCGATCAGGAACACCGGCAGCAGGGTGGCGAGGATCTGGGCGGTCATCGCGGACTCTTGTGAGGGTGGCTCGGACAGCCGCCCAGCCTAGCATGAAGGTGGCTTGCGCGGCCCGGCCGAGCGGGTCACCATGCCGCTATCCCCTCCATGACCCGAGCGAGAACCATGAGCAAGTTCTGGAGCCCCGAGGTGCGCGAGCTGACGCCCTATGTGCCCGGCGAGCAGCCCCGCGAACGCCTGATCAAGCTGAACACCAACGAGAACCCCTACCCGCCGGCCCCGGGGGTCGAGGCGGCGCTGCGCGACTTCCCCGCCGACCACCTGCGCCGCTACCCCGACCCCGAGTCCCGCGCCCTGCGCGAGGCGCTGGCCGGGTCGCTCGGCGTGGCGGCGGAGAACGTCTTCGTGGGCAACGGCTCCGACGAGGTGCTGGCGCTGGCCTTCCAGGCCTTCTTCCGTCAGGGCCGGCCGCTGGAGATGCCGGCGATCACCTACAGCTTCTACCCGGTCTACTGCCGGCTCTACGGCATCGAGCGCCACGCCCTGCCGCTGGCCGACGACTGGACGGTGGACCTGGCCGCCTTCTCCGCCACGGCGAGCGGGGCGGTCTTCGCCAACCCCAACGCCCCCACCGGCCACGGCCACGGCCGCGCGGCCATCGCCGCCCTGCTGGAGCGGCTCACCGAGGCGGTGGTGCTGGTGGACGAGGCCTATGTCGACTTCGGCGGCGAGAGCGCGGTGCCGCTGGTGGGACGCTTCCCCAACCTGCTGGTCACCGGCACCTTCTCCAAGTCGCGCAGCCTCGCCGGCCTGCGCCTGGGCTATGCGGTAGGCTCCCGGGAACTGGTCGAGGGACTCGAGCGGGTCAAGGACTCCTTCAACTCCTACCCGGTGGACAGCCTGGCCAGCGCCCTGGCGATCGCCTCCCTGGCCGACGACGCGCACTTCGCGGCGTGCCGGGAGCGGGTGATCACCACCCGCGAGCGCACGCGTGCCTCGCTGGAGCGCCTGGGCTTCGAGGTGCTGCCGTCGCAGACCAACTTCCTGCTGGTGCGCCACCCCGGGCAGGATGCGGCCCAGCTCTTCGTGGGGCTGCGCGAGCGCGGCATCCTGGTGCGCCACTTCAACACCGAGGCGCTGCGCGACCACCTGCGCATCAGCATCGGCACCGACGACGAGATGGAGAGCCTCGTCGAGGCGCTGGAGCTGCTCTGCCGGTCGCCGGCCTGAGACCCCGGCGACCGGGCAGCCGGAAACGCGAAAGCCCCGCGGCGCCGAAGTGAACAGCGCCGCGGGGCTTTCTGATGACGGGCTCATGGGGCCGGGTCGCGCCCGGCCAGCTCAGAAGTGGGGCTTGAGCTGCTGCACCAGGGCCTTGTAGAGGCGCGGGCCGGCCGCCATCAGGCGCCCCTCCACCGCCACCTTGGGCTGGCCGTCGGGTGTGCCCATCAGGGCTCCAGCCTCCTTGAGCAGCAGGCTGCCGACATGCATGTCCTGCTCCTCCAGGCCCAGCACGAAGGCGGCATCGGCGCGGCCGGCGGCGAGCTCGGCGAGGTCGAGCAGGCCGCTGCCGGTGGCGCGCTGGGTCTCCACCACCGGGCCGAGCTGCTGCACCACGGTCAGGTAGTCGGGCAGGTAACGCTTGCGCACCCAGCTCTCGGGCAGGCCCATGGCGATGCGGGTACCGTCGATGGCGTGGCTGCCGGGCACGCGGATGCGCTTGCCGTTGTGCTGGGCGCCGCGGCCCCGGCTGGCCAGGTACTCGTCGTCGCTGAAGGGGCAGATCACCACCGCATGCTCCGGTCGGCCCTTGATCAGGCACACCAGCGACAGGGCGAAGCCGGGGGCGGCGACGCCGAGGTTGGAATAGCCGTGGAAGGGTTCGATGCGCCACAGCACGTCGCGTCCCTCGCCCTCACCCTCGCGGTGGGGCGTGAAGCGACCGGTGACGCCGTGCTGGGGGTAGCCGCGGGAGAGCTGACGCACGATCAGCGTCTCGGCGTTGCGGGCGGCGTCTTCCAGCAGGCGGTCGAGGTTGTGCTCTTCGTGGGCGTTCTCGATGCGCTCGCGGATGCGCAGGAACTGCTCGCCGGCGCTGCGGGCGGCGCGCAGCGCGAATTGGACCATCGGATGCATGATCGGGCCTTGGGGAGTCGGTGGTGTTAAAGAACGGGGGCGTTCGCGTCGAACGATGGCGCGAATCCTAGCAGAAGCGCGCGGGGCGCGCCATCGGGGGTGAGGCGCCGGGCCGCCGTGCTAGACTTCCCCTCCGATTTCACAAGCTGCCAAGGGTTTCCCCATGCTCGAGCGCCTGCGCATCGTCCTGATCGGCACCAGCCACCCCGGCAACATCGGCGCGGTGGCGCGCGCCATGCACAACATGGGCCTGGCCGACCTGGCCCTGGTGGCGCCGCGCTGCGTGCCGGTCACCGCCGAGAGCGTGTCGCGGGCCTCCGGCGCCGACCACCTGGTCCACGCCGCCCGGGTGGTGGACACCCTGGAGGAGGCGGTGGCCGACTGCACCCTGGCGGTGGGCGCCAGTGCTCGCTCCCGCACCCTGCCCTGGCCGATGCTCACTCCCCGCGAGCTGGGCGCCCGCCTGCCCGAGGAGCTGGCCGGCGAGGAGGCCCGGGTGGCGCTGGTGTTCGGCCGCGAGGACAGCGGCCTGACCAACGCCGAACTGCAGCGCTGCCATGCCCATGTGCACATCCCCACCAACCCCGAGTTCAGCTCGCTGAACCTGGCCGCGGCGGTGCAGGTGCTGGCCTACGAGTGCCGGCTGGCCTGGCTCGAGGGGCAGCCGGCCGAGCCGCCAGAGCCGGACCAGGCGCTCGCCACCCACGCCGAGCTGGAGCACTACTTCGCCCACCTGGAGCGCACCCTGGTGGCTATCGGCTTCCACGACCCGGCCACCCCGCGGCAGCTGATGGCCCGGCTGCGCCGCTTCACCCTGCGCGCCCGCCCGGAGCGCATGGAGCTCAACATCTTGCGCGGCATCCTCTCGGACACCGAGAAGCTCGCCCCGCCGAAGGACGACGCCGGGCGCTGAGCAGCGCCTTGAAGGGGGCTCCCGTCGCCCCCACACTGAAGGCATTCCCCGCGGCACGCCCCCGCCCCACCCATTCCCAAGGACCGCCGCATGTTTCGACGCCTGCGTGAGGACATCAACAGCGTTTTCGACCGCGACCCGGCGGCACGCAACTTCCTGGAAGTGCTGACCAACTACCCGGGCCTGCACGCCCTGCTGCTCCACCGCCTGAGCCACCGCCTGTGGCGTGCTAACCTGCGCTGGCTGGCGCGCAGCCTCTCCACCTTCTCGCGCTGGCTCACCGGCATCGAGATCCACCCCGGTGCCACCATCGGCCGGCGCTTCTTCATCGACCACGGCATGGGGGTGGTGATCGGCGAGACCGCCGAGGTGGGCGACGACGTCACCCTCTACCAGGGGGTCACCCTGGGCGGCACCAGCTGGAACAAGGGCAAGCGCCACCCCACCCTGGAGGACGGCGTCATCATCGGCGCCGGCGCCAAGATCCTGGGCCCCTTCAGCGTCGGCGCCGGCGCCAAGATCGGCTCCAACGCCGTGGTCACCAAGGAGGTGCCGGCCGGCGCTACCGTGGTGGGCATCCCCGGCAAGATCGTCAAGCGCGCCGACCCCGACGCCACCGAGGCGCTGGAGGTGGACCCCGAGCGCCGCGAGGCGATCCGCCGCAAGTTCGGCTTCGATGCCTACGGGGTCAGCGAGGACATGCCCGACCCGGTAGCGCGCTCCATCCAGGCGATGCTCGACCACATGCACGCCGTGGACGAGCGCCTGGAGCGGATGTGCCAGACCCTGCGCAAGGTCGATGCCAGCTACCGCGAGGGCGAGCTGCCGGCGCTGCGCGACGAGGACTTCGCCGAGGTGCTCGAAGACACCTGCAGGATGCCGGAGAAGGCTCCGGCCGCCGAGGCGCCCGGGAAGGCCGGCGAAGGGGAGCGCCGCGACTAAAGCAGGCCCCAATGGTTGACCGTGACACTGGGTCTTTCCCATAATGCACGATCAGTTCGACCGCTCCCCGGAGCGACGCTTACCCAAGGCCGCCCCCGGCGGCGCCGAGGACGCCATGCGCCTGACCACCAAGGGACGCTACGCCGTCACCGCCATGCTCGACCTGGCGATGAACGCCCGGCACGGCCCCGTCTGCCTGGCCGACATCTCGCGCCGGCAGGAGATCTCGCTCTCCTACCTCGAGCAGCTGTTCGCGCGGCTGCGTCGCGCCGGCCTGGTGGAGAGCGTGCGCGGCCCCGGAGGCGGCTACCTGCTGGCGCGGGCGCCGGAGGCGATCTCGGTGGCCCGGGTGATCGACGCCGTCGACGAGTCCGTGGACACCACCCGCTGCGGCGGCCTCTCCGACTGCCAGCAGGGCGATACCTGCCTCACACACCATCTGTGGATCGAGCTGTCGGAGCAGATACACGGCTTCCTCGACGGCGTCACCCTGGGGCAGCTGGCCGGCCGCCAGGAGGTCCAGCGGATCGCCGGCCGTCAACGCCGTCGTCACGGCGACGACGGCATCCTTGCCTCGGCGCCCTGATCGCCGGGCCGAACCCGAGACATCCCGAGGCCATGACCATACCCGTCTATCTCGACTATGCCGCCACCACCCCCGTCGACCCCCGCGTCGCCGAGGCGATGGCGGGCTACCTGACCCTCGACGGCATCTTCGCCAACCCCGCCTCGCGCGGCCATATGCTCGGCTGGCAGGCGGAGCAGGCGGTGGAGAGCGCGCGTCGCCAGGTGGCCGACCTGATCGGCGCCGACCCGCGCGAGATCGTCTGGACCAGCGGCGCCACCGAGGCGGACAACCTGGCGCTGACCGGCTTCCTGCGCGCCAACCGCCACCGCGGGCGCCACCTGGTCACCTCGCGCATCGAGCACAAGGCGGTGGTGGACACCGCCCGGGCCCTGGAGGCCGAGGGCTTCGAGGTCACCTGGCTGACCCCGGGGCAGGACGGCAGGGTGACCCCGGCCCAGCTGCGCGAGGCGCTGCGCGAGGATACCGTGCTGGTCTCGCTGATGGCGGTAAACAACGAGCTGGGCGTGATCCACGACCTCGCCGCGCTATCCGAGGTGGCCCACGCCGGCGGCGCCGCCTTCCACGTCGACGCCGCCCAGGCGGTGGGCCGCCTGGACCTCGACGTGACCCGGCTGGGGATCGACCTGATGTCGCTCTCCGGGCACAAGGCCTACGGCCCCAAGGGCATCGGGGCGCTCTATGTAAGGCGCCATCCCGATATACGCGTCGAGGCGCTGATCCATGGCGGCGGCCACGAGCGCGGCATGCGCTCGGGCACCCTGCCCACCCACCAGATCGTGGGCATGGGCGAGGCCTTCGCCCTGGCCGGCACCGAGGGCGAGGCCGACCAGGCGCGCATCACCGCGCTGCGCGACCGCCTGCTCGAGGGGCTCGCCGACCTCGACGGCATCCACCGCAATACCGCGGTGGAGGCCGCCGTGCCCCATATCCTCAACCTGGCCTTCGAGGGGGTGGAGGGGGAGTCACTGCTGATGGCGCTGCGCGACATCGCCCTCTCCACCGGCTCGGCCTGCAACTCCGCCAGCGTCGAGCCGTCCTACGTGCTGAAGGGCATCGGCCTGCGGCGCGACCTCGCGCTGGCCTCGTTGCGCTTCAGCTTCGGCCGCTTCACCACCGAGGCCGACATCGACCGGGCCCTTTCGGCCCTGCGTCACGCCCTGAGCGGCCTTCGCCGCCGGGCGATCTGACCGCACCCACCCACAGGAGTCACGACCATGGCGCACCTCACCATCACCGACGCCGCCGCCGAGCAGATCCGCCAGGTGCTGGCCGAGCGCGGCCAGGGCCTGGGCCTGCGCGTCTCGGTCAAGCCCAGCGGCTGCTCCGGCTATAGCTACGTGCTCGACTTCGCCGACGAGGCGGCGGGCGACGACACCTGCTTCGAGGAGCACGGGGTCAAGGTCTTCGTCGCCCCGGACGCCCTGGAGATGCTCGACGGCAGCGAGGTCGACTACGTCAACGAGGGGCTCAACCGCTACTTCCGCTTCAACAACCCCAACGTCAAGGACCAGTGCGGCTGCGGCGAGAGCTTCAGCGTCTGAGCCAGGCGACGATTGTTCAACGCCGCCGCGGGGCGCTATACTCCCGGCCCCGTCGGCGCACCGCCGAACCGCATCACCCAGATCGCCGCGCCGCCCTCGCTTTCCCAAGCCGAGGGCGGCGCGGCGCTCTCCTACACCCCTTCGTTCATTCCATCTGGAGACATGCCCATGGCCACCCAGCGCACCCTGTCCATCATCAAACCCGACGCCGTCGCCAAGAACGCCATCGGCGAGATCATCTCGCGCTTCGAGAAGGCCGGCCTCAAGGTCGTCGCCGCCAAGATGCTCAAGCTGGACGACGACAAGGCCGGCGGCTTCTACGCCGAGCACAGGGAGCGTCCCTTCTTCAAGGACCTGGTCGGCTTCATGACCTCCGGCCCGGTGGTGGTGCAGGTGCTCGAGGGCGAGGATGCCATCGCCAGGAACCGCGAGCTGATGGGCGCCACCAACCCCAAGGAAGCCGCGCCAGGCACCATCCGCGCCGACTTCGCCGAGACCATCGACGCCAACGCCGTGCATGGCTCCGACTCCCCCGAGTCCGCCGAGCGCGAGATCGCCTACTTCTTCGAGAGCAGCGAGATCTGCCCGCGCTGATCGAGGCCCCGGGCGGGGGCCCTGCCCCCGCCTGCCCCGCTGCCTTCCCTTCCCCGACCCGCTGACCGCCATGACCGCTGATACCGCACCCCAGAAGACCAACCTGCTCGGCATGTCCCGCGAGGAGATGGAAGCCTTCTTCCTCTCCATCGGCGAGAAGAAGTTCCGTGCCGCCCAGGTGATGAAGTGGATTCACCACGAGGGCTGTGACGACTTCGCGGCCATGACCAACCTCTCCAAGGCGCTGCGCGCCAGGCTCGGGGAGGTCGCCGAGATCCGCGGCCCCGGCGTGGTCTACGAGGGCACCTCCAGCGACGGCACCCGCAAGTGGGTGCTGGAGGTCGAGGACGGCAGCTACGTGGAGACGGTGCTGATCCCCGCCGACAACGGCAAGCGCCGCACCCTGTGCGTCTCCTCCCAGGTGGGCTGCTCGCTGGACTGCAGCTTCTGCTCCACCGGCAAGCAGGGCTTCCAGCGCAACCTCACCGCCGCCGAGATCATCGGCCAGGTGTGGGTGGCCCAGCGCAGCGTGGGCCCGCGCAAGGACACCGCCAACCGCCCGGTCACCAACGTGGTGATGATGGGCATGGGCGAGCCGCTGCTCAACTACGACAACGTCGTGCCAGCCATGAAGCTGATGCTCGACGACGACGGCTACGGCCTCTCCAAGCGCCGCGTCACCCTCTCCACCTCCGGGGTGGTGCCGATGCTCGACCGCCTCGGCGACGAGCTCGACGTGAGCCTGGCCATCTCGCTGCATGCCGCCAACGACGCGCTGCGCAACGAGCTGGTGCCGCTCAACCGCAAGTACAACATCCGCACCCTGCTGGACGCCTGCCACCGCTACCTGGCCAAGTGCGACGACACCCGCATGGTCACGGTGGAGTACACCGTGATCAAGGACGTCAACGACCAGCAGGAGCACGCCCGCGAGCTCGCCGAGCTGCTGCGCGAGCTGCCGTGCAAGATCAACCTGATCCCCTTCAACCCCTTCCCCCACGCCGGCTACGAGAAGCCCTCGCGCAACCAGGTGATGCGCTTCCAGCAGTGGCTCTATGAGCTGGGCTACACGGCACCGATCCGCTCCACCCGGGGCGACGACATCGACGCCGCCTGCGGCCAGCTGGTGGGCCGGGTGAAGGACCGTACTCGCCGCCACGCGCGCTACATCCAGTCCATCCAGATCGACGCCGACTGAGCGGGGGCCGCCTTGACTTCAACCGGGCACAGCGCTTTGATGGGCAGGCCCTGTCTCCCACCGGCCTCCGTCAGCCCGCGGCACGCCGCCGGGGGGAGCCTGTCGACCCTCGGGAGGAGACCATGACCCGCCCTTCACGCCGGCCCCGAAGCTCGCGGCTGCCTGCCATCGTCGCCCTCGCGGCGGCGCTGCTGGTCGCCGGCTGCGCCAGCCAGCCCCGCGGCATCGGGGGGGACGAGGCCGACGAGAGCCCGGCCGATGCCTACACTCAGCTGGGCATGGCCTACCTGGAGCGCGACAACCTCAGGCGTGCCATGGGCGCGCTGGACCGCGCCCTGGAGATCGCCCCCGACGACCCGGAGGCGCTGCAGGCCATGGCCATGGCCTACCAGCGCCAGGGGGAGAGCGAGCTGGCCGACGAGACCTTCCGCAAGGCCCTCTCGGCCAACCCCGACTTCACCCGGGGTCGCAACAACTATGCCGCCTTCCTCTACGATCGCGGCCGCGTGCGCGAGGCGTGCGAGCAGCTCGACCAGGCCTCGAAGGACCCCCAGTACCCCAACCGGGCCCAGCTGTTCGCCAACCTGGGGCAGTGCCGGCGCGATCTCGGCGACATCGAGGCCGCCCGCGATAGCCTGCGTCGCGCCCAGGAGATCGATTCGCGCGCCACGCGCAGCTATTTCACCCTGGCCGAGCTGGAGTACGCCGAGGGCAACCTGGAGCGGGCACGAGAGCAGATCGAGGCCTTCATGCGCCTGGCGGGCTCCCGGCCCGAGGCGCTGAGGCTGGCCAGCAAGATCGCCCGGGACCAGGGCGATGCCACCACCGCCGCCTTCTACACCGAACAGCTGGAGGGGGAGCGATAGCCCCTCCGCCCCGAGACCCACACCGAAGGATGCGCCGCCATGAGCGACACCCACGAACCGGACCTGCACGCTGACGCCTCGGCCTCACCTGGCGAGCAGCTGAGTCGCGAGCGCGAGCAACAGGGCCTCTCGATCGCCGAGGTGGCCGATGCGCTCAACCTGCGGCCGGCGGTGATCCGCGGACTGGAGAATGACAGCTACGAGGAAGTGCCCGTCGCCACCTACCGGCGGGGCTACCTGCGCGCCTACGCCCACCTGCTGGGCATCGACGACGGCCCGGTGCTGGCGGCCTACCGCGCCCGCTTCGGCAGCGAGGACGCCGCCCAGCGCAAGGTCACCCCGGTCCAGATCACCAAGCCCCCCTCGCGCCTGGGCGCCTGGCTCTTCCGCCTGGTCACCCTGCTGGTGCTGGCCGGCCTGATCGGCCTCACCCTGATGTGGTGGCAGAGCCGCGGCGGCAACGAGCCGCCCGCCCTCGACCAGAACGACAACGACCCGGTCTCCGTCGACCGGCTCGACGGCTCGGGCTCCGAGCCCGAGGAGGCGACCGCGCCCGACGGGGATACCGACAACCTGCCGCCGCTGCCCGAGGAGGCGCCTGACGCCGACGCCGTGGCTCCGATCGATGACGCCAGCGAGCAGGCCGAGGAGGCCCCGCAGGACGACGATGCCATGGGCGAGTCCGCCGACGAGTCCGTCGACGCCGACCTCGCCGCAAGCCTCGACGAGCCGGAGACCGCCGGCGAGGAGGAGGGAGCCGAGGCCGACGACGGCGATAGCGTGGCCGCCGAGGAAGCGGCCGCGGCGGAGGAGGAGGGCGACGAGGCCGCCTCCGAGCCGCGGGACGAGGCCGGTCGCCTGGAGCTGACCTTCAACGAGCAGTCCTGGACCGAGATCTTCGACGCCAGCAACGAGCGGGTCCTCGCCGGCCTGCAGGAACCCGGCACCACGGCCAGCGTCGAAGGCGAGCCCCCCTTCCGCCTGACCGTAGGCAACGCCACCGGTGTCGAGCTGGTCTGGCAGGGCGAGAGTGTTGACCTCGGCGAGCGCGCCGGCGCCAACAACGTCGCCCGCTTCACCCTGGGAGAATGATTCCGCCACCATGCACGCACAATCCCCCATCGTCCGCCGCAAGTCGCGCCAGATCCATGTCGGCAGGGTCGCCGTCGGGGGCGATGCCCCCATCTCGGTGCAGAGCATGACCAACACCGACACCCTCGACGTCGCCGCCACCGTGGCCCAGATCCGTCAGCTGGAGGCCGCCGGCGCCGATATCGTGCGCGTCTCGGTGCCCAGCATGGAGGCCGCCGAGGCCTTCGGCCGCATCAAGCGCGAGGTCGCGGTGCCACTGGTCGCCGATATCCACTTCGACTACCGGATCGCCCTGCGCGTCGCCGAGCTGGGCGTCGACTGCCTGCGCATCAACCCCGGCAATATCGGCCGCGAGGATCGCGTGCGTGCCGTGGTCTCGGCCGCCCGCGACAACGGCATCCCGATCCGCATCGGCGTCAACGCCGGCTCGCTCGAGAAGGACCTGCAGAAGAAGTATGGCGAGCCCACCCCGGCGGCCCTGGTGGAGTCCGCCATGCGCCATATCGACCACCTGGAGCGCCTCGACTTCCCCGACTTCAAGGTCAGCGTCAAGGCCTCCGACGTCTTCATGGCGGTGGCCGCCTACCGCGACCTGGCCACGCGCATCGAGCAACCGCTGCACTTAGGCATCACCGAGGCGGGCGGGCTGCGCTCGGGCACCGTCAAGTCCTCCATCGGGCTCGGCATGCTGCTGATGGACGGCATCGGCGACACCATCCGCGTGTCACTGGCCGCCGACCCCGTCGAGGAGATCAAGGTCGGCTTCGACATGCTCAAGAGCCTGCGCCTGCGCAGCAAGGGCATCAACTTCATCGCCTGCCCCAGCTGCTCGCGCCAGAACTTCGACGTCATCGGCACCATGAACGCCCTGGAGGAGCGCCTCGAGGACATCATGACCCCGCTCGACGTCTCGGTGATCGGCTGCGTGGTCAACGGGCCCGGCGAGGCCAAGGAGAGCGATGTCGGCCTCACCGGCGGCTCGCCGGCCAATCTCGTCTACCTCGACGGCAAGCCGGCCTCCAAGCTGCGCAACGACCACCTGGTCGACGACCTCGAGCGGCTGATCCGCGAGAAGGTGCGCGAGAAGGAGCAGGCCGAACAGGACGTGATCGCCCGCGATGCCTGAGTCGCCGGCACCCACCAAGGAGCCATCGTTGAGCAAGTCCGACGCAAGCAAGAAGAAGATCCAGGCCATCCGCGGCATGAACGACCTGCTCCCCGAGCAGTCGCCGCTGTGGCAGTACTTCGAGGACCGCGTGCGCACCCTGATGGCGCGCTACGGCTATGCCGAGATCCGCACCCCCATCGTCGAGCAGACCGCCCTGTTCGCGCGCTCCATCGGCGAGGTCACCGATATCGTCGAGAAGGAGATGTACACCTTCGAGGATCGCAACGGCGACAGCCTGACCCTGCGCCCCGAGGGCACGGCGAGCTGCGTGCGTGCCGCCATGGAGCACGGCCTGCTGCACAACCAGACCCAGCGCCTCTGGTACCAGGGCCCGATGTTCCGCCACGAGCGTCCGCAGAAGGGACGCTACCGCCAGTTCCACCAGGTCGGCGTGGAGAGCTTCGGCCTCGAGGGGCCTGACATCGACGCCGAGGTGATCCTGCTCTCGGCGCGGCTGTGGCGCGAACTGGGGCTGATGGAGCATGTCACCCTGGAGCTCAACTCCCTGGGCTCCCCGGAGGCGCGGGCGGCCTATCGCGACACCCTGGTGGCCTACTTCGAGGCCCACGCCGATACCCTCGACGAGGACTCGCGGCGGCGGCTGGAGAGCAACCCGCTGCGCATCCTCGACTCCAAGAATCCCGAGATGGCCGAGATGTTGGCCGGCGCGCCGCGCCTGCTCGACCATCTGGACGACGCCTCCCGGGCGCACTTCGAGACCCTCTGCGCCCTGCTCGACGGCGCCGGCATCGACTACGTGATCAACCCGCGCCTGGTGCGCGGCCTGGACTACTACGGCCGCACCGTCTTCGAGTGGACCACCACGGCCCTGGGCAGCCAGGGCACGGTGTGCGCCGGCGGCCGCTACGACGGCCTGGTGGAGCAGCTGGGCGGCAAGCCGACCCCGGCGGTGGGCTTCGCCATGGGTATCGAGCGGCTGGTCCTGCTGCTCGAGACCCTGGAGCTGATCCCCGACGCCGCCCGCGGCGAGCTCGACCTCTATGTGCTGCCCATGGACGACGCCGCCATCGGGCCCGCCCTGCAGCTGGCCGAGCGCCTGCGCGGCGAGCTGCCCGGGCTGCGCGCCCAGCTGCACTGCGGCGGCGGCAGCTTCAAGAGCCGAATGAAGAAGGCCGACCGCAGCGGCGCCCGCCTGGCGCTGCTGCTGGGCGAGGACGAGCTGGCCCGCGGCGAGGCGACCCTGAAGTTCCTGCGCGAGGAGCGTGAGCAGCAGCGCCTGGCCCAGGCGACGCTGGCGACCGCCCTGCAGGACATGCTGGCCTGAGGGCCCATCCCGTACACACAAGGAGACCGCCCATGGCGGAGCTGAGAACCGAGGAAGAACAGGTCGAGGCGCTCAAGCGCTGGTGGAAGGAGAACGGCCTCTCGCTGGCGGCCGGCGTGGCCTTGGCGGTGGCCGGCGTGGTGGGCTGGAACGCCTGGCAGGACTACCAGGAGAACCAGGCCGCCGCCGCCTCCATGCGCTACCAGGAGCTGATCGGCCTGACCGGGGGCGGCGACCTGGAGATCGCCAACCCCGAGGAGGGGCGCGCCCTGGCGGCCGAGATCATCGAGGAGCACGGCAAGACGCTCTATGCGGACCTGGCACGGCTGATCGACGCCCGCCTGGCAGTGGCCGAGGACGATCTGGCCGGGGCCCGGGAAAGCCTCGAGACGCTGATCGAGCAGACCGATGCCGGCTACGTGGCCGGCCTCGCGCGGCTGCGCCTGGCCCGCCTGCAGGTGGCCGATGACGACGCCGAGGCCGCGCTCGCCACCCTGGAGAGCGGCGTGCCCGAGGCACTTGACGCCCAGCGCGCCGAGGTGCGCGGTGACGCCCTGCACGCCCTCGGCCGTGATGCCGACGCCGGCAAGGCATGGCAGGAAGCCCTGGCGCTGGCCGAAGCCAACGACCAGCCGCTGTACGGTGTGCAGCTCAAGCTCGACAATCTAGGCCTTGAACAGCAGGGACTCGACTCATGAAACCGACCTTCCTGATCGCCGCCCTCACGGGCCTGACGCTGCTCGCCGGCTGCGCCGGCAACGACGTGGCGCCGCGCAACCCGCCTGCCGAGCTCACCGACTTCGAGCCCGATGTCGAACTCGAGAGCCTGTGGCGCGAGGGCGCCGGCGACGGCCTCGGCCGCGCGACCTACCCCATCGCCCCGGCCCGGGACGGCGACGCGCTGTTCGCCGCCGACTACCGCGGCGAACTCTTCGCCTTCGACGCCGACGACGGCAGCGCCCGCTGGGAGGTGGAGCTCGAGGCACCGGTCTCCAGCGCCCTGACCGCGGTGGCCGGCGACATCTACCTGGGCACCCGCGACGGCGAGGTGCTCGCGGTCGACCAGGGCGACGGCGAGGTGCGCTGGCGCGCCCGGGTGCCCAGCGAGGTGCTGGCCGCCCCGCAGCCCAACCAGCAGCTGCTGGTGGTGCAGAGCATCGACGGCACCATCACCGCACTGGACCGCACCAGCGGCGAGGAGCGCTGGAGCTACCAGGCCAACCTGCCCTCGCTGACCCTGCGCGGCACCGGCACGCCCACGACGATCGACCCGGTCACCTTCGCCGGCTTCGCCAATGGCCGCCTGGTGACACTCGACAACCGCAACGGCCAGCCGCTGTGGGAGCGCCGCATCGCCATGGCCGAGGGCCGCAGTGACATCGAGCGCCTGGTGGACATCGCCGCCCAGCCGGTGCTGACCCCCGACGGCCGCCTCTTCGTGACCAGCTACAACGGCCGCCTGGTGGCCCTGCAGGCCACCCGCGGCGAGCCGCTGTGGACCAAGGAGCTCTCCAGCTTCTCCACGCCCGTGGTGGTGGGCAACCGGCTGTACGTGGTCGAGGAGTCCGGGCGCATCCTGGCGCTGGACGCCGACAGCGGCGACGAGGAGTGGCGCAGCGACGTCCTGCGCGGGCGCCAGCCCACCGCCCCGGCTTACGCCGACGGCCAGCTGGTGTTCGGCGACTTCGACGGCTACCTGCACCTGATCGACGCAAGCAGCGGCGAGGTGAGCGCCCGCGAACGCATCGACGGCTCCGGCATCGGCGTGCGCCCGGTTACCGAGGACAACCGCATCCATGTGCTGGCCAACGACGGCAGCCTCGAGACCCTGGACATTCGATGACCCCCGTGATCGCCCTGGTCGGCCGCCCCAACGTGGGCAAGTCGACCCTTTTCAACCGCCTGACCCGCTCCCGTGACGCCCTGGTGGCCGACTTCCCGGGCCTGACCCGGGATCGCAAGTATGGCAACGGCCTGCTCGGCGGCAAGGCCTACACGGTGATCGACACCGGCGGCATCAGCGGCGACGAGGATGGCATCGACGCCGCCATGGCCGAGCAGTCGCTGGCGGCCATCGACGAGGCCGACATCGTGCTGTTCCTGGTGGACGCCCGAGCCGGGCTGAGCGTGGCCGACCAGGCCATCGCCAACCACCTGCGGGTCAACCAGAAGAAGACCTGGCTCGTCGTCAACAAGACCGACGGCCTCGACGAGGACAGCGCCACCGCCGAGTTCTGGGAGCTGGGCCTGGGCGAGCCGCGGCCCATCGCCGCCGCCCACGGCCGCAACGTCACCGCCCTCATCGACGAGGTGCTGGCCCCCTTCCCGGAGCGCGACGAGAGCATCCCGGCGGATACCGGCACCAAGGGCATCCGCATCGGTGTGATCGGCCGCCCCAACGTGGGCAAGTCGACCCTGGTCAACCGCCTGCTGGGCGAGGAGCGGGTGGTGGTGTTCGACGAGGCGGGCACCACCCGGGACGCCATCGAGATCCCCTTCGAGCGGCGCGGCAAGCCCTACGTGCTGGTGGATACCGCCGGCGTCCGGCGCCGCAAGAACGTCCGCGAGGTGGCCGAGAAGTTCTCCATCATCAAGACCCTGGAGGCGATCAAGGAGTGCCATGTCGCCATCATGGTGCTGGATGCGCGCTCGGGTCTGGTGGAGCAGGACCTGCACCTGCTCGACTATGTGCTGACCACCGGCCGCGCCCTGGTGCTGGCGGTGAACAAGTGGGACGGCCTGGAGAGCGAGGCCAGGGAGCGGATGCGTGCCGAGATCAAGCGCCGCCTGGGCTTCGCCGACTACGCCGACCTGCACTTCATCTCGGCACTGCATGGCACCGGGGTGGGGGACCTCTACCCCTCCCTCGAGCGCGCCTTCGCCTCGGCCAATGCCCACTGGTCCACCAACCGCCTGACCACCATCCTCCAGGACGCCACCGAGGCCCACCAGCCGCCCATGGTACGCGGCCGGCGGATCAAGCTGCGCATGGCCCACCAGGGCGGCAGCAACCCGCCCATCATCGTGGTCCATGGCAACCAGACCGAGTCCCTGCCCGAGGCCTATCGCCGCTACCTGACCAACACCTTCCGCAAGGTGCTCAAGGTGCGCGGCACGCCGATGCGCTTCGAGTTCCGCTCCGGCCGGAACCCCTTCGACAAGCTGGCCGGCGCCAGCGACCGCGAGAAGGCCAAGCAGCGCGAGCTGGGCCGAACCAAGGAGGCGCGCCGGAGCCGCCGCTGATGCCGCGGGGAAACAGGGGTAGCCGGTCGACTCGGCGCCGCCGTCGAGAGGCCCCTCCCTACTTCCCGTGCAGGCGCCGGCGGCCCACCCACTGGGTGGCGAACTGCCAGGCGCCGCGGCCACTGCGCCCGCCGCGCAGGGTGGCGAAGCGGATCGCCTCGGCGCGGGCCTCGGCGCCCCAGTCCTCGCGTCGCCCCAGCTGGGTGACCCAATGGCAGCACGCCTCCAGGTAGATATCCTGGTTGAAGGGGTGGAAGCCCAGCCAGAGCCCGAAGCGGTCGGAGAGCGAGATCTTCTCCTCCACGGCGTCGCCGTGGTGGAGCTCGTCGCCCACAAGCCGTGAGCCTTCGTTGTCGCTCATCGACTCCGGCAGCAGGTGGCGGCGGTTGGAGGTGGCATAGAGCAGCACGTTGGGCGGCGGTCCGGTCAGGGCACCGTCGAGCACGCTCTTGAGCGCCTTGTAGGCGTCATCGTGCCCCTCGAAGGAGAGGTCGTCGCAGTAGACCACGAAGCGGTGGTCGTGATGGCGCAGCTGCTCCACCAGCATCGGCAGGCTGGCGAGGTCGTGGCGGTCGACCTGGACCAGGCGCAGCCCCTCCCCGGCCAGGCTGTTGAGCAGGGCGCGGATCAGCGACGACTTGCCGCTGCCCCGGGAGCCCCACAGCAGCGCATGGTTGGCCGGGTGGCCCTGCAGGAAGGCGCGGGTGTTGTCCACCAGCGCCAGCTTCTGGCGCTCGATGCCCAGCAGGTCGTCCAGGCTCAGGGCGTCCCGGGGCGGCACGGGCAGCAGGCGCCCGCCCAGGGCGTGGCGCTGCCACAGGGCGGCCAGATCCCGCGACCAGTCCACCTCCACCGGGGCCGGCGGCAGCCAGTGCTCGACGTGGTCCAGCAGGTTCAGCAGGCGACGCGACAGCTCGGCGTCCATGGTGCTCTCCTTCTCCAGGTCGCTCATTTCTATCGTTGACCTTGCAGGCGTACCGGGTATCTTGTGGCGAACTCGGACGTCCGTCCAGCGTCTTACCAGGCTGGATGCCACCGCCCACCCAGGAGATCCCCATGCGTTGGATCACGCCCCTCGCCGTCGGCGCCCTCGGCCTGACCCTGGCCGCCTGTGCCACCTCGCCCACCGGACGCCAGCAGCTGACACTGGCCTCCGACGACCAGCTCGACCAGATGGGCGCCCAGGCCTTCGAGCAGTACCAGCAGGACCGCCGCACCCTGGGCGGCGCCCCCCAGCGCTACGTGCAGTGCGTGGCCGATGCCCTGGTGGCCGCCCTGCCCGAGGAGCAGCGCCGCTCCCAGGACTGGCAGATCCGCGTCTTCGAGGACGATAGCGCCAACGCCTTCGCCCTGCCGGGCGGCTACATGGGGGTGAACACCGGCCTGCTGGAGATCGCCGAGGACCAGGACCAGCTGGCGGCGGTGGTCGGCCACGAGATCACCCATGTGCTGGCCCGCCACGCCAACGAGCGTGTCTCCACCCAGACGGCGACCCAGCTCGGGCTCTCGGTCCTGTCGTCGGTCTCGGGCATGGAGGGACCCGCCGGGGAGCAGATGATGGGGGCGCTGGGCCTCGGCGCCCAGTACGGCATCCTGATGCCCTTCTCGCGGCGTCACGAGAGCGAGGCCGACGAGCTCGGCCTGCGCCTGATGGCCGACGCCGGCTTCGACCCCCGCGCCAGCCTGGCGCTGTGGGAGAACATGAGCGCCCAGGGCGGGGCCCGCCCGCCCGCCTGGCTCTCCAGCCACCCGAGCCACGGCCAGCGCACCCAGGCGCTCCAGGCGCGCATGGACGACGCCCTGGACCGCTACGAGCGCGCCCGCCAGGCCGGCCGCACACCCGACTGCCCGAGGCCCTGAGATGCTGAGACTGGGACTGCTGCTGCTCATCGTCCCCATGCTGGTGCTGATGGGGG